>JAUIGD010000629.1 GCA_030430255.1 Verrucomicrobiia bacterium
TGAACTCGCCGAACGACTTGGCGATCGCCGCCGACGGCACGATCTGGTTCACCGACCCGACCTACGGCCTGAAGGGCCGCCCGGCGGAGGTCGGGGGCAAGTGGGTCTACCGGCTGGCGCCGGACGCCGCGCTGAGCGTCGCCTACAAGGGGTTCGACATGCCGAACGGGATCGCCTTCTCCCCGGACGGGGGGCGGGTGTACATCTCGGACACCGGCGCGGTGGGCAAAGTGCGCGCCTTCGCGGTGGTCGCCGAGGGCTTGCTGGGGGACCCGCTGTTCGAGATCGACGTGCGCTGCGACGGGATGGCGGTGGACACGGACGGCCGCATCTACACCACGGCGGCCGGGGGCGTCCACGTGTTCGACGCCGGGGGCGAGAAACTGGGGGTCATCGAGACCCCCGAGCACCCGGCGAACGTCTGCTTCGGCGGCGAGGGCAACCGCACCCTGTTCATCACCGCCCGCAAGTCGCTCTACTCGGTGCCGACCCTGGCGCGCGGGGCGATCGTCCCTAGCCCGGATCGATCACCACATCCGTAGGCGAGGCGCCGCCGTTCGTTGATGCTGAGTAGGCGGCGGCAGGGACAGGCGAAGCGGCTGGGTGAACACCCTGCCCGAGCCGGTCACCACGCCAACACCCTCAGCGTCAACGAGGGCAAGCCGCAGCCCGGAGCTTGGTGAGCGATTCGGGCTAGCGGCGGGTGAGCGCGGCGCCTCAAAACCCGGTCTTCATCGCCGCCTCCATGGCGGCGGCGAGCCCGTCGAGCTCCGCGTGTGCGGTGATCTTCTTCCCGTCCCCGCCGACGACGTAGATGGTGTCGATGGCGGCGCCGCGGGTGGTGGTGATGCGGGCGCTGGAGACCTCGAAGCCGAGGTTGCCGATGGAGGAGAAGATCCGGTAGAGGAGGCCGAGGCGGTCGAGCGCCTGGATCTCGATCACCGTGTGGGCGGGGTCGGCCTCGTTGTTGATGTAGACCCGCTGCGGGAACTGGGGGGTGAGGTCTTGCCAGTCTTGGAGGTCGTCGTCCGCCCTGTCGATGAGCTCTTCGTAGGGCGGCTCCTCGCCGCGCAGGCCGGTGCGCAGGAGCTCGGCGATGCGCTTCTGGGAGCGCCCGGACTGCACCGGCTCGAAATTGGTGGTGCAGACGCGGAAGACGTCGAAGACGACGCCGTCGGCGCGCGAGTACATCTCGGCGGCGAGGATGTTGACCTTGTTGGCGGCGAGGGCGCCGGCGATGTGGGCGAGGAGGAGGTGGCGGTCCTGCCAGATGACGGTCAGTTCGCTGCAGCCCTGTTCGGGGATGGCGCGCCAGTCGAGGACGGGTTCCGGGGCGGCGGGGGCGAAGGCCCACGCTTTGCAGTATTCCACCATCAGCTCGACATGGGCGGCGACGTGGGAGGCCTCGCGGCGCACGAAGTAGCGCGCGGGCATCTCTTGGAAGTGCGCGGTGACGGTGCTGGCGAAGGCTTCGGGGAGCAGGGCGCTGACCTCCTCGTAGAGCGCCGCCTGCGCGTCGGAGCGCCGCTTGGCGAAGGCGTCGGCGTCGGCGAGGAACTCGCGCGTCTCGTGATAGAGGAGGCGGATCGGCGCCTCCTTGGTCTCGGTCCAGGACTCCTTGTTGGTGCCGCGCGAATCGGCGTAGGTGAGGAGCATCAGGTAGTTCAGGTTCCGCCGGCTGCCGACGATGCGCGCGAAGTCGGCGACCACCGCCGGGTCATCGATGTTCTTGGTGTTCGCGGTGCGCCACAGTTCGAGGTGGGCGTTGACCAGGAAGAGCAGCAGCTGCCTGCGTTTGGTCTTGAGCGACAGGCGGCGGGCGACCCGCTGGGCGAGCTCGGCGCTGGCGTCCTCGTGCTGGGGGCTGTTGGTGGCGCGGCCGGAGTCGTGCAGCAGGATGGCGAGGTAGAGCACGAAAGGGTCGTCGAGCGCCTCGTTGAAGAGGTCGCGGTAGATCCAGCGGCGGCGGTCGTCGTCGGCGACGGAGGCGAGGTCGTCGAGTTCTTCGGCGACGCGCAGGGTGTGTTCGTCGGCGGAGTAGCGGTGGAAGAACTCGTGTTGGACCAGGTGGGTGAGGGCGCCGAACTCGGGCAGGTACTTGCCGAGGACGCCGGTGCGGTGCATGAGGCGCAGGGTGCGGCCGACGTCGCCTTTGCGCGAGAGGATGGCCTCGAAGGTGTCGCGGTTGCTGTCGCGGTAGCGGAACCCGCGGTCGAGGAACTTCCAGCTGCGGCGGATCCGGGTGGTGAGGGTG
>JAUIGD010000180.1 GCA_030430255.1 Verrucomicrobiia bacterium
AACTGCCCATCACTGGTCTTCTTCTCCGTCTTGGAAGGAGCGTGCCGCGGCGTGAAAGTTCCCCCTTGATCGCCCCGCCTGCGGCAGTTCATTTCTCCCCCCTTCGCCTCGCGGCCTCCCCGGTCGTCGCGCGACCCTCTCCAAAGCCCCCTCTTCTCCCCATGCTTCCCCTGCGCCTCCGCGGCTTGGGGGTGCTCGCCTCGATCGCGGGCGCCTCCGCCACCGTCTCCGCCCTCCGTGCCCAAGAGGTCTTCGTCACCGAGTTGATGGCGGTCAACCAAGGCGTGCTCGATGATGAGGACGGCGATAGCTCGGACTGGCTGGAGCTGTTCAACGCCGGAACCTCCGCGCTCGACCTCGACGGTTGGTACCTGACCGATGACCCGGGCGCATTGACGAAGTGGCGGCTGCCCGACGTCTCCTTGCCCGCGGGCGGGTTTCTGGTGGTGTTCGCCTCGGACAAAGACCGGAGCGATCCGGAGTCGGAGCTGCACACCAATTTCAAACTCACCTCGGGTGGGGAGTATCTGGCCCTGGTGCGGCCCGACGGGATCACGGTCGAGCACGCCCACGACCCGTTCCCGCCGCAGGTCGCCGGCGTCTCCTACGGGCTCGACATGGACGGCGCCGAGGAGGTGTTGGTCGACTTGGGGGCGCCGCTCAGATGGCGGGTGCCGATCAGCGCCGACGACGACCTCGCCGGCGGCGCCAACCCGGACTCGTGGATCACGCCCGCGTTCGACGACAGCGGCTGGGGTTCGGGCGCGGGCGGCGCCGGCTATGCGCGGGCGGAGCCGGATGCCTACGACGCCTACATCGGCACCGATCTCGAAACCCAGCTCGACGGCGTCCACCCGACGCTCTACCTGCGGTTCCCGTTCGAGGTCAGCTCGCCGGCGGCGGTGAGCTCGCTGACGTTGAGGATGCGCTACGACGATGGCTTCGCCGCCTTCCTCAACGGCGAGCCGGTGCCGGTCGCGGCCGCCAACTCGCCGGCGGCGGACGCGTTGGCGTGGAACTCGACCGCCAGCGCCAACCAGCCGGATGGCGACGCCTTGGTGCCGGAAGAGTGGCACATCGGCGACCCGAACCTCCTGCCCGGCGCGAACGTCCTCGCGGTGCACGCCTTGAACACCTCGTCCTCGAGCTCTGACCTGCTGGCGCAGCCGCAGTTGGTGGCGCATGGGGCGGCGGGCATCGGCGGCGGCTCGGGGTACAGCACGGCGCCATCGCCGGGGGCGGCGAACACGCTCACCGGCGAGCCGGGGCCGCTGGTGCGCGGCGTGCCGGAGACGCTGCCTCCGGTCGATGCGGGTGACGGCGGGGCCGGCGCCGTGACGGTGGCGGACTCGGTGGCGGAGTTCTCGGGCGTGCAAGGGCAGGATGGCTGGAGCTACGGCTACCATGAAGGAGCCGGCGCCTACACACCGGCGGCGTTCATCCCCTTCGCCGGGGGGGCGGGATCGGGGGCGTGGAACGGCGGCAGCCAACAGTGGACCGGGTCGATCTGGGACCTGCAGACCGCCGGCGCCGCGCCGTGGACCTCGGTCGGGGCGGGGTCGGTGCACCCCAACGACTCCGACCCGGGGCCGAAGCACGCCACCGTGCGCCGCTGGACCAGCGATGTCTCAGGCACCCACTCGGTCACCGGCTTCTTCAACAACGGGAGCGCCAACGGCGATGGCACCACCGGGCGCATCTTCCACAACGGCGCCGAGGTGTTCACGGCGCTGACCGACGGCGACGTGCAGAACGTCCATCTCGACGTCGATCTCGCGGTGGGTGACACGCTGGACTTCTACGTCGATGTCGGGCCGGCGGACGGCGATGGCTCCGACGGCACCAACACGGGTTTCGAGATCAGCGAGGGGGCGTCCGGGGGCGGCCAGACGGTGGAGCTCCCGATCACGGCGGAGGTCTCCGCCACCTTCGCCCCGGTCGCGGCGGTGACGCTCTACCACCGGGTGATGTTCGCCGCGGAGGTCGCCGTGCCGATGCGCGACGACGGCGCCGCGCCGGACGCGCTGGCCGGCGACGGTATCTACACCGCGCTGATCAGCACCGACCAACTCACGCCCGGCGGCATGTTGCGCTGGCGGGTGGTCGCCGAGGACAGCGGCGGCCGGCAGACGAAGATGCCGCCCTTCCCGGATCCGAACGACTCTCCCGAATACTTCGGGACGATCGCCGCGGACGCTTCGCTCGCCACCTCGCTGCTGCCGGTGATGCATTGGTTCGCCGCCAACCCCGGCGCCGCCGACACCCGCTCCGGCACCCGCGGGTCGATCTATTTCGGCGGCGAATTCTACGACAACATCCAGACCGACCTGCACGGGCAATCGACGGCGGGCTTCCCGAAGAAGAGCTACGACATCGACTTCAACGCCGGCGCCCGATTCCGCTGGCGCGATGGCGAGCGGCGCGTGAAGGACATCAACCTGCTCACCAACTGGGCGGACAAGGCCAAAGTCCGCAACACGCTGGGCTACGCTTTGCCGGCCTTGGCGGGCGAGCCCTGCCACTTCGCCGAGCCGCTCAGGGTGCAGCGCAACGGCGCGTTCTTCAGCACCGCGGACATGGTCGAGGACGGCGACGACCGCTACCTCGACCGCGTCGGCCTCGACGGGAACGGCGCGCTCTACAAGATGTACAACACCCTGAACTCGGTCTCCGGCAACGCCAAGAAGACGCGCAAGGACGAGGGCACCACCGACCTCCAGGCGCTGATCGACGGGCTCGGCCAGTCCGGCGACGCCAAGCTCCGCTACGGCTACGACCACGTCGATCTCCCGGGCACCATCAACTACCTGGCGGCGCTGGTGCTCATCAACAACCGCGACCACGGCCACAAGAACTACTACCTCTACCGCGACACCGAAGGCTCGGGCGAATGGCGGCCGCTGCTGTGGGACGTCGACCTCTGCCTCGGGCGCAACTGGGTCGGAGGCCCCGGCTACTTCGACGACACCTTCACCGTCAACGCGCTCACCGCGGGCGCGAGCAACCGTCTGAAGACCCTGATCTACAACGACCCGGTCCTGTGGGGGATGTTCCTGCGCCGGGTGAAGACCATCGCCGACGAGATCGTGCAGCCGCCGGGGACGGCGTCGCCCCTGATCGACGGCATGGTGGACGAGGTGCTCGCGCGGATCGACCCGCCGGGGGCGGTCTCGGACGCCGACCTCGACTTCGCCAAGTGGGGCTCGTGGGGGAACGGCAACAACGCCGCCGCCGCCGCCGCACGGATCAAGAGCGAGTTCCTGCCCGCCTTCAGGACCCACTTCTTCAGCGATCTCGCCGCTACCCTGCCGTCCTCCCAACCGCCGTCGCCGCCGATGGACCTGGTCATGGGCGAGTTCAACCCGGCGTCGGGCGACCAGCTGGAGGAGTACTTCCTCGTCACCAACCCGAACGGCTACGCGGTCGATCTGTCCGGCTGGCGGGTCGATGGCGGGGTGCGCTTGGATTTGCCCGCCGGCACGGTGGTGCCGGCGGGCGGCACCCTTTACCTCGGGCGCGACGCCGTGGCGTTCCGCGGGCGCGCGACCTCGCCGACCGGCAACGAGAAGCGATATCTGGTGGGTGGTTACGGCGGCCAGCTCTCCGCACGCGGGGAGACGATCACCCTGGCGGACCCCGCGGGTTCGGTGGTCGACAGCCTGACCTACCCGGGGGCACCGACGCCCGCGCAGCAGTGGCTGCGGGTCACCGAGCTGCACTTCCACCCCGCAGACCCGACGCCGGCCGAACTGGCGCTCGTCCCCGGGGCGACCGCCTCGGACTTCGAGTTCGTCGAGCTCACCAACACCGGCGCCGCCGCCCTCGACCTCTCCGGCGTCCGCTTCGTCGATGGCATCGACTTCCGCTTCCCTGATGGCGCATCGCTCGCGGGCGGCGCCAGCGTGCTGGTGGTGGCGAACCCCGCCGCGTTCGAAGCCCGCTATGGCGCCGGCTTGAACGTCGCCGGGGCGTTCGGCGGCAGCTTGGCGAACGGCGGCGAGGCCGTGCAGCTGCTCGATGGCGTCGGCGAGAACGTCCTGGAGTTCGCGTTCGACGATACCTGGTACCCGCCGGCCGACGGCGCCGGCTACTCGCTGCAGATCCGCGACCCGGCGGCCGCCTTCGAGACCTGGTCAGACCCCTTCGCCTGGGCTCCGAGCTGCCTGCCGGGAGGTTCGCCGGGTTCGGTCGGCGGGCCGCACGGGCTCACCTTCTCCATCTGGAAGGAGGCGCACTTCACGGTGGCGGAGGCGGCGGACCCGCTCGTCAGCGGCCCGGCCACCGACGGCGATCGCGACACCCGGCCCGCGCAGCTCGAGTACGCGCTGGCGGCAGATCCGGGCACCGCCGACGCCGATCGGGCGCCGGAGCAGATCGTGCTCGAGGAGGGCGGCGAACTCTATTACGCGCTGCGGTTCGAGCGGCCGCGCCACGCCGCCGATCTGAGCTACGCGCTGGAGGTGTCATCGACGCTGGAGGGCTGGGTCCCAGCCCCCGCGACAGCCACGGCGATCGACCACGGCGACGGCACCGAGACGGTGACGCTGCGCGAGGACGCGCCGGTCGGCGGGGCGGCTCCGCGCCGCTTCTTGCGCCTGCGGGTGGATCTGGCCGAGTAGCGGCCGGGTCGCGGCGATGCGGCCGGCCCGCCACCCCGCATTTTCTGTAAGCCCCGCTCCCCCGGTCGGTATCCCGGGGAGAAATGTGGAAACCCGCCTCCCTCGCCTGCTCGCTGAGCCTCGCCGCCACCGCCGTCTGCCCGGCGGTCGACAGTCGCCACAGCTACCTCTCGGAACATGAGATCCAGGGTTTTGGCGACTTCGATGGCGACGGCCTGCTCGACGTCGTGGTGGTCGATCGCGCCTCGGGCAACTACCGAGTCGGGCGCCAGGTGGGCGGGGCGCTGAGCTGGGAGAAGCCCTGCCCGTCGGGGGTTGCGGGCGTCGACGGCATCGCGGTCGGGCGCGTCACCGTCACCGGTCGCGACCAGCTGCTGGTCGCCGGCCTGCTGGCCAACCGGGTCCATCTGCTGCAGCCCTGCGCCCAGCCCGCATCGCCGACGATGCTGGCGATCGAGGGGGTCGGTCCGGCCGATGTGGTGGCGGTGGACATCGCCTTCCCGGGCAACGACTCCGCACGCCACGACCTGATCGTGACCAGCGCGTTCCATGGCGGCGGCGACTCCTTCCAAGAGATCCTGCGCGGCGAGGTATCGGGTGTCTCCGCATTGACCGCGACCGAGTTGCCCGAGCCATACCGGCGCGGCAGCCGCGTGTTCCCGGCGGAGAACGTCGAGCCCTGGGCCGGGTTCATGGTGCTTGACGACACGGCGGGGAGCGAACGCTTCGTGGTCGGCAACACGCAGAACCCGGCGGTCGAGGACATTCGCGAACTGCCGGGGTTCGCGGTCGGCACCGATTACCTCGCCGCGCCGCTCATGGGTGGACCGGCCAACCAGGTCGTGTTCTGGCTGCCCGGGGACCCGGTCCTCTGGGTCTCGGAATGGACCGCCGTCCCGGAGTTGGACGCAGCGGTGCCGCACGATCTCGGGGCGGCGATCGAATCGGTGTATGTGGTCGAGGAGCCGTCGGGACTCGCCTTGTTCGTGACTTTCGATGGGGGCGCGCACGGGGCGGTGTTCGCTCTCGACGGCAGCGGTGTCCCGGTCGCCGGGCAGCGGTTCACCGCGCCGACCGGGGAGCGGATCAACGGCGTTCTCGGCTTCGCGCCGGGGGCGCTGTCGATGCTGATCGGGCCGGCCGGCGGTGGCGCTTCCACGCGCTTCCAGCAGCTCGACCACGACGGTGCGCGGTGGCGGCCGGTGGCAGGGGGGGCGCTGCCCTCGGTGGGCGCGGCCTCGGCCGGCACCAATGTGTTCCTCTACGACGGCGAACCCTTCGTCGATCCTGAGGCGAAGCTGGTGCAGTCCCTGCAGGTCGCGGACTGGACCTCGGCCCTGGTGGTGAGCGGAGGCGCCAACCCGACCGCCACGGTCGTCGCCGAGACCTTCGGGGGGCAGAGCGCCGGCCTGGGCGGCGCGGCGCCACAGGCCTTGGGTGCGGTCGAGGGCGGGGTCGCCTTCGGACTGCCGAGCGTGCTGTTCGGCGAGGCCTCGCTCTCCGCCGAGGGCGGCCCGCTGGGCTTGACCCTGCCCTCGGTCAGCATCCACCCGCCCCCCGGCGAATACGATCGCCACGTCGCGGCGGCGCTCGTGACCGATGCCGCGCGGAGTTACTACCGCCTGGGCGGCAACCCGATCTGGGTGGAGTTCGAGGCGGGGGACCCCGACCGGCCGATCACCTCACCCTTCCGCGGCCTGGAACCGTTCACGGTCTACTACTACGCCGAGAGCGACTCCGGCGCACGCAGCCCGATCCATCGCGCCGACTACTCCTTCGCGGGCGAGCCGGGGACGATCGACAGCGATGACGACGGCGTCCCGGACTACGTCGAGATCGGCTACGGCCTCGACCCCACCGCCGGCGCCGACAGCGACGCCGACGGCTACCCCGACCTCAACGAACTGCTCGCCGGCTCCGATCCGAACGACCCCGACAGCGTGCCGGCGCCCGGCGGCGAGCCGATCGAGCTGGGCAACCTCTTCGACCTCGCGCTCAAACCGCTGTCCCACGACGGCCAGCCGGGCGGCGGGGCGGTGAACGCTTCTTGGGCGGCGTCGAACGCCGACCACACGCCGACCAACCTCCACATCTACTCGATGGGCCAAGCCCTGATCGGCCACGCCCCCACCGAGATCAACGACGCCGACAACCTCGCGGACTCGTCGGTCCGAGCGCCTACCTCGCGGGCCTGCCGTCCGAGGGCGCCGACCTGTTCGTCGTCGCCGGCACCGACCCGCATTTCGACACCAAACCGGACGACGACACCGCCTCGGGGCGCGAACTGGTCAAACTGATCCCCGTCCCGCATCTCGGGCGCCCCGCCGCGCCGGTCCTCGATTCGCCTTCGCCGGCCGACAACACGCTTTGGGTCGCCGGCGCCCAAGCCTACTACGCGGGGCTCGAACGGACCCTGATCGAGAACGCGATCACCTACCGGGACACCCTCGACCTGTTGGTCTTCGAGCGCATCATCGGCATCCTCATCGCCGCCCGCGACGCTGCCTTCCCCGCCGACGACTTCACGCTGACCCCCTTCCGCGACCCGTCGCCGGGGGGGACCGCGGACGCCGCGACCCTGCTCGCCTTGCAAAGCTACGCGGGTCCAGCCGACCCCGGCTACCTGCTGCACGACCTGTTCGCGGAGGTCGCCGCGGCGGTCGACGACGGCCTCGACCCGCCCGCCGCACAGCTGGTGGCGCTGGCCGCGGAGATCTATCAGATCAGTGCAGCCAACGGCGACGCCGACCCGGGCGCCTACCCGAACCCCGTCGATGTCCTGCGCGGTCTCCTGCGCGGCGAACCGCTGCCGGCGAGCTACGCCGCCGAGGTGACCTCGACGGCTGCACAACAGGCGCTCGCGGCCGGGTTCCCAGCGTCGCTGGTCGGCGACCTGACGCCGCGGCCGACCGAGATGTTCGTCGCGACCGTCACCCCGTCCAGCTTCGAGGGCGAGGTGCCGGTGCTGCGGGTCGTCACCGACGACAGCGCGCTGCGCCTGTTCGCCGCCGACGGCTCGCCCTTCGTCTTCCCGCGCGGCATCGAGCTGCCGGTCGGTGCCCAGCTGGGGGTGCTGGCCTTCACCGACCGGGTGGCGCTGCCTCCCGGGCCCGGCCTCGCGGTCGAGGCGATCGACGCCACGCTGGTGAGCATCCCGGAACCGCCCCGCAGCGATGCGGACGGCGATCTGATCGACGACGCCTGGGGGGACCACTTCTTCGCCGGCAACAGCGTCGACGCCTTCGGCGACCCCGACGGCGATGGCTACTCGACCTTCCAGGAGATGCTCGAGGGCACCGACCCGACCAACGGGGGTTCGCGGCCGACGGCGCCGAGGCTGGCGTTCGGGCCTCTGCCCATCGACATCGAACCCGCGGGCGGGGCGTCGCTGCGCGTCTTCGTTCACTTCCCGAGCCGCTACGCCGGCGAGGTGGGCTTCGCCCTGCTCGCCGACGGCGGCCGCGCCGTGCGCTTCGACGAGATCGCCGATGATGCCGCGCCCGACGGCTTCGACACCTATGGGGTGGTGGTCGAGGTCCCGCCCGGCAACGCCGGCAACCTCTTCCGCTTCCGCATGTTCCTGAAGCGGTGACGCGGTGAGGGGGGATGTCGCAGCGGATCCGAGGCTCGGTTGCCGGCGGACCCGCGCACGCGATCGTCGGTGGTTGCGCCCACCCAAAACCCCGGATCACTCAAGTTCCCAACCGCTCTCAGGTTGCGTTCTGTGTTCTGTGGGGAGCACTTCAAAGCATGTGGGCGTCGAGTGCGGGACCTGCCCCCGCGGAATCGCATCCGCCCAGTACGGATCCGTGCGCTGGTTGGTGTGAGGCCCATGGCTGGCTCTCGTGGGTCAGTCACGGGGTCCGATTCTGCAATCCCTTGCGGGTGATTGGGCACGGGCACTCGGCGGCAGCAGCGACCCGGACGGCGAAACCAACTGGCTCTAAGAAAACCGATTCTGAGGGCTGGCCGCCGGCCTGTCTTAACGATCTGGGGGGCATTCCCGCGCACCTCCGACTTCTGGTCAAGGGTTGCAATTGTCATTCAGATTTCGACCCGCGGCGGGTAGCGGGTTGGTGTGCGCCGCCTTGTTGGGCATATTTGCTGTCGCCATCTGATCGCTGGACATTGCGGGTTCTTCGCAAAACGAAAGTAAAAGCAGACAAGCCAATGAGTAGTCCAGTAGCCGGTTCGGGAATGATTCCGAAAGGAAATGATTGGGTTGATCCATTTGCATAGGAAAAGACCCAATCTCCTTTGGTTAATCCATGGACACCATTCACACTCCGCAGTGCGGGAACGAACGCCGGAATATGATCAATCGGCTGGTTGAAATTCATTGTGGCAGAGAATATGTCTGGCGTTTCGATGACATCCGTCACTGATTCGACCTGTGACAAGTCGAAGAGCAAGTGGGTGTCATTGTCTAGCTCGGAGCCCAAGATATCAATATCTCGAATAGGTGTATTCAAACCTACGGGATTGAAATTGATCGATGCTAGAGGAGCACTCGTCCCTATTAGAGTGACAGAAACGCTGACTGCGGGCGAGCCTCCGCTGAGTAAATCGGAAGGTATAAAGTAGAAATCAACGTGTGCCCCAGGAGCAGAAGTGTTGCCGCCTGGCCCTGTCAACAGCAGTGTAGCACCGTTAGCGTAGCCAATGTGTCCGAGCGCTAATATTGTTAGTATTGTTGTGTGGTTCATGCTGTTTTAGCCCAACGTCCAGGGTGACCCGCTGCCTGCCTGGGGGCGAAGATAGATTTCAGGGTAGTAATCCGAGCCGCCCTGTCAATCTCAACTCGCGGCGGGCAGGCAGTTGGTGTCCACGCGCTTGTCATCTCTTCGTTGATTCGAGTTCGATGATTCTTTTTCGTAGGTGTTGTCACACCTACGAACTACGACACCTACCCACCAAAGTTCAATTGGGGCTCGGGGTGACGCTTACCGATGATTTTCTGCCAGATCGCGAAAGGTGAAGCTCCGGCATATCCGCTCTCCATACCATCATACGGGCGCTGGCCTACAAATGGATCCGCATCCTCCACCGCTGCTGGATCGACCGCGTCCCCTACGACGAAGCGCGCTACCAGAGGGCCCTGCACAAGGCCGGCAGCCCTATCGCCTCCGCCCTCCGCCCTCAAGGAGGCCGCATAACCGCTGCCGCACTGTGAACAAACCGAACCCGAAAACGTCATTCACTCTTGACCTTTGGCCTCAGAGATTTGTTCGCTCCGATCTGTGTGAGAGCTTACGTATTCGAGCGCTGCATGAGCTAAGAATCCCGACCGCGTGTCCCCTTCACGAGAGGCGAAAGCGTCGATCTGAGAAAGTATCCGCTCGGGCAAGGTAATGTTGACGCGTTTCACTGCTCCTGAGAGCTTGGAGATATCGACTTCGATCAACGCCCAAATGCCGCCTGAAAATTGGCGGTTTTTCCGATGTTTCTCGATCGGGTGCACGGCAGGAACCGGCTCACCATCAACGAGTAGCCCTTCAATGTGGCACTCGACCGCCTCAACTGCATTCGTCAATGCCTCATCCATCGTGTCTCCGGCCGAGAAGCAACCCGGAAGATCGGGAACCGTTACCCCATAATCGGAGTCGCTATCTTTGTGAATTACTACTGGGAATCTCATGATATCACGGTGGCCAAGGCCACCCCGCCTGCCGGAAGATGCTCCGCAGAGTTCCTTTCGGGATGTCCTTCTTGGGGTGGGGCACAGTCACCCTGCCAGTTCGACTTGGGTGTTTGTACTGGTGGTGGGAGCCGCGAATATTGGCCAAGCTCCACCCATCGGACTTGAGTTTGGCAATCACGTCGCGGCTTGTCACGCGGCCACCATACACACGATACACACCGAATCAACTGGGTGCCCGATTTTTAGAGCGAACGTCAAAGTGCTGCCACAGGCTGCCGGACAGCGCGCTCCAATTCCGAGGTTGATGGTTGAATTGTCATGACGCTGCTATGAGGCTGTGTTTGTCGAGTAGGTTTTTCGCGGTTGCTCGTTTTTGTTTCTCGGAGCTGCTCCCCCCGGCTTGTGGGGCTGGCCAGTTTTTTCGGTCGCCCTAACTGCTATCCGCACGTCGGCCCGAGGCGGCGCGAGTGCAAGGTGTCCTATGCGATGACGACCGGGGAGATGAAGGGGCGGCCCAATCTTACGAGCGGTTCTTTCGCCCAAGCGTCACGGCGGACGCGCCCCAGCACCTCCAAATCTAACGGTTCATGTTGATGGGGCTGTAGGGTTTTGAGTTCGTTTGGTTCGAGGTTGACTGCCCCGCCTAGCCGGCGGCCAGGCCGAGCTTCTCCATGTCGGTCTGCCCGGTGTAGAGCCGCCACATATCGACCGCCAGCGTCCGGGCGAGGGCGACCACGATCTGCTTGCGGCGGCCGCCGCTGGCGCGCGCGAACTCGCCCCGCCACTTCTTCCAAGCGTACCAGTCCGGCTGCCACCTGATGAGCCGCCAAGCCGCCTCCACCAAGTATTGCCTAAGCAGCGGGTTGCCGTGTTTGGTCACGCTGCCCTGCCGCCGGCTCCGCCCACTGCTCGTCTCGCTCGGGCACAGGCCCGTGTAGCTGGCCACCTGCCGCCGGTTCTCGAACCGCGCGAAGTCGCAGACCTCGCCCTTGATCATCCGCCAGGTTAGCGCGCCCAGGCCCTTGGGGCGCTCCTCCTCGGAGATGGAGCCCGACTCCAGGGCTTTGGTGGAGGCTGCCAACTGCTCTTCGATGACGAGGATCACCGCCCTCAGCGGGGCGAGCAGCTCGGCCAGCTTCCCGTGTTCGCAGTGCATCTGCCCCCAGCGCTTCTCCGACCACCAGCGCCCCTTGAGCCTCTCCCCGTAGAGCAGCGCCTGCCCGCGGCCGCGCTGGGCGTTGCGCTTGAGCTCCTTCTTCAACGCCTCGCGCTGCCGGCCCAGCGCGCGGGCGTGCTCCTCTTCCTCGCTCGGGACCCGCACCGGGCGCAGCGCGGAGGTGTTGCCCCGTTCGTAGCTCTCCACCCGCCCGCAGAGGGCGCGCGCGTCGCGCCGGTCGGTCTTCACGCCGTCGTCGTTCTCCGCCCACCGCTTCGGCGCCACCACATGGCAGACGACCCCCATCCCGCGTAGCTGCCGGCAGAGCCCGAACCCGGTAGGCCCCGCCTCGTAACAGCAGACCACCCTTGCGGCCAGGCGTTGCTGCTTGGCGACCCAGTTGAGCAGGGTCTCCTCCTTGCGGAAGGTCTGCGCCGGCTGTGGCGGCAGGCCGTCGATCTGGCGGACGACGACGTAGCGTTCGACGTGGGCGTCGATGCCTATGTACATCACGTCGGCTGGCGTCTCGCTGTTATGTAAGCGGTTAACGGAGCCCCTCTGGCGGAGGCGGGCGTAGGTGCCATGCTTGGCGCATCTATGGCATCTACGCGAGAAGAGCTCTCCACGACGATCATCAGGAGCG
>JAUIGD010000181.1 GCA_030430255.1 Verrucomicrobiia bacterium
GGGCCGTCGCGGTGGCTCAGGGTCGCGTAGAAGAGCGGCGCGCCGGCGAGGTCGGCATCGGGGTCCGGGAGGTCGCCCCAGTCGAGGTTGGCGGCGGCGGGCGGCGAATCGTTGTCGGTGACTTCGAGCTCGATGGAGCGTGCGGGATAACCTGGGGCGGAGGCGGTGATGATCACCGTTTGTGATCCGTCAGCGATCGCGTCGTCGATGGCATCAACGGCAAAACTGGCTCGGTCGCTGCCGTCGAAGATCGTCACGGTGGCGGGGACGGTCGCTTCGGTGGTGTCGCTCGAACTCAGGGTGATGACCAACTCGCCGGTCGTCCCGGTATTGCGGGAGACCTCGCCGAAGGTCGCGGCGGCGCCAGCGCCCTCGGAGACCGCGGAGTCGGTGACGCTGACGGCCAAGTCCGGGGCCTCGTCGTCCTCGATGTCGATGCTGGCAGAGCCGGCGGTACAGCCCGGCGCGGTAGCGATGAAGGTCACCGTTTGTGTCCCGTCGATGATGGCATCATCCACGGCGGTGATCGGGAACGTGGCGGAGAGCTGGCCGTGGGCGATGACGGCGCTCGGCGGGGATGAGGCCTCCGTCGTGTCGTTGGAGAGCAGGTCGATCGCGAGCGCGCCATCGCTGTCCTGCCGGGTGACGGTGCCGGTCGCGGTGCCGCCGTTTTCGGAGATGGCCGCGAGGTCGATCGAAACCGTCAACGTGCCCGCCGACGAGAGCGGCGCGATCGGCAGGAGCGAGAGGAGGGCGAGGAGAGATGGGCTGAGATTCATCGGGCTCGTGTGCTTGGCGACGGGTTTCGCGCGCTATCGCATGGACACCATGGCCGGAGGGTTCGCGGGCGCACCTGGGCGAGTGGCGCCCACCTGCGCGGATGTGCGGCGCAGCGGGCTACGCCGCCGCGGGCAGGCGCAGTTCGAACTCGGTGCCGGCGCCGGGTTCGGAGCGGAGGGCGAGGCCGAGGCCGTTGTCTTCGGCGATGCGGTAGACGGTGGCGAGGCCGAGCCCGGTGCCTTTGTCGGCGCCGACCGTCTTGGTGGTGAAGAAGGGTTCGAAGACGCGCGCGGCGGTGGCGGCGTCGATGCCCGGGCCGTCGTCGGCCACCGTCACCGCGATGTGTGGCGGGCCGGCGGGCGGTTCGAGCACGGCGTCGCGCAGCGGCCCCGCAGCCTGCCCCACGGTGATCGCCAGCGTGCCCCGGCCGCCCATCGCCTCGCTGGCGTTGACGATGAGGTTGAGCAGCACCTGCTCGAGCGCGCCGCGCGGGACGGCGGCGTGCGGGAGGCCGCGCGCGACGTCCAACCGCAGCCGGATGCCGCTGAGGAACTGCTGCCCCAGCAGGCCCACCAGGCCCTCGACGACGTCGCCCGGGTCGACGCCGGAGCCCGCTGCCCCGACCTCGCCTTCGGCGCCGCGGCTGTAGCCAAGCATCGCTTTGACGACGCCGTCGCCCTGGGCCACGGCCTTGGCGATCGCCTCCGTCTCCTCGCGGACGCTCTCGTCGGCGCCGGCGTCGCGCCGGATCAGATCGTTGGAGAGGCGGATGACGCTGAGGAGGTTCTTGAAATCGTGCGCGACGCCGGCGCTGAGGGTGCCGAGGGCGCGCATCTTGGCGCTGTCGGCGAGCTGCGACTCGGCGCTGCGCAGCTCGGCGGCGCGTTCGTCGGCGAGCGACTCGGCGGCGGCGAAGCGGCGCATCAGGCCGCGCTGGTAGAGCAGCGTGAAGAGGCCGAAGACCAGGGCGGCGGCGATGCCCGACCCGGCGAGCAACACGGCGCCGCCCGGTGCCGCGCCGCCGTCTCCGGAGCCCGCGCCCCGCCCGTCGCGCGCGGCCCCGGTCCCGCCCCAATGCAGGCCGCGCCCGCGCAGGTCGCGGGCGAGCTCATCGAGGTCCCAGAGGTGGCAGCGGCCGCCGTTGCAGGCCGCGGCGAGGTGGCGCCCGTCGGGGCTGAAGCCGACGCCGTAGACGCGGTCGGGCAGCGGGGCGACCAGCGTGGCGAGCTGGCGGCCGAGGCCGGTGGGTGAGGCGTCGAGCAACTGCACCGCGCCGCCCTCACCGCCGGCGGCGAGGAAGCGCCCGCAGCGGGACCAGGCGAGGCCGAAGCAGAAGCTGGCGGTGTCCATCGGCCGCGGGGTGGCCGCCAGGCGCGACCAGCCCGCCGTCTCCCAGAACACGATTTCCTCCTTCGACATCACCGCCAGCACCGAGCCGTCCGGGCTGAAGGCGGCGGCACCGCCGAAGCCGGGCAGCTCCGCAACTTGCTCGCTGGTACCCGTGTGCCAGACGGTGGCGGAGGGGGTGCGCCAGCCGCTGAACGCGGCCAGGGAGCCGTCCGGGCTGAGCGCGATCTGGCGGTTGTTCTCCCAAGGCAGCGAGGGGATGGCGATCGCGACCCGGGCGGGGTCGGCGAGGTCGATGGCGCGCCCGTCGCCCTCGCCGCCGAAGCCCAACCAGCGGCCGCCGGCGCCGAGCGCCGCCGGGCCATTGCCCGCGGTCGGTGGCGCGGGGAGCGGTTCGGCTTCGCCCAACACCAGCGTGCCGTCGGCGCCGGCCGCCAGCGGGTGGCGCGCGGCGCCGCCTGTTTCGGTGGTGACGATCAGCGCATCCGCGGCGGGCGTGAAGGCGGCGGCGGTGACCCACCCGAGGTCCGCACGCTCGGCGAGCAGCGCGCCGCTCGCGACGTCCCAGATCGCGACGCCGGGGCCGCCTCCCGCCGCAAGCCAGCGGCCGTCGGCGCTGAACGACGGCGCATACATGGGATCCGTCGCATCGTCGATGGATCCCGCGAGCGGTCGCCAGACGCGGCTGCGGTCGATCTCGAAGAGGTCCAGATTGGCGTGGGTCGGCCCCCCCACCCGGGTGCCGTCAGCGCTCGCTGGATTGAGGAACAGACCCCACACCGCGGCGAGCTGTTGACCGCTCTCGGTGTCGTGCAGGCGCACGGTGCTGTCCCAGCTGTTGGAGAGCAGCATGTCGCCCTCGCCGACGAAGCTGAGGTAGTGCACGAAGTTGTCGTGCGAGCGGACGGAGCGCAGCAGCGAGCCGTCGCCCGTCGAGTAGAGGTAGAAGTTCGAATCGCTGCTCGCCGCGGCGATCCGCGTGCCGTCTGGGTGCCAGGCGAACTCGTTGACATCGCCCGGCGGATCGAAGCGCGCCGAGGCGGAAGGGCTGGCGGCTTGCCAATCGAGGAGCTGGACCTCCTGGCCGACACGCAGCGCCAGCCGTTCCCCGTCGGCGCTGAACTGCATCGACACGGGGGTGCCATCGGTCTGCAGCTTGGCGACCGACCCGCCGGCGACCAGATCGAACACGCGCACCTCCTCCGCCCGCTGGCGCGCGACCGCGATCCACTCCGGGCGGCGCGGATGGAAAGCGATGGAACCGAGGCCGGTGAAGAGGCGGGCCTGGTCGTCGCGCAGCAGTTCCTCACCGGTCGCGGTGTCCCAGACGATGGCGGCGCCATCGCGGAGCCGCGCGGCGAGGAAGCGGGCGTCGGGGCTGACGAACACGAAGTCCGCCGGCCCGCCGGCGCGCGGCGGCGGGTCGGGGACAAAGGTGCGCCCCGGCGAGCCGGTGGCCATATCGAACTCGGTGACCGCCCCGGCTTCGCTGCCGGCGAAGTAACGCCGGTAGTCGGGGGTGAAGGCCGAACCCTTGATGCGCTCGATCGGTGACCCGAGCAGGTTTTCAAAGCGCTGCAGATGGCGCAGATCGGTGCGGGCGAGGGCGGCGATCGCGCGGTCGCGCAGCTCCGGCGACGGGCGGATCGCCGCAGCGGCGGCGATGGCGTCGAGGGTGCGCGCCTTGGTGCCGGTGGCGGTGGGGCCGCCCCCGCCGGCGCCCGCCTCGGCGCTCAACGCCGCCCACAGGTTCTCGGTCGCCTCCGCCTGGCTGCGCTTCGCCCGCGTTGCCGCCAAGGCCGCCGCCACGGCGAGGCCGACGGCGACCAATAGAACGAGAACCGCCGCCGCCGTCGAGCGCGCCAGCGAACGCCGCAGCGCGAGGCGTTCGCGACCGAGGTCGATGGGTCGCTGTTGAGGGTTGCTGTCCGGGGGGGAGGGCACGGGCGGAGGATAGGGTAACTCGATCGCGCTTCGCGGCCAGCTCCGGGATGGGCGAGTGGCGCCCACCGGCTGAGGGGTGTTGGTGGGAAGGGTGGATGGGGGCGTTTTGGTTCGCCCTTGGCTGGGGTGGGGGTGCGGTGGCGAATTGGGGCAGTTACGGCGGAGACGGAGCTCCGCCCTCCAGTGGTTATGGGCGGCACGCGGGGACGCGTGCCCTCCGCTGCGGAGTGCGAGGGTTTCGCGCGGCGTGCTTGCCTTGGTTGCGGCGGTGACGGAGCTCCGCCCTCCAGTGGTTTTGGGCGGCACGCTGGAATGCGTGCCCTCCGGTGTGTGGGGGCGAGCAGGATGCTCGCGTTCCGGGGATGCGCGCGCGCCGGCTTAAATTTGATATCAGTCTTAGGAGGGGACTGGCAGTCGGAGTTCGAAGGTGGCGCCTTCGCCGGGGGTGGAGCTTACGGCCAGACCTAGGCCGGTATCCTCGGCGATCTTGTAAACGGTGGCCAGGCCGAGCCCGGTGCCCTTGTCGGCGCCGCGGGTCTTGGTGGTGAAGAAGGGTTCGAAGATACGCCCCATCGTTTCGGCGTCCATGCCGGGGCCATCGTCGGCGACCGCCACCGCGATGTGCGGAGGCGCCGCGCGGGGTCGCAACACGGCGCCGGCGGGTCCGCCATCGACGGTGCTGACGGAGATGGTGAGCGCGCCTTTGCCGCCCATGGCTTCGCTGGCGTTGACGATGAGGTTTAGTAGGATTTGCTCCAGCGCGCCGCGCGGGACGGCGGCGGCGGGAAGGCCGCGGGCGATGTCCAACCGCAGGCGCAGCCCGCTGAGGAACTGCTGCCCCAGCAACGCCGCCACCCCCTCGGTGATATCGCCGACATCGACGCCGGCCACCGCGTCGGCGCCACCGCTGCGGCTGTAGCCGAGCATGGCTTTGACTACGCCATCACCCTGGGCAACGGCTTTGTCGATGGCTTCGACTTCTTCGAGGATGTCCTCGTCGGTGCCGGCGTCTCGCCGGATCAGATCGTTGGAGAGACGGATGACGCTGAGGAGGTTCTTGAAGTCGTGGGCGACTCCCGCGCTAAGCGTGCCGAGCGCTTTGAGCTTGTCGGCCTGAACCAGCTCGCGGCGCGTCTGCTCGAGGGTGGCGTGCTGGGCGTCGAATTCGCGCACCAGCCGGCGCTGGTAGAGCATCGAGTAGAGGCCGAACCCGAGCGCGGCCAACAGCACGGCGCCCGCGAAGGTGGCGGCGGTGCCGGGGGCGAGCCGGCCCCGGACGCCCCCTGCCTGCGGATTGGGACCTTGTTCTCCGAAGCGCAAGCCGAGGTCCCCCAACGCCGACCCGAGTCTTGGGATATCCCACAGGTCGAGCTGTGGGCGGGTGCCGCCCACGAGGAAGCGCCCGTCGTCGCTGAAGCGGAGCGAGGCGATCCGGCGCTTCGCTGGGACGGTGAAATTGGCCGTCGTCTCCAGCGTCGCGAGGTCGATCAGCTGGGCGCTCCGCTGGGTTGCGGTGAAGGCGATGTGGTGCCCGTCGGGCGACCAGGCGACGACGGTCGGGGTGGAGATGGCGGCGACGTAGGGGAAGTGCGCAACCTCGTCCCAACCGCCGGTGTCCCAGATCGTCAGGCCGCGTTGAGAGCCGACGGCGAGCCGGTCGCCCCCCGGCAGGAAGGCGGCGTAGCCGCCGAAGGGTTCGAGTTGCCCATAGCGCTTCCCGGCGACGAGGTCCCAGAGTTCGGTGGTGCGGGTCCGCCAGCCGCCCGCGGCCGCCCAGCGGTGGTCGGCGCTGAGCGTGAAGCCGGCGATCCCGTCCTCGGGCGGCAGGCCCTCGGCGACTTCGATCAGCTGCGGGGAGCCTTCGCTGAGATCGATGCGAAAGCCCCTGCCTTCGGCCGAGAAGGCCGTCGCCCAGCGCCGCCCTTCGGGGCCGAGCTCCAGTGGGAAGAGGGAAGGCGTGGGGTCGATCAGATCCGGATCGCCGAGCGAAAGTGCCTCTGCTCCATCTCGCAATGGCCAGCGCTTCAGGCCCGACGGGGTCGTCGCCCAGAGGTGGTCGCCCGCCGCGCTGAAGACGGCGGAGTTCACCCCGGCCGGGCCGCGCAGCACAAGCTCCCCGGTCGCGCGGTCCCAGATGTGGAGCGTTTTTGTGCTCCGTGAACTCGCCGCGATCCACCGGTTGTCTGGGCTGATGTCTGGGGGTAGGAAGCCGTCGGTCGTCGCCCTCCCCGGCGCTGAGTACCCCCGGTGGATCGCGCTGGTCACCAGGCGCCAACGTCCGAGTTCGGAGAAGATGCGGCTGAAGCCGATCTCCCCGCCGGAACTGATCTGCTGGCCTGTGGCATCATGTGCCTCCAGCATGAGGCTGCCGCTGGCCGCATCCCAAAGGCGGGTGATGCCGTCCCAAGCTGCGGCCATGACCACCTCCCCGTCGGGGCTGATGTCCATGCCGTGGATCACCGACGGGCAGGGGTCAAAGTCCTGCACGAAGCCGCGCCCGACGTCGATGAGCAAGAGTTCACCCCCGTAACACCCGGCGGCGACGCGGCGCCCGTCGGGCGTCCAGCGGAGCTCCATCGGTGCCGACGGGACTTCGATCTCCAGCGGCGGGCGGCTCCCATCTAGGAAATCGATGGTTACTTTGTCGCCGTCCTCCCAGGCCAACGCCCCGGTGTCGGGGCTGAGGGCCATCGCGCTGATTCGGGCGCCCGTGCGGACGGTGCGGCGCAGTTCGCCGTCGGTTGCGGAGTAGAGGCGGGCCTCCCCTTCGCTGGCCATCGCCACAGCCAGGGTCTCGCTTCGTGCATCGAAGGATAGGCCGCAGATGTCGGGTTGCTGGGAGCCGAACCGCACGCGCCACCGCTCCCTTCCAGAGGGCACTTCCCACACGACGGCGAACCCGCCTGAGTAGAGGCCGGCGAGCATCGATTCGTCAGGGCTGAACAGGAGTTGGCGCGGGTAGTAGGGGATCGCTGCGGGGAAACTGGGGCGCTTGAGTTTGTGCGACAGCCGCCCGCGGGTGGCGGTTTCGAAGATCTCGATGCGCCGTCCCAGGTCGATGGCGTAGTAGGTCAGCTCGGGCGAGAACGAAGCCATCAGGCCGTTCTCGGCATAGCCCGGCCAGCGGTCGATCGTCTCGAGGTCGGGGAGCGCGAGCGCGGCGATGGCCTCGTCGCGAAGCTCCGGGGTCGGGAGGATGGCGGCGGCTTCGCGGATGGCGGCGAGCGCCTTGGTGCGTCCGCCGACCTCGCCGGCCAGGCGTTCGGCGCGCGCCTGTGCGACGAGCGTCTCCCAAAGGCGACCGCGCGATTCGGCGGCCAGGCGTTCGGAGCGCAGGGCGGCGACCACCGCGGCGGCGCCGAGGGCGATGGCGATGACCAGCACCGTGAGCGCGGCCAGGCGCGAACGTCGGAGCCCGCGCCGCAGGGCGGCGCGCTCGTCGGTGAGGGCAGTGGGGGCGGGCACGGGAGGTGGGGGGGGCGGCGGAGCGCCGGTCGCCGTCGCTGGGCGAATCGTACAGTATCGGTTCTCCGGTGAAACGGGGGGGTGGGCGACCCGCGCCCACCCGAACCCAGCTGTGCCCAGCCCGCGGCCTTCGCGCCCGCCTTCAGGTCAGGCGCACCTCATGGGGAGCGGAGTTCCAGGCGGTCGAGGGGGCGAAGGGCCGTGAAGCGCCGCGATCGACGGGTGTGCCATGGCCGTGAACGAAAAGAACGACGCAAATGCGATGGCGGCGAAAAAAGCGAGGCTCGGGTCGGACATCTCAGCGGAGACGCTACCGGGGGGAGAATGGGCTATAAAGCTGAAACTGGGGTTTACCCCAGGGGGCGGCGCCCGCGCAGGCCGGCGGCGACGCATCCCGTATCGGTGTTCCGGCGAAGCAGGGCTGGAGAGTCGCGCCCGCCCGTCAGCGGCGGATGGCGATGCCGTATACGGCGATGCCTTCTCGGGCGTCATGGTCCGCCAAGGTGCTTTGAGTGGCGAATCGCCTTGCGAACGGAGCCTGCGTCGCGAGGATCCCGGTGCATGATCCGATCCATCGACGTCCTCGCTATGATTACCGTCACCGCGCCGGCGCTCGGGATCCCGGCTCAAGAGACATACCTGAAGGCGTCCAACACCGACCCTTCCGACGCTTTTGGAACCTCCGTCGCCATCGACGGAGGCTTTGCCATTGTCGGTGCGTTCGATGAGCGCGGGGGAGATGCGGGCGTGAACGCAGACGGCGGCGACAACAGTCTCTCCCGGGCTGGCGCCGCCTACATTTACCGCCGGGGGCCGGATGGGGTTTGGGTTCAGGAGGCCTACCTCAAATCGTCCAACCCGGATTGGAATGACGCCTTCGGGTTTTCAGTGGATATCGATGGAGACACCGCCGTGGTGGGAGCGCACGGCGAGGCGAGTGGTGCGACGGGCGTCAACGGCGAGCAGTCTGACAACTTGCGCAGCAGCGCGGGAGCCGTCTACGTATTCCGGAGGGACGGAGGGGGCGCTTGGGATCAGGAGGGATATCTGAAGGCCTCGAACACCGATGCCGGGGATCAATTCGGATGGTCGGTGGCCATCGATGGCGACAGGATCGTCGTCGGTGCGCCCGGCGAAGACAGCTCGGCCTCGGGCGTGAACGGTGACGGTTCCATCAATGTTTCGTTCAGGAACTACGGTGCAGCGTACGTGTTTGAGCGTTCCGGTTCGACTTGGTTCCAGACGACCTATCTCAAAGCCTCGAACCCAGGACGCTCGGACGGATTCGGCAGCGCCGTCGCCCTCGATCGGGACTCATTGATCGTCGGAGCTGTGGGTGAGGCGAGCATGGCGACGGGCGTTGGGGGTGACCAGTCGGACAACTCGGCAGTGGCGGCCGGTGCGTGTTACGTTTTCGCTCGCTCTGGAAATGCGTGGGTTCAGCAGGGCTATCTCAAGGGGAGCGGTGAGGCGGGAAGGTCGTTCGGACAGGGCGTCGGGATCAGCGGCGACCGCGCTGTCGTCGGGGCGCCGGGCCCGTCGAACGACTCGGGCGACGGCGCCGCCTTTGCCTTCGTCCGCATCGCCGGTGTGTGGACGCCCGACGGTTCGCTCGCCGCGCCGCTGGAGGCGTCTCTCCGCGACGAAGAGTTCGGTCGTTCGGTCGCCATCGAAGGTGAATCAGTAGCGGTTGGATCAGCGTACGACGGGGAACTCTTGTCGAACTCAGGTGCGGTGTATTTGTTCGGTCGCGCAATGGGAGGCTGGATGGTGCATTCGAAACTGAAGGCGTCGAACCCGGGCCAAGGAGACTATTTCGGGTGGGATGTGTGTCTCTCGGGATCGCTCGTGATTTCCGGGGCGAGACAGGAGTCGAGCGCCGCGACAGGGGTGAACGGTGACCAGTCTGACAATTCGGCCTCGGCAGCGGGCGCGGCATACGTCTTCAATCGCGACCTGGCGCCCGAGATGGTGGAGATCGCCAGCGTGAGCTGGTCCGGGGAGATTCTCGTCGTCGACTTCTTCGCCGCGCCCGGTCTGACCGGGTGGCGGGTGCTCGCTGCCGAGGGCGGCATCAGGCATTTTCCCTCGGTGATCGGTTCGTCGGTGTTCGAGTCTTCCGCAGGGAGATACCGGGCATTGATCGCTGCGGGCGGGCGGCAGCGACTTGTCTTTCGCATCGTCAGGTAGAGCCATGAAACTCACCCTCACCCCCAGCGGCCAACTGCAGTGCGACGGTACCGACGTGCGCGCGAAGCCGTGCTTCCCGCTGTCGGAGCCCGAGCGGTTCTACTCCTTGCTCGACGGCGAAGGCAAGGAGTTGGCCCTGGTGGGGAACCCGGCGACGCTCGACACCGCGAGCGGTGAGGCGTTGTCCAAGGCGTTGGCTGACGCGGCTTTCGTGATCGAGGTGACGGGCATCGATTCGATCGAGACCGACATCGACCTGCGGGTGTGGAAGGTGCGCACCGCCTCCGGCGTTCGTACTTTCGAGACCCGGTTCGGCAGCTGGCCGCGCAAGTTGGAGGGCGGCGGGGTCTTGATCCAAGACGTCGCCGAGGACCTCTATCTGATCCGGGACTCCGAGGCACTGGACGAAGATTCGCGGAAGCTGCTCTGGGCGTTCTCCGGGTGAGACGGCCTCCCGCGTTGGCGCAACGGCGGATCGAGTTGGTGATCGGTTCGAGTTGCCCGAACAACGGCGGCGGAAGCCAGGGCACGGTCCGGAACGCGATGGGTCAGCAGACGACACGGGACAGGTGGATCCCGGAAGTCTTCTGGCGTGCTACGCCAGCCGCACCATGTCTTTGACGGCTTGCCACCAGAGGTAGAGGAGCCCGCGCCAGGAGTAGCGGAAGGTGCCGTTGCCGGAGAGCTTGATGAGGCCGCGGTCGAGGTTGTGGTCGACCTCGGTGCGCATCTCCCGCTCCATGAGGGCGGGGAGCTGGTCGGGCTGGGCGGGCTCGGTTTTGTCCTCGCCGATGCCGTGCGACTCGAGGAAGCCCCGGTGCTGGTCGAGCAGCTCCTCGAACGAGCCGGCGCCGCGCACGCGGTTGATCTGGGTTTCCGGCGCGAACTTGAGCGAGTAGCTGAACGGGTAGTTCCAGGTGGTCCAGACCCGGCCGTCGCCGGTGCGGGTGGAGATGCTGAGGTAGGCGAACGCGATGTGCTGCTGGAGCTTGAGGTGGATGCTCGCCTGGGCGCGGTCGCCCTCGAGGTAGAACGTGCGGACGAACTGCTCCATCCCCTCCCATTCCCAACCCGAGTCCTCGACGTGCTCGAAACCGGTGTCGGTGACCTCGCGGGTGATCTGGCGCAGGTGCGGGAAGGTGTCGTACGGCGGCGCCGTGCGGCGGCGGAACCGTTTGTCGAGGGGGAGGCGCAGCGGCCGGATGCGCAACAGCAGGTCGAGCCAGGGGAGGAGGAACCAGAAGGCGGCGCCGGCGAGCGCCCAGAGGGGAGAGCCGCCCGAGAGGAAGTAACCGGCGAGCGCGGTGGCGGCGACCAGCGCGGCGGCACCGAGCTTGCGCACGACGGGGTGGGCGTAGGTCCGGCAGGCGACCGCGAAGACGAACGCGGCGGCGACGAGGAGCGTCTCGAACATGGCTGAGGGGGGGAGCCGCGCTCTCTCACGCGACGGCTCGCCGTCCGGGAGTATCGGGTCGCTGCGGCCTGCCCGCAACCCGGCGCTCGGGGAATCTGCCACCGTGCGCGCGGGGGCGCCGCAGTCGCGGGGCGCGGCGCGCCGATCTCAGCGACCTGCCACCGTGCGCGCGGGGGCGCCACGCGTGCGTCAGCCGATCCGGTCGGCGCCGAAGTAGGGCTGCAGCACCTCGGGGATGCGCACCGAACCGTCCGGCTGCTGGTAGGTCTCCAGCAGGGCGACGTAGAGGCGGGGCAGCGCGGTGCCCGAGCCGTTCAAGGTGTGGGCGAAGCGGTTCTTGCCGGTCTCGGCGTCCTTGAAACGCAGCTTCATGCGGCGCGCCTGGTAGTCCTCGAAGTTCGAGCAGCTCGAGACCTCGAGGTATTCGTTCTGGCCGGGCGCCCAGACTTCGATGTCGTAAGTCTTGGCCGCGCCGAAGCCGAGGTCGCCGGTGCAGAGCTCGATGACCCGGTAGTGCAGGCCGAGCTTCTGCAGCACGCTCTCGGCGTCGGCGGTGAGCGACTCGAGCTCGGCGTAGCTGGTGTCGGGGTGGACGATCTTCACCAGCTCGACCTTGTCGAACTGGTGCATGCGGATCAGCCCGCGGGTGCCGGCGCCGGCGGCGCCCGCCTCGCGCCGGAAGCAGGGCGTGAAGGCGGTGTATTTGATCGGCAGCTCGTCCTCGGTCAGGATCTTCTCGCGCTCGATGTTGGTGACGGGCACCTCGGCGGTGGGCGCGAGGAACAGCGAGTTGTCGTCGACCCCGTACATCTGGTCCTCGAACTTCGGCAGCTGGGTGGTGCCGACCATGCACTCGCGGGCGACCAGGGTCGGCGGGTTGATCTCGGTGTAGCCGTGTTCCTCGGTCTGC
>JAUIGD010000182.1 GCA_030430255.1 Verrucomicrobiia bacterium
TAAAGGGTAAAACCTTTCGCGTCGGAACGGGTGGGTCCGACAGGCTCCTAGCCCGAATCGATCACCAAGCTCCGGGCTGTGGCTCGCCCTCGTTGACGCTGAGGGTGTTGGCGTGGTGACCGGCTCGGGCAGGGTGTTCACCCAGCCGCTTCGCCTGTCCCTGCCGCCGCCTACTCAGCGTCAACGAATGGCAGCGCCTCGCCTGCGAATGTGGTGATCGATCCGGGCTCGCCCTTCAGCGCCGTTCGTACACTTCGAAACTGTCCAAGAACACTTCACCGGTCGATCCGGCCAGCGCCGCCACGCCGTCGAAGTGGAGCTGATCCTCTTCAGTCTCCCACGGGACTTCGTGGTACTCCATCACGTAGTCGACGACGCGGATGCCGAAGCTGCGGTCCTCGAACTCCTCCTCGATCTTGTCGAGCGCCTCGCGGACATCGAAGGCGCGAACGAACGCGTAGACGATCCCGCCCTCGAAGATCCCGTGTTGCGCCGAACCCTCCTCATAGGTGAACTCGACATTCGCCCAATAGACTCGGGTCTCCTCGACGGGCGCGTCGAGGTCGGTGGATTCGGGTTCGAGGTGGTCGTGCATCGGGGTGGTGGCAGGCGGGATGGGCGCCGTGCTCGTCGGTACGTTTTTTCCGTTTCGCTCCGCCGTCAAACCGAATCAAACCGCCCGGTGGAATTGATCCCCCCCGGGTGCTAGGATGGATGCGGGAGAGTTCGCTCGCCCAGGTCCAGCCGATTGCCGCCGAATGCACCGCGCCCCAGCCACCGCCCTATCGCTCTTCTCCATCGCCATCAGCTCCGGGGCCACCGCTGGGACCGACGCCGCGTCGCTTGCGGATCTCCCCGCCGCACAACCCGCCCTGGAGGCGCGGGAGTTCGGGCTGGCCGACGTGGCTGCCCGGCATTTCGAACGCCTGCTGGAGTCGCCCGCCCTGACGGCGGAGCAGCGCGGCGCCGCCCGAGCATTGCTCGCCGAGGAGTGCGTGCGCGCCGGAGAGGCCCAACGGGGCCTCGCACAACTCGATCGAGCCGGCATCGAGAGCCCCTTCTGGCGCGCCGCTGCGCTCGCCGAGCTCGGGCACCTCAGCGATGCTGCCGCGCTCTTCGAGGCCTGCGCCGCTGACGCCGAGCACCCGCACCGCGTCGAGGCGGCACTCAGCGCCGCCGCCCTGGCCACCGAAGTGGGCGACCTCGACCGGGCGCTCACGATCCTCTCCACCCCGCCGGCTGGCGCCCCCGAATTGCCCACCCCCCCCGTGTTGGTGCTGGCCGCCGCGGAAGTCCTGCTGATGGATGGGGACGCCCGCACCGCGGCCGAGACGCTCCGCAGCGCGACGCTCCCCGCACCGCTGCGGCCTGCGGCTCAAGCTTTCCTGGCCGACGCCTTGCTACGCAGCGGAGATGCCCGCGGCGCCTCCGAGGCCGTGGCCCCGCTCCTCACTCCAGCGACCGCCTCCCGCCTCCCCCTCCGCCTCCACTCGCGAGCCCACCTGCTCGCCGCCGACGCGCAGCGACAGCTCGGCAACGCCGCCGCCGCCAACAATGCGCTCGTCGTTCTCGCCGAGTCGACCCGGGATCCGGATGCGCTTCTCCCGGCCCTCGACCGGCTGGCGGGCAGCGGCTATTTCGCCACGGCCGCCGGCCAGGCCGCCCTCGCCAAGTGGGCGACCGCCGCGGACACCGCCCTCGCCCGCGCGGCGAGATTGGTCTCGGCGGACCTGGCGCTGAAAGGTGCGCGGGGAGGCCCGGCGACCGAGACGGCGCTGAAAGAACTCGCCGACGCGGATGCGCCGGACGCCATCGCCGACCGCGCCTTGGAACTGCTGGTCAAGCTTTACCTCTCCGACCCCGACCCCGTGCGATCGAGAGCGGGGTTGGCGGCGGTGCGCGCCAGCGCCGACCGCGCCGCCCCACTCGCCAGGATCGAGTTCGTCCAGGCCACCGCCCAGTACGCGGCGGGCCAGTTCGCCCAGGCGGCGCAGTCGTTCACCGACTCCCCCGGCGGCGACGGGGAGCGCGCCGCGGCGGCCACCTTCAACGCCGCCCTTTCGGCGCTGAGGGCCGGCGATGACGCGCTGTTCGAGTCGCAGCTGGCGCTGCTCCCCGAGGTGACGGGCGACCCGCTTCGCGCCGAACTCCTGTTGGAGCGCGCCCTGCTCAAAGCCGCCCAGGGGGAGCCGGCCGCCGAGGCGGCGCTCGAGGAGTTCATCACCACCCACGCCGGCCACGATCGCCTCGCCGAAGCCCTGCTGGCGAAAGCCAGCGTGATCTTGCTGGCGCATCCGCCACGCCCGCGGGCAGCGCGGGAGGCCCTCGCAGCCGCCCGCGCGGAGCCCTTGTCCGCCGCCGCCGCCGAACAGGCGGATTACATCGCGTTCTGGATCGAGGAATCCGGCGGCGAGGCAGCACGGGCGATCGAGTTGGCGGAGGCATTCCTCACCGCTTGGCCGGCGTCCGATCGCGCCCCCGAAGTGCGGATGCGCATCGCCGAGATCCACTTCCGCGAGGGCGACTACGTCGCTGCCCGCGCCCAGTTCGAACGGGTCGCCAACGACTTCCCTGAATCCGAGTATGCCGACGAGGCGCTCCTCTTCGCCGGGCGGGTCGCCGTCTTGACCAAGACCCGGGAGGGCACGGAGAAGGCATTGGCACTCTGGCAGGAGCTCGTCGTGCGCGGCAGCCCCCTGACGCCGCTCGCCCGCCGCAACCAAGCGCAGGTGCGGCTGCGCGGGCAGCGCCACGACCTCGCCATCCAACTGCTCGACGACGTCATCGACGCCACCCCCCCCCCGGCGCCGGACTTGCTGGTATCGTGCCTCCTGCTCAAGGGGGAAGCGCTGTACGTCCTGTCGAAGGACGACCCTGAGTCGGCGACGCTCGCCATCGAGACCCTGAGGGCGGCGCGGGAGACACCCGGCGCGAGCACCGCCGCCATCGCCGAATCCCTGTTCCGCGAGGGGAAGGCCTTCGAGGCGCTCGGCGAGATGACCTCGGCGCTGAACTGCTTCCACGAGGTCGTCGCCGCCCCCCGCAAGCCGCTCGAGCCCGGCGAAACGCCGGAGTTCCGTTTCTTCTACGCGGCCGGCTTCGAATGCATCCGCTTGCTGGAAGAACGCGGGCGCCCGGTCGACATCGACGCCGCGATCGCCATCGCCGACAAACTCGCCGCCACCAGCGGCCCGCGCTCGGACGACGCCCGCAAGTATGCGCAACGCCTGCGCCTCGAACACTTCCGTTGGGAATGAGCGCGGACCTGCACCCCCAGCCGGAGCCGACGCCGGCCCGGCGAGCGTTCACCCGCCGCCGGGGACTGCAGATCGGCGGCCTCGCCGCCCTCGGCGGAGCGGCGGCAGCGGTCTACAAACTCGGCCCCTGGGCTCGCCCGCTCGGCGCCAACGCCGACATCCGGCTCGGCATCGCGGGGCTGCGCAACAAGGGCACCGACCACATC
This sequence comes from Verrucomicrobiia bacterium, assembly GCA_030430255.1. Lineage (GTDB taxonomy): Bacteria > Verrucomicrobiota > Verrucomicrobiia > Verrucomicrobiales > DEV007 > JAUIGD01. The sequence continues at coordinate 3,464 of JAUIGD010000182.1, forward strand.
AACCACTTCCGCGAGATCCACGGCTGCCGGGTGGTCGCCATCTGCGATGCGGACAGCGAGTTCCTCGACCGGGAGAAGGCCGCCGCCGCCGAACGCAACGAAACGGTCGACGTCTACCGCGACTACCGCTCCATGCTCGACCGCGCCGAGATCGACGCCGTGGTGATCGCTTCGCCGAACCACTGGCACGCGCTCATGGGGATGTGGGCCTTGGAGGCCGGCAAGCACCTCTACGTTGAGAAACCCCTCACCCACAGCCTGTGGGAGGGGCGGGCGCTCGTCGAGGCCGCCGAAGCGTCCGGCCTGGTCTGCCAAACCGGCACCCAGCGCCGCTCCGACATGGCCTACCCGGCGGCGCGCGAGTGGCTCGCGGAGGGACATCTGGGGCGCGTCGAACGGGCACGCGCGATCGTCTACCGCCAGCGCAAAAAGCTGACGAAGCGGAAATCTCCCTGCGAGCTCCCCGCGACGCTCGATTACGACCTCTGGTGCGGCCCGGCGTCGAAGGAGACGCTCTATCGGAGCCGCGTGCACTACGACTGGCACTGGGTCTGGAACACAGGCAACGGGGAGATCGGCAACAACGGCATCCACTTCATCGACGTCGCGCGATGGCTGCTCGGCGACCCCCCCTTCCCCACCCAAGCCCTGAGCGTCGGCGGGCGGTTCGGCGTCGGCGACGACGCCGGAGAGACCCCCAACACCCAGCTGACCCTCTTCTCCGGCGACACCCCCATCATCGCCGAATGCCGCGCCCTCCCGTCCGAGGCGGGCAGCCCGCAGATGGACGCGGTCCGCGGCGTCCGCGAGGGGGTCATCCTGGACTGCGAAGGCGGGACCTTGGCCTGGCCGGTCGCCTACGACGCCGAGGGCAAAAAATTGAAAAAATTCTCCAGCGACGACGGTTTCGGCCATCGGGTGAACTGGCTGCGCGCCATCGTCGACGGCCGCCCCCGAGACGTCCACGCGCCGCTGCGGAACGGCCACCTCTCCACGGCGTGCTGCCACCTCGCCAATCTCTCATGCCGGCTCGCGCCGCCTCCGACCCCGGCCGAGCTCGCCAGCGCCTCCAGCATGGAGGCCACCGGAGACCTGATCGAGCAACTCGCCGCACACCTGGATCGCAATGGGATCGATCTCGGATCGACCCCGATCGAACTCGGTGCCCGCCTCGAATGCGGTTCGGACGGAGCCTTGGTCGGTCCGCTTGCAGAGGCTGCCGATCGATTGGACCGAAGAGCGTTTCGCGCGTCCTACCCGATGCCCGGCACGGAGCCTGTCTCGCAATCTTGAGAAAACCGGCATCGGCGGGAAACGAATTTGAAAAAAACAGAGCCATTGGGTATCTTGGTAAGTTTCTGCGGATGCCCTCGCTCAGCCTGTTCCGAACCCCCACCCTCGCGACTTTCGCGCTCGTCGGAGCGCTCCTCCTGCCCTTGACCGCCGCGGGCTCGCCGCGCGCGGGGAAGAAGGCGCAGCGCGTGCTGTATCTCGGTGACTCGATGAGCATGGGGGAGTTCGGGCGTTGCTTCGACGAGCAGCTCCGCGAGTCCGGGTATGAGGTCTACACCTACGTTGCCGGGGGGGCCACGCCCTACTACTGGCTTAGCCGTTTCAAGCCGATCGCTTCGGACATCGGCTATTGGGAACGGACACCCACCCGCAATAGCCGGCGCAGGACGGTGCAGGCCGTGCCGAAGATCGAGCCGCTGCTCGAGCGACACCAACCCAACATCGTCGTCGTGCAGACCGGGACGAACCTCTACGCCCAGCTGCGCTCCAAGCGCCGGACCAAGGAGGAAAACATCACCGAGGTCGAGCGGCTTTGCCGCGACATGGCCGAGACGATCGCCTCCGGCGGGCGCCGGGTGTTCTGGATCACGCCACCGAAATCCCACCCCGAGCGCTACCCGGAGGAGTTGCAAACCGAGATGGCCGAGATCATGCACCGCGCGGTCGCCCCGTTCGGCAGCGTTTTCGAGAGCCGGGACGTGACGACCTTCGTCGACCCCTATCCGGAGACCGACGGGATCCACTACGGCCCCACCGAAGCACGGCTCTGGGCCCTGCAGGTCGCCAGCGGCTTCCAGCGCTTCGCCGGTGCCACGCCCGAGGTCCCGGCCGCCCTCCCGGTCGCCTCCTCCCCGGCGGCCGCAGCAGGCGACGTCGAACTCGTCTCGACGAACCCCGCCCCTCCGGAGCCGGCGCCGATGGTCCGCGCCGCCCTGCCGGTCGATCCGGCCGGTGTCGATTGGGGTGAGATCGATGTCTCCCTCCGCCTGAGGGCGAAGACCGAACTCCCGCACGCCAGTGAGATCACCTACCAGAGTTGCTGCATCCTCTACGAGTATGAAGTGCTTGAGGTCAGCGCCGGATATTACCCCTACGACACCCTGCGCGTCGCCCACCTCGGCGTCTTCCAGCGCAAGCCGACAGCGAAGGCGAGCTACGAAGTCGGCACGGAGCGCTCGTGGCGCATGGTCCCGATCGAGACCTATTCCTACTTCCAGCGCCTGCAGATGGCCGACGACCTCGAGCCCGATCTCGACAAGCCCGTCTACGTGATCAAACAGGACTGACGCGGATGGCGCTGCCTCGGGGGGGAGCGCGGCGCTGTGCGCGCGCCGTCAACCCGCCGCGATCGCCCTGAGCAGCTCGCGGTTCAAACGGATGCCGCCGAAGTAGTTCTCCAGCGAAAAGTTCTCGTTGGGGGCGTGGATCTGGCAGTCCGGCAGTGCCAGGCCTAACAAAAGCGTGTCGGCCCCGAGCACGTCCTTGAAGGTCTGCACGATCGGGATGCTGCCGCCCTCGCGGATCAGCGCCGGCTCGCCGGAGAAGGTCGCCCGCAGCGCGGCCTGCGCCGCCTTGCCGTAGCCGGACTGCGGATCCATGACATAGGCCGGGCCGCTGTGCCCGGGGACGCACTCGACCGTCACCCCGGCCGGGGTATGACGCTCCACGTGGCGGCGCACGAGATCGATGACCTCGGCTGGATCCTGGTCGGGCACCAGCCGGAACGAGAGCTTCGCGAAGGCCTCGGCGGGGATCACCGTCTTGCTCCCCTCCCCCTGATAGCCTCCGCCGATGCCGTTGACCTCGGCGGTGGGCCGCGCCCAACGGCGCTCGGCATCGCTGAATCCGGCCTCCCCGAACAATTCCGGCGCACCGGTCAACCCCAAGGTCTCCGCCTCGTGCACGGGCAGGCTCGCCCACGCTTCGCGCTCCCAATCCTGAAGGGGTGCAACTTTGTCGTAGAACCCTTCCACCGCGATCCGCCCCTCGCCGTCGTGGAGCGAGGCGACGATCCGCGCCACCGCCGTCGCGGGGTTGGCGACCGTGCCGCCGAAGACCCCGGAGTGCAGATCCATCGACGGCCCCTTCACGCGCAGCTCCGTGCAGGCGATGCCGCGCAGGCCGTAGGTGAAGGTCCCCATCCCCGGCGCCAACATCCCGGTGTCGGAGACCGCGATCACATCACAGGCCAGCTCCTCTTTGTTCGCCTCGAGGAAACCGGCGAGATTGGGGCTGCCGATCTCCTCCTCGCCCTCGACGAGGACGGTGACATTGACCGGCAGGTCGCCGGCCGCCGCCAACTCCTCGCCGAGGCCGAGCACATGGGCGAGGTTCTGCCCCTTGTTGTCGGTCGCCCCGCGGGCGTAGATCTTGTCGCCGTCGATCCGCGGCTCGAAGGGCGGCGAAGCCCAGAGCTCGAGCGGGTCGGCCGGCTGCACGTCGTAATGTCCGTAGATCATCACCGTCGGCCGACCGGCGCGATGTTCGTTCTTGCCCACCACCGCTGGATGGCCGCCGGTCTCACGGATCTCCGCGTCCAAGCCCTGCTCGGCCATCTTGCCGCGCAACCAGTCGGCGCAGGCCTTCATGTCGCCCGCGTGGCGGCTGTCGGTCGAGACGCTCGGGAAACGGAGGTAGGCGATGAGATCGTCGAGCTGAGCTTGGTTCATGGCCACGAAATTGCCCGCGATCGGCAGCGATGACACGCGATTTTTCGCCGCGGTGCCCGCGCCCCCATGGTCCCGCTACCGCTACCGCCAGCGCGGCTGGGCGAGCTGGTAGTTCTGATAGGCGAGGAAGCCCAGAAACACTGCCATGAACACCCAACCCGACTGCAACGCAACAACCCCACACAAGGCTGCGGTCGCCACACCGACCCACCCTCGGATTTGTGCCTTACGCCCCCCCATTAGGTGCTCCAGAATGTGCCCTCCATCCATCGGTAGAATTGGCAGGAGATTGAAGATCGACCAAACGATGTTGATCCAGATAGCACTTTGAAACAGGCGGCTTAGGAGCGCGCTTTGGTAAAGCCATTCGCTTGGGAGAACCCAGTTTGCGATGACCCAAGCTGCGGCACCAAGAACGAGGCCAGCGCCTGGCCCTGCGGCACTAATGAGCAACCCTTCCCGGTGACTGAATCGACCATCGCTGATCGCCAGCCCACCCATCCCGTAGAGGAACACCCTCGGCCTACCGCCGAAGCGCCGTTGAAACAAGGCGTGGCCGAACTCGTGGACAAGAATTGAGACCAACGCCACCACCACCCAGATTAATACCAATGAGAACGTTGTGGGTCCGTGCGCCCCTCTGGCGTCAGGGGACAGAATTGCGACCACGACCCAGAACATCCAATGCACCGCCACCGGAATCCCGAAGAGCGTGAACCGCCAGGTGCCGGGCTGATGTGGGCTGGTCGAAACTTGAAACATCGGCCTACCAAAGCGCAATCCGCCGCCCTGTCCCGCACGAATCGCGACGGACGTCCTGGTGACGTCCACGTCGCCACCCGCCGGGACGCGGTGCCCACTGCGCGGTCGAGACTGCCGGAGCGCAAATGCATCAGCGACGGCGGAGACGGAGCTCCGCCCTCCAGCGGGCGGGGCGCAGCGGCGGGACGCCGCTGGCACGGACATCGGCGGGACGCCGATGCCACAGCGGAGCACGAGCGTCCCGCCCGCATTGGGGGCAGGATGCCCCCACCACGGCGATGGCGCCGGATTGAGGCTTGCCGAACGCCGATTGCTGATTGTTGAAGTCGCGTAGAGGGGCGGCACGCGGGATCTCCCGGCCCCTGCTCCCTCGCAGCTCCTCGATGCTTGGATACCTGATCCCTGGCACTTGCCCGAAGGGCCGAAGGGCCGGCGGGCTAAACGTACTCGTTGATCAGGTTCTCCAGCATCTCCTGGCGACCGCTCGCCAGATCGGGTTCACCGTTCGCCAAGGTGTGGGCTTCGAGCTCCTCGAAGCCGACCTCGCCGGATTCGATCTTCGCACCGATGCCGGTGTCGAAACTCGCGTAGCGCTCCTTCACGAACGCCTCGAGGCGCCCGTCCTCGCGGATCGCGTGGGCGATCTTCAGCCCGCGGGCGAACGCGTCCATGCCACCGATGTGGGCGTGGAACAGGTCGACCGGCTCGAAGCTCTCGCGCCGGCACTTGGCGTCGAAGTTCAGGCCGCCGGTGGTGAAGCCCCCCATGTTGAGGATCTCCAGCATGATCTGGGTCGTCAGGTAGATGTTGGTGGGAAACTGATCGGTGTCCCAGCCGATGAGCTCATCGCCGGTGTTCGCATCGACGGACCCCAGGGCCCCGGCGGCGGCGGCGACACGCATCTCGTGCATCATCGTGTGCCCGGCGAGCGTCGCGTGGTTGGTCTCGAGGTTCAGCTTCAGGTGATCCATCAGCCCGTGCTCGCGCAGGAAGTTCAGGCACGCGGCCGAGTCCGAATCATACTGGTGGGTGGAGGGCTCGCGCGGCTTGGGCTCGATGTAGAACTGGCCGGTGAAGCCGATCTTCTTCTTGTGTGCGACGGCCATGTGCAGGAGCCGCGCGAGGTGGTCGAGCTCGCGCTTCATGTCGGTGTTCCACAGCGTCGCGTAGCCTTCCCGCCCCCCCCAGAAGGTGTATCCTTCGCCGCCGAGACGGTGGGTCACCTCGAGCGCCTTCTTCACCTGCGCGGCGGCGTAGGCGAAGACGTCGGCGTTGGGGCTGGTGGCGGCGCCCTGGTTGTAGCGGAAGTGCGCGAACAGGCAGGCCGTGCCCCAGAGGAGCTTGATGCCGGTGCGCTCCTGTTCCTGCTCCAGCACGTCGGCGACGGCGTCGAGAGCCTCGTTCGACTTCTGCAGATCCCCGAGTTCAGGGGCGACGTCGCGGTCGTGGAAGCAGTAGTACTCGAGCCCGAGCTTCTCCATGAATTCGAACGCCACCCGCGCGCGGTTCTGCGCGTTCTCGATCGAATCGGAACCGTCGTCCCAGGGGCGCTGAGCGGTGCCGCCTCCGAAGGGGTCGGCGAGCGGGTTGCGCATCACGTGCCAGTAGGCCATCGAGAAGCGCATGTGCTCCTTCATCGGCTTGCCGCCGACCACCTCGTCCGCATCGTAATGTTTGAAAGCGAGCGGGTTCCGGGAACTGGGACCTTCGAACGGGATCTTGGGGATTTCTGGGAAAGCTTCGTTAGCCATAGGCGCCGATCATTCTTCGCCCCGCGCCCGCGGTCAAGGGGGAACGGCGGCGCTGCGGGGCGGTGGTATCATGTCCGATGCTCGACCTCCTCTTCACCTCCGCCATCCTCGCCACCCTCTGCGGCTCGATCTGCGTGGTGGCCGGGGTCGCCTCCTTCCCCAAGAGGACGAGAGCGCTCCTGGTGTTCATCGGCGCCGCCCTGATCGCCGTCGGGATGGTGCTCCTCCGCGCGGCCACCGAGGCCTCGGCAGCGGTCTGACGGGATCAGCGCGCCAGCGCCGCCCGCCAGAGCTCCGCCTCCCCCGGCAATCCCAGCGCCACGAGCTGGGCTTCGACCTCCTCCTCGCCCGGGATGGTGAGCCCCTCCCCCGCGATCTGATCGGCGTCGGCCGGGAACTCGGCCTCCGGCAGGACCCGGGCAGCGATCGCGTGGCAGGCCCACGCGCGCCAGGTGCGCAGCTCGGCCATCGGCCCGGCCATCCGCGTTGCGTAGTGCTGCCAATGTCGGCGTGGATTTGCTAAGAACTGCCCGCGGCGATCGGGGCGCTCGCTCAGGATCCAGGCGACGGCGCCGTACGGGAGCGGGAATTCGGTCAGTTCGGCCTCACCGCCCTGCAGCGGCACCGCCAACGCCCGGTTGAGTTGCAGGAGGGCCTGCGCGGGCAGCCCTTCGCCCCACTTGCTCTGCGCGTAGCGGAGCCGGAACAGATAGGCCCCCCCGGCGGCGGCCGGGTTCACCGCCCTGGCGTCGGCCGCGGTCAAGCGCGCCCCGATCTCCGGCAGCAACGGGCAGGGCGTGTTCATCGCCCTCAGAGATCCAACAGCCCCGCGGTCTCGCTTTGCCCCGTCATCAGGTTGAAACTCTGCACGGCCTGGCCGGCCGCGCCTTTGACCAGATTGTCCTCGGCGCTCATCAACACGAAGCGCCCGGTGCGCGGGTCGAGCGCCCAGCCGATGTCGATGAAGTTCGTGCGCGTCACGTTCTTGGTGTCGGCCGGCACGCCCTCCCCCAGCAACCGCACGAAGGGCGCCTCACCGTAGGCGGCTTCCAGCGCGGCGCCCAGGTCATCGGCGCCCTTCCCCCCGGCCGCGGCCGCGTAGATGGTCGAACAGATCCCCGCCGTCACCGGCGCCAGCAGCGGCGTGAACGAGATGGCCACCGCTGTGCCCGCGGCGAGCGACAGCTCTTGCTCGATCTCGCTGAGGTGGCGGTGCTTGGGGACCGAGTAGGCGCGGACGCTCTCGTTGCACTCGGCGAACAAGAGCGCGGTGTCCGCCTTCTTGCCGGCGCCGCTGGTGCCGCTGGTGCTGACGACGTGGACGGACGAGGGATCGACCAAACCCGCGCTCAAGGCGGGGAGCAGCGGCGTGATGATGCTGGTCGGGTAGCAGCCCGGAGACGCGACCAGGTCGGCTCCCCGGATCGCTTCGGCGCGCGCTTCCGGCAAGCCGTAGACGGCCCCGGGAAGGAGATCGGGGTCAGGGTGCGGCGCGCCATAGAACTCCTCGTAGACGGCGGCGTCGCGCAGCCGGTAGTCGGCGCTCAAATCGACCACCCGCAGCCCGGCATCCAGCAGCGGCCTGGCGAACTCGGACGCCACCCCGTGCGGCAAGGCGAGGAACGCGACCTTGGCACCGCTCGCCGCGATGGCCCCGGCGTCGGGTCCGACGAAGCGCACGGAGTCGGCGCGGTCCCGTCCGCGGAACCGGGGGAACACCTCGGCCAAGGTGCGGCCAGCCTCGGCGCGGGAGGTCACGCACACCACCTCGGCGCCGGGATGGCCGAGGAGGATGCGGATGAGCTCTGCTCCAGAGTAGCCGCTGGCGCCAACGACGGCGACCGGCGTCGGTATGAGGTGGGAAGTCGACACGCGGCGATCATCCCGGCAGCCGCCCGTTCCGCAAGCCCCGATATCCCACGCCGGACACGCAGCCTCATGGTTTTCCCTTGCCTCACCCGGTATTCCC
>JAUIGD010000183.1 GCA_030430255.1 Verrucomicrobiia bacterium
GCAGGCGGCGGCAGGGACCGGTGAAGCGGCTGGGTGAACACCCTGCCCGAGCCGGTCACCACGCCAACGCCCTCAGCGTCAACGAGGGCAAGCCGCAGCCCGGAGCTTGGTGAGCGATTCGGGCTAGGCGGGGCGCGCGGGCGCCTGCCACCGGCGCCTGTCATCCACGGTGGTGGTGGGTGGGCCGGTTGAAATTTTGCCCTCCCCGGGTCGGCGTTGTTCGGCCAGAGTGGTGGCGAATTGAGCGAGCCTTGCCCCCAGACGCTGCGCGGCAGCATCGAGCGCGTGACCTTCCACAACGAGGAGAACGGCTACGCCGTGCTGCGGGTGGTGCCGCGCGGCAAGCGGGGGCCGGTGACGGTGGTCGGCAGGATCGCCGCACCGAACGCGGGCGAGGAGATCGTCGCGAGTGGCGAGTGGCATGACGACGAGCGGTTCGGCGCGCAGTTCCGCGCCGCCGAGATCACCAGTTCCGAACCGGGTTCGCTGGAGGGGATCGAGCGCTACCTGGGCAGCGGGCTGGTGGAGGGCATCGGTCCGGTCTACGCGAAGAAGCTGGTGGAGCACTTCGGGGCGGAGGTGTTCGATGTCATCGACCACCGCTCCAAGCGCCTCGAGGAGGTGGAGGGGATCGGCGCGAAGCGGCGCAAGGAGATCAAGGCGGCGTGGGCGAAGCAGAAGGCGGTGCGCCAGATCATGGTGTTCCTCCACCAACACGGCATCAGCACCGCGCGCGCGGTGCGCATCTACAAGACCTACGGCGACTCGGCGATCGACAAGGTCAAAGCCGACCCCTACCGGTTGGCGCGCGACCTGCACGGGGTGGGCTTCAAGACGGCCGACGCGATCGCCGCGAAGCTGGGGGTGAGCGGCGCCGCGGGAACGAGGGTCGAAGCCGGGCTCGACCACTGCCTTGAGGCCGCGGTCGGGGCAGGGCACTGCGCGTTGCCGGAGGCGGAGTTGCTCGCAAGCGCCACGGAGTTGCTAGGGGTCGAGGGCGGCGTCGCGGCGGAGGCGCTCGCGCGCCTGCTCGGTGCCGGGCGCCTGGAGCGGGATGGCGGCCTCATCTACCCGCCCCGCCTCCTGGAAGCCGAGCGGGAGCTGGCGGCTCGGCTGCGCGCGCTGGCGGCGGCGGCGGCCTCGCACCCGGCGCTGGACGTCGAGAAGGCGCTGGCGTGGGCGGAGCGGAAGGTCGGCTATCCCCTCGCGCCGGGGCAGCGGGCGGCGGTGGCGTCGGCTCTGCGCGAGCGCGTCTTGGTGATCACCGGCGGACCGGGGGTGGGCAAGACGACCATCCTCAACGCGGCGCTGCGCATCTTGCGGGCGAAAGGGGTGCAGCCGGTGCTGTGTGCGCCGACCGGCCGCGCGGCCAAACGCATGGCCGAGTCGACCGGCATCGAGGCGAAGACCGTCCACCGCCTGCTCGAGTTCCAAGGTGGTGCCGAGGGGTTCGCCCGCGACGCCGCCCGCCCGCTGGAGGGCGAGCTGTTCGTGGTCGACGAGGCCTCGATGCTCGACCTGCCGCTCGCGGCCGCCCTGCTGCGCGCCCTCCCGGGCGACGCGCACCTCTGGTTCGTCGGCGATGTCGACCAGCTACCCTCGGTCGGACCGGGCTGCGTCTTGGCCGACCTCATCGACAGCGGTCTGGTTCCCGTCGCGCGGCTGGACGAGATCTTCCGCCAATCGGGGTCGAGCCGCATCGTGCGCGCCGCCCACGAGATCAACTCCGGCCGCCTCCCGCCCGAGCTGGACGAAGCCGCCCCGCCGGCGCGGGGGACGGATTTTTTCTTCATCGAGCGAGACGATCCGGAGGCGGCCGCCGACACGCTGGTGAAGCTGGTGCGCGACCGGCTGCCCGGTCGGTTCGGGTTGGATCCGATCGGCGATATCCAGGTGTTGGCGCCGATGCACCGGGGGGTTCTCGGGACGGCGGCACTGAACCGCCGCCTCGGCGACGCCCTCAACCCGGCGCACGAAGCGACCTTCGAGATCGAGAGGTTCGGCGCGCGCTACCGGGCGGGGGACAAGGTCATCGCGCTGCGCAACAACTACGAGAAGGAGACCTTCAACGGCGACATCGGCCGGGTGGCCGAGATCGGTACCGACCCGGGCCGGGTGCGGGTGGAGTTCGACGATGGGCGCGGAGCGGACTACGAGCCGGGCGAACTCGACGAACTGGCCCCGGCCTACGCGATCACCGTTCACAAGAGCCAGGGGAGCGAGTTCCCCTGCGTGGTCGTGCCGATCGTCTCGCAGCAGTACGCCCTGCTGCGGCGCAACCTGCTCTACACAGCGATCACCCGCGGCAAGCGCATCGTGGTGCTGGTCGGACAACGTCGGGCTGCGGCGATGGCGGTGCGCAACGCCGAGGGGCGCGAGCGGCACCGGCAGCTGCGGGAGCGCCTCGCCAGCGACTGAAGGCCTCCCGGCGCCGCGGCCTCTACCGCTTGCCGCCGCGGGCGGGGGCGGGGGCGGGGGCAGGGCGCGCGGAGGGGGTGGCGCGCACGGCGGCGCGCACCGCCCCGGCGCGGGTGTCGCGATACTGGCTGTACGACACCATCCCCGGGGCGACCGGGCTCTCGAGAATCGGGCGGGCACCGGCGCGGAGGGTCGGCCCCGAGAAGAACCCGCCGGGAACCGGAGTCACCAGCGCGGGGGTGCCGAACCCGCTGGCGTAATAGGGCTGCAGGAAGCCGCCGAAGGCCGCGCCCGCGAGGGCGGGGTTGTGGATCGGGCCATGGAACGCGTACGGGTTGTAGGCGCCGCGACCGCGGGGGCGGGACGAGAGCGTCGCGATCTCCACCCGATTGCTCACTGGGGCGGTACCCGGGCGCCCGGTGTGAGCAGGCGCCGGGCGTGCGGCAGGGCGATGCTTGGCCAGGAACGCCTCGGCCGACGCTCGGTCATAGCCGAACCGTTTCTGCTGATCGGCGCCGAGATCCGAGTAGGCCACTTTCGCCATTCCGGTCGAATGGCGGAACGTGACCCCGTGGGGATCGCGCCCGACGATTTCGCAGTCCCGATACTCCCGCCCGCGTTCGGTGACGATCGTTTCCCCTGCGGCGACCGAAGGCACCGAGGCGGCAAGGAGACAAATCGGGGCGAGACGGCGAGCGATCCAAGTATTCATTATTGAATCGTATAATTACGAAAAATATCACATGCAAGAAAAATTTGAAATTGCTGGGCATTCTCGGGTGCGCTTGGAAACGCCTCGCGGCTGCCGATTTTCCGTGGTTCGTTGCCGCGTGCTCGGCAGGGGGGGCGCTGTGCAGCGGCCGGGGTCGCCGCAGCCCTCGTCGCCGCCCGCCCGCGGTGAGAATCTCCCGCCGAGGGAGGGGAACCCGTTCGACCCATGCCCGTCCAACTCGCCATCGACAACCTCTCCGAGACCTGGCCGCGTCGGCTGCGTGGTGCCAAGGTCGGCGCGGTGCTGCATCCCGCCTCGGTCGATTCCCGCCTGCGCCCCACCTTGGAGGTTCTGCGCGGGGCGGTTGGCGACGGATTGCTAGAGATCGGCGCGCTGTTCGGTCCGCAACATGGCTTCACGGGCACGACCCAGGACAACATGATCGAGTGGGAGGGCTACGCCCACCCCGAACTAGGGGTGCCGGTGCATTCGCTCTACGGTCGGCACCGCGAGCCGAGCGCCGCGATGCTGGCGGGCCTCGATGCGCTCTTCGTCGATCTCCAGGATGTGGGAGCGCGCTACTACACGTTCATCTGGACGCTCTATCTGTGCATGAAGGCCGGCGCCGAAACGGGTCTGCCGCTGGTTGTGCACGACCGCCCCAACCCGCTCGGCGACACGGTCGAAGGGGAAGCGCTGGACCCTGAGTACCGGTCGTTTGTGGGCCTGCATCCGATCGCCCCCCGGCATGGGCGGACGATCGGGCAGCTCGCCCAGCAGTTCAAAGCCGAGGCGTTTCCCGCCTGCGATCTGACCGTGCTGCCGATGGCGGATTGGCGACCGGCGATGCGGTTTCCCGACACGGGCCTGCCTTGGGTGATGCCGAGCCCGAACATGCCGACGCCGGACACGGCGGCGGTCTACCCGGGCATGTGCCTCCTCGAGGGTACCAACCTCAGCGAGGGGCGCGGCACCACACGCCCCTTCGAGCTGTTTGGCGCGCCGTGGGCCGAAGCCGCGCGCTGGTGTGCGGCGCTGCGAGCATTGGAACTCCCGGGAGTGGCGTTCCGCGAAGTCGAGTTCGAGCCGACCTTTCAGAAGCACGCGGGCGAGCGCTGCCGAGGCGCCCAGATCCACGTGACCGACCCCGTGCGGTTCCGCCCGCTGCAGACGGGGATGGCGGTGATCCAAACCGCGCGCGAACTCTGGCCTGACCGCTTTGCTTGGAACCCGCCGCCGTACGAGTACGAAACCGAGAAGCTGCCGATCGAGATCCTGCTCGGCGGGCCGGTGGGGAAGTTTTTCCCCGCTTGAAAGCTGTCGCTTCGTCGAGGAGCCGCTTGGAAGCAGCGATCAGACAGCGGGGGGGCGGGGCGAACCCAACCGCGGCGGCGCCCTGCGGTCGCCTGCGCGGATTCGGCCGGGCCGATGCGCCGCCGTGGTGGGAGACCCTTCGCCTTGCTCAGGGCGACCGCCTTGGGGTTGAGTATCGGGCGCGTGGCGAGAACCGGCTCCTCTGCACTCCCATTCAGGGTAGTGAGCGCGTGGTTCTGATAAATGCAGCGCCGGCAGGGTCCCGCCATCAAACCGGTGCGCCGAGCCATCGCGCCCCCCCCGCACGCATGTCCCGAAGTTTTCTAAGTTTGGGAGATATTTTAACTTGATTAATAGTTAGAAGCTCCGAGAGGTTATGTAAATTACAGAAAACCGCCCTGATTTACTTAAATACCTAAAATTAAGGCACTTTTGCCGCCCGAATTCGATGAGCCAGCAGCAAGCGACCGTGGAGACGAAGTCTGAGGAAACCCGTAGCGGCGAGCGAGGGAGCTTGCCTGCCCTGAAGTGGATCGCCTGTGGTCTATTGGTGGTAGCCTTGGTGCTGGCGTTGAGCATGACGGGCGGACAAGTGAGGGAACTGGCGGGGCGGGTGACGAGCCTCGAGGACGAGCGGGTCGTGTTCGAGCGCCGGGTGGATCAGCTGCGCCACGACAACGAGGCTTTGATCGTGCGCCTGCGCGACCATCAGGCGGCGCTGGAAGTCGCCAAATCGGAGAACATCGCGTTGTCTGAACTCGCCGCCAACTACGATGCGGCGCTCGTCAGCGCCCGCGACTCGAATATCGCCCTTTCGGAGCGGCTGCACGAACGGGAATTGGCGGTCGAAGACCTACAGGACAGCCTCGACGCCATCCTCAAGGAGAAGTACGCCACCGAGAACAAGCTCCGCCGCCAACTCGCCGAGCTGGAGCAGACCAAGAAAGACCTCAGCGCGCAGGTCGCGGCGCTGGGGCAGGCGGTGGCCGCCCAGGGGCAGGAGATCGCGCAGCTCGACGCCGATTACCGGGCCGCGAAAGGCCGGCTCGCCGACCGCTCGCGCGAGAACGCGGACTTGCTCGCCGAGAACGATCGCTACCTCGGCATGATGGGGAGGCTGCAGGGCGACCTCGAAGCCATGCAGCAGGAGAACGGGATTCTGAACGAGCAGTTCGAGCTGCTCCAAGCGCGGAGCCAGTCGATCGACTCCGAGCGGGCGGCGCTGGAGGTGGAGCTGGCGGCGGTCCGCGGCGAGAACACGACGCTGAGCGAGAAGTTCGAACTCGTCCAAGCCGAGTCGGCTGCGGTCGAGTTTGAAAAGGTGGCCTTGGAGGTCGAACTCGCCTCGATGCGGGATGAGCACGCCGTCCTCGGCGAGCGCTACGGCAGCCTGCAGGAGAGCGCTGCGCAAGGAGCGGAAGAGCAGGTCGCGCTCCGAGAAGACCTCGCCGCGGCGAACCAACAGAATCTCGCCTTGAGCGCCCAGGCCGCCGACCGCGAGGCGCAGTCCGAACGACTCCAGTCCGAGACGGCGGCGCTGCAGAGCGAACTGGCTTCGGAGCGCGCGCGCGCCGCAGGCCTGGGTGAGCGCCTCACCGCGCTCGAAGCCCAATCGGAAGCCTGGGAGGCAGAGAAGGTCGCCCTGCAATCCGAGCTGGACAGCGCGCTGCGCGAGGGTGCCCCGATCGCCCCCGAAGGGATCGAGATCATTCCCTTCGACCCGTTCTTCGGCAGCGACCCCTTCGAAGCCGAAGCGGCTCCGGATGCGGATCGCGAGGCGTTTGAGTACCCGCTCGATCCGGACGGCAGCGCACCGGCCGAGGTGGCGAGTGCCGGGGAGCGCTCGGCCTAGCAGGCCTAGCCCGGATCGATCACCAAGCTCCGGGCTGCGGATTGCCCTCGTTGATGCTGAGGGTTGGGTGTCCACCCAGCCCGCTTCGCCGATCCCTGCCGCTGCCTACTCAGCGTCAAACAAATGGCGCCGCCTCGCCTGCGGAGGTGGTGATCGATCCGGGCCAGACGCTGGCCGATACGCTGGCCGATACGCCCATGGCGCCTCACCGGCGAGGAATCCCGGTCAGCGGTGTGGGCGCCGACGCCGCAGGGCGAGCATCGAGCCGCCGGCCGCCAGCAGCGCGCAGGTTCCCAGTTCCGGCACGGGCTCTGGGATGATCGGCAAGGTGTCCGGACGCTCATAGACCCTGCCCGGAGATGCGGCCCATTCCGATTTCGAGAATGCGGGGAATGGGGGGGCGTCGGACGGGGGCTCGCCGACCCCGCGGAAGGCAGGCGGCACATACGGGACGCCGGGCGGGCGACGCTGCTCCTCGCGCGGCAGGGAGAACGTCTCCGGAGGTCGGACGTAGGCGCTTTGTGGTTCGCTGCCGGCAGCGACGAGGTAGGATGAGTCGGAGCGATGCACGAAACTGATGCCCAACAAGAGCAGCACCAGCAGCACCGTCAGCCGCCCCTCGCGACGACCGCGGCGGCGAACTTTTTTGATGACGAGGGTGCGGCCGCCGGACATCGGGGCGTGAGAAAGGGGAGGGGATCAATCGCCGTTCGGCGGCGGGGGCTCCGCTGCGGTCGCGGCGGCCGGCGCTTCCACCGGCTCGGGCAGCGGTCGTTTCGCGATGGGGCGGGAGGACGAAGGCGCTCTGAGGGTGACCGTGAGAACGGCGACTGTCAGAAATACGGCGAGCCCGACCCCGGCGATCGCCAAACTCGCCGCTGCGCGATCAGGGGCGGAAGCGGCGCTGCCGAACTCGATCTCCGGCGTTGCGGCGTGCCGCCGCGAGCGCCTCCTCGGCCTCTGGTCACGCATCTCGGAGTAGATCACGGGATCGGGGGTGGCGTGCATCACCAAGGCCTCGCGCTCGCGGGCGGTGGCGATCAGGCTGGTCACGCGGCTGCCGAACTGCGCAAAATCCTGAAGCAAATCGGGGCTTTCGGCATGTGGAGTCTCCCGCATCGGCCGCGGCTGAGGCGATTCTGGGGTGCGTTCGGGCAGGCCGCCGACCTCCCGGATCGTCTTCAAAAGCTTCTCGCCACGGCGCCGTTCACGCCGCCCGATACGCGTATTCTCGCGCCGACTCAGGCGACGCGCCGATTTCATCATGATTTCTAACTCACCGGCCATTTGATCAAAATGATAATTACCATAATTTCAATTATGCGTGTTTGCAAGGCCTTGATTTTTCGGAGGATGAAACTTTCTGGGCGCTGACCGCCGCCCCGATCGAGCTTTCTATGCCGAGGTGGGCGAGCGATCCGCGCCCGAGCCAGCCCCAGCCCAAACGACGGCTTGCGGACACCCGGCCGGGCGCGTACCGCGGGAGATGGTCACCATCGAAATCGGCTACGAAGGAGAACTGCACTGCCGCGCGATCCATGGGCCTTCCAAGGCTCAGATCGAGACGGATGCGCCCGTCGACAACCACGGACGGGGCGAGGCGTTCTCGCCGACAGATCTCTGCGCCAGTTCGCTGGGCGTCTGCATGCTGACGATCCTCGGGATCGCCGCCCGAGGGCGCGGCGTCGACCTCCAAGGCGCGACGGGGATGGTCACCAAGGAGATGAGTGCCGACCTGCCGCGCCGCATCGCCAAGATCGGGGTGCTGCTGCGGATCCCATTGCCCCCCGATCATCCCCACCGCGCCGCCCTCGAGGCGGCCGCCAACGCCTGCCCCGTGCACCACTCCCTCCACCCCGACATCGAGCGAGAGGTGACCTGGGAATGGGTGGGTTAGCCCGGGCAAACCCGGGTTGGCGCGAATGGCGCTTGGTTAAGG
Source organism: Verrucomicrobiia bacterium (assembly GCA_030430255.1). Lineage (GTDB taxonomy): Bacteria > Verrucomicrobiota > Verrucomicrobiia > Verrucomicrobiales > DEV007 > JAUIGD01. Next base: position 8,236 of record JAUIGD010000183.1, read on the forward strand.
AAAGGCATCGACGGGTGGCAGCGTCCCGGTGCCCGCTCGCTTGGAGCCGTCAAGGCATCCGGGGCGTCCGGGTGGCTCGGCGCGCCGGTTTCATGGCGGGTCCTTTCAGCGCTGCGCTTGTCAGGATGACACGCCGGCTTCCCCGCGGGGGTCGAAAACCCCCAACACCCCACATTCAACTCTTGGGCTGTCACCCTGAGCAACGCGAAGGGCCTCTCACCGCGGTGCGTGTCTCCGAAGCCTTTCGTGTTGAATGACCCCAGCGCCTCCCAAGTTGGGAACCCGGCTCCCTCCGGGGAACTTCGGCACACGATGGGAACGGCGGCACCCACGAGGATCGCCCGGACCGAGCATCGGTTCCGTCCTCGACCCAAACCGCTGAGAACCCGGCTTCACCAAGCGCCATTCGGGTTTTTTCCCGAACTAGGAGGCGGTCGGGCTTGCCGATTCCGGCGCGAATCGTTGTACAATTTGCCCGGATCGTGTCCCGCTGCCTCGGCGCTGATGATCGAGGAATCTCGCGCCCGCGTCGCTTCGGTCTTGACGACGTTCCGTTTGTCCGAACCATCTCCCAAGCGCCCGCATCGCTTCTCGCGCACCCTTTGACCCGACCGACCATGCTCCGTTTTGCCGCCCTCGGGAGCGGGAGTTCTGGCAACTCCGCCCTCGTCTTCACCGATCAGACCCGCCTGCTCATCGACGCTGGAATCAGCGCCAAGCAGTTGCGGCTGCGGCTCGGCGAACTGGGGGTGGAGGCGGAGTCGCTCGACGGCATCCTGCTGACCCACGAGCACGGCGACCACGTGCGCGGCCTGGAGGTCTTCTGCCGCAAGGTGGTGGCACCGGTCTTCTGCACGCCGATCACCCGCGAGGCGGTCGGCGGAACCATCACCAGCCCGCGTTCGTGGCGGATGGTCGAGAGCGGCGCTTCGTTCTCCGTCGGCGACATCGCCATCGACGCCTTCACGGTGATGCACGACGCCGTCGATCCGCTGGGATTCGTCTTCGGTCACGGCGGCGCGCGGCTCGGCTTCGCCAGCGATGTCGGCCACGTCACCGGCGTGATGCGCACCGCCCTGGCGGCCGTCGATGCCCTTTTCGTCGAGGCCAATTACTGCGACACGATGTTGCAGAACGACTCCAAGCGCCCGTGGTCGCTCAAGCAGCGGGTCGCCTCCCGGCACGGCCACCTCTCGAACGCGCAGTGCGCCGACCTCGTTCTGGAGGTTGCTGCGGGCGGCAAGCTCCGCCGGGTGCTGCTCGGCCACCTCAGTGAGGACTGCAACCTCCCCGAGGTCGCGGTCAACGCGATCGAGGTCGCCCTCCAGCGTGAGCGCATCGGGGGGATCGAGGTCGCCTGCGCCGGTCGCGATCGCCCGACGGGCCCCTTCGAGGTGAGGGCGGCGGCGGAGGTCGAAACGCGTTCCGATCGCGCCGGATCCTGCGCCGCGGCGGTGCAGGGCGAGTTGGAACTGGTGTTGGAATGACATTTGCGGAGGCGGGCTCTCCAGCGCGGCGCGCGAAGCGGGGGGCGAACGTCCGTTGGCCGTGACCGTGACAGTGACCGCGTGAGGCTTGGGCGGACGGGGGCTCCGCCCTTCCGCCCGGTCGTCGCTGTTCCCTTTTTCCGGCAGTCGATCAGGACGCCGGCGCCGGGGTGTCAAAGCGGCCGATCCTTGCCGTAAGGATCAACCGTAGTCGGGGACCCCTCGTCGACGATCCGCAGCGTGCCCTTGGCGACGGTGGGGACTCTCCGCTCGCGCCGTCCTCGAAGATCCTCACGAAGTAGCCGTAGTCGCCGGGCAACAGCCCGGCGCACTCCTCGCCCGTCATGCAATCGATCAGGACGCCGGTGCCGACCACGTAGCCCGAGAGGTCGAGCTCGGTCAAGATGTCCGTCCCGTTGAGGTAGAAGCGCCCGACGAGCCCCGGGGCGCCCGCGGAGACCTCGTCGCCGTCCGCCTTGTAGAGCTTGCCCGTGGCGAGCGTGAAGGACTCGCCGCGGCCGATCTCGAAGGGGCAGCATTGGGGGTCGGTCAAAGAATCTTGACATTTGCCTCCGCCGTCCGCAGCAGAGAATGAATGCTTTGATCGAGTAACTTCCGCGCGCGACGCGGACGGCGACTTGACCGACGACGCGCGCTGGGAGTGCCGATGGGACGGCGAGCAGCGCATCGTCGAGATGACCATCCAACCCTCAGCCGTTGCCGTCGGGGCGCCCGCCCAGGAGGATAAAGTACAGGAGGATAAAGTACCTGTCACTGCATTCCACTGAAAGTACCCACTGAAAGTACCTGTCACTGCATTCCACTGCATTCCATCTATCACCGCATTCCGCCCCGCCGAGGGTGACTCCGCTCCCCGAGCGGGAAGCTCAGCAGGAGCCGCGCTAACCCCCATAGCATGCGCTCCAGCGACAATTTGAAGATGAAAATGTCTACACCGATGCCCCCCTACTTGGGCTTTATCGGAGGGAGTTCGGGCTTGAGGTCTATGGCGCTTGAGGCGAGTCGGATTCCTCCGCCTGCTGTTGCAAACTGTCCTGCTTGAGCTTGCTCGCAAAGAATCCTTACGATGGTCAACGCGGAGATTCCCTTTACGTGCAGGAATACGTTCTCGTTCGCTGGAGGAGATTTTGGGTCAACAGTGATCCATTCGCCTACGATCATTCGGGGAAATCCAATTGCTCTCACCGCGTCATCCAATTGGAAATTGAGCTGTCGGCATGCTTGAAGCAGAGTGACATCGCGAGCGTCAAACTCTTCAACTATTATATCTGATGTGATGTTCTCGAAAAGCCTAAGGTCAGGTTCAGATTCCTTCGATGCTCCTGAGGTGATTGGGGCAAGCAAAAGTGCAAGTATTAGCAGCAGCGTTCTTTTCATGTTCATTGATCTAGCCGGTTCTTTCGGAGCGTGGCGCAGAAGTCGTAGCGGAGGCTGAGGTGATTACATAAAGAGCAGACAGAGCCATATACAACAATTACACCATCATTCCATAATGAAAGAAATATTGATGTTAACGATTCTCAATATAATAGGATTCGCCAACCTCTATTCATGTGAGGAATCTCCGTTTCCTGAAGGTTTCGTCTGGGTGCTTGGAGGGGAGGCGGGGGTGATCACTTTGCCTCCTTTGTTACCTGATGAATTCCTTGCGGACGATTACATGGAAACCATTGATGTTACAAACCCTTCGGCTCGGCTTGAAGAGGAGGATCGTAATGCCTTGATCCTGGTTGTATCGCAATTTCTTGGCTTCCATCCACCGGGCAAATGGGACACTTTAGAAATCGATTCTTCGTGGCAAATAGTCCAGCTGCTGGAGACCAATCTGGATGGGATGAAGGCACTAAAAATTGAGAAGGGGAAAAACAGCTTTTATCCACCTGATAAATTGATCATCTTTTTGACCTCTCACGCAGAATCTAAACCCAGTCGTGGTCCGGAGAAGGCGGGCGCAGGATTCGGCGCCCCCTAGGAGCCTGTCGGACTTTGACCCTCCCGCCGACGTGGTCGAGGTGTTGCGATGGCCATCCGCTTCGTCCCCGTCGACCGGGACACCCCGCTCCTG
>JAUIGD010000184.1 GCA_030430255.1 Verrucomicrobiia bacterium
GGGCGCCCCTTGGCCTCGAAGATGCGGGCGCAGGCCTCGGCGTCGACGGCGTCGGCGGCGAGCCCGTAGACGGTCTCGGTGGGGAGGGCGACGGTCTCGCCGGCGCGCAGGCGCGCGACCGCGGCTCCGACGGCGGCGCGGGTCTCTTCCGGGGTGCCGGCGCTGAGGACTTCGGTTTGCAAAACGTTGGGCGCCACTTTGTCGAGCGCGCCGCATTCGTCAACGGGAGGGACTTGCCCCGCGGCCGGTGCGGCGCCTATGATACGAGGATGCCCCAAGCCCCACAAGAGACCGCGCCGGCCGCCGCCGCGCGCGAGACGCCGCAGAATGTGGTCTTGGTCGGCTTCATGGGCAGCGGCAAGAGCACGGTCGGGCGGCTGCTCGCCCGCCAGCTCGGGTTCCGATTCGTCGACACCGACTCCGTGATCGAACGCCGGGCCGGCAAGCCGATCAAGGCGATCTTCGCCGACCCCGACGAAGGAGAGGGGCGCTTCCGCGAACTGGAGGAGCGGGCGATCGCCGAGGCGGCCCGGCGCGAGCGCCAGGTCATCTCGACCGGCGGCGGCGCCGTGACCCACCCGGGGAACATCGGCCGGCTGCGCGGCGCGGGTTTTGTCGTCTGGCTCGACGCCTCGCCGGCGACGGTGATGGAGCGCGTCGGCGAGAGCCGCGACCGGCCGCTGCTGCAGACGCCCGACCCGGAGGCGACGGTGCGGGGTTTGCTCGATGAGCGCCGGCCCCTCTATCAAAGCGCTGCCGACCTCCGAGTCGGCACCGGCGAGCTGGCGCCGCGCGACATCGCCTACGGGATCGCCGAGAGCGTGCGGCTCTGGTTCGCGGGCAAACTCTGAACGGGGGGGATGGCGCGGCCGCTCGAGGACCAAGTGCGGGCGATCGCCTCCGAGCTGGGGTTCGACGCCTGCCGGTTCGCGGCCGCCGGGGAGGCGGCGCACGCGGCGCGTTTCCAAGATTGGCTCGACGACGGGTGGCACGGAGAGATGGAGTGGATGGCCAAAACCCCGGAGCGCCGCAAGGACCCGCGGCGGCTCGTCGGCGGCGCGAAGACGGTCATCGTGCTGGCGCTCAACTACGCCGAGGCCGACGCCGACCACCTGCCCGCCGGCGCCGGCGGCCCGGGGCGGGCGTTCGCCCGCTACGCGCGCGGGGAGGACTATCACCTGATCATCGACAAGAGGCTCAAGGCCTTCGCCCGGCGGTTGGGCGAGCTCGGCGGGACGCAGCGCTTCTACGTCGACTACGGGCCCGTCCTCGAGCGCGATTTCGCCTCCTCGGCGGGCCTCGGCTGGAACGGCAAGAGCACCGTGCAGATCCACCCGGAGCTGGGGGCCTGGTTCTTCCTCGCCGAACTCGTCACGACCCTGGAGCTCCGGCCCGACCCGCCGTACCCGGACCGCTGCGGCAAGTGCACGGCCTGCGTCGACGCCTGCCCCACCCGCGCCATCACCGCGCCGCGCCACCTCGACGCGCGGCGTTGCATCAGCTACCTGACCATCGAGCATCCCGGCCCGATCCCGGAGGAGTTCCGCGAGGCGGTCGGCGGGCGCGTGTTCGGCTGCGACACCTGCCTCGAGGTCTGCCCGTGGAACCGCTTCGCCCGCCGGTCGAGGGAGGCGAAGTTCGCCGCCCGCGCGTTCAACACGATGCGGCTGCGCGACTTCCTCGCGCTCGACGACGGGGCCTTCCGCGCGCTGTTCGCCCGCAACCCGGTAAAGCGCACCGGCCGCGAGCGCTTCCTACGCAACGTCTGCGTCGCCCTCGGCAACACGGGCGCGGCCGCCGACCTCCCCGCGCTCGAGCGCGCCGCGCAGGCCGAAGGCGAACTCGTCGCCGAGCACGCCGAATGGGCCATCGCCAAGCTGCGCGCCTGAAGGGGTATCCTACCCCGGCTAATCTAAAAACCAGTGGAGGGCGGGGCTCCGTCTCCGCCGTGACCGGTCTAAGGAGCCACCGCAAACCCAACCGCCCCCTTGCGAGCGAGACGCGGCGCTCCGAATCCTACTCCAACCCGGCCGCTTTCGCCTTCGCCCGCGCCTCTTGGAAGAACGCCCGCAGCAGCAGCGCGCAGTCGTCCCCCAGCACCCCTCGGGTGATCTCGCAGGCATGGTTCAAGGTCGGCTGCTGCAGGATATTGACGAAGCCACCGCCGCAGGCGCCGTCCTTCGGCGAGGGGCAACCGAACACCACCCGGCGGATCCGGCAGTGCACGATCGCGCCGGCGCACATGGGGCACGGCTCTTTCGTCACGTAGAGGTCGCAGTCGGTCAGCCGCCAGTCGCCGACCGCCCCCTCCGCCGAGGTCAGCGCCAGCATCTCCGCGTGTGCGGTGGCGTCTTTGAGTGTCTCCACCTGGTTGAACCCGCGCGCGATCACCCGCCCCTCGCGGACGACCACCGCGCCGATCGGTACCTCCTCGCGCTCGTAGGCCTTGGACGCCTCGCGCAAGGCCTGCCCCATGAAGTAGGCGTCGCTCTGCAGATCGATGATCGGTCCTTCTTCGGCGGCGGTGTCTGGCATTCGGCTTGCGGGTCGCGGGTGGGAAACATAGAGGTGCCCTATGCCCGCTGACAACCCGAGGATCACCGTCGCCCCGTCGCTGCTCGCCGCCGACTGGACGCGGCTCGCCGACGAGTGCCGCCGCGCGCTCGACGCCGGCGCCGACTGGCTGCACCTCGATGTCATGGACGGTCACTTCGTCGACAACATCTCCTTCGGCCCCGCTTTCGTGAAGCACGTCCGCGGCGCCGTGCCGGATGGGACTTTCCTCGACGTCCACCTCATGATCGAGCGCCCGGACCACTACCTGCCCCGTTTCATCGACGCCGGCGCCGACAACATCACGGTCCACGCCGAGCCGGACTACGACGTGGGACAAACCCTGGCCCGTACCCGCGAGGAGGGCGTCGGGGCGGGTCTGGCGATCAACCCGGCGACGCCGCTCGCCGAAGCCGAGCCGTACTTCGACGCCATCGATCTGTTGTTGGTGATGACCGTCGTACCCGGTTTCGGCGGCCAGTCCTTCATGGGCGACGAGACCATGCCCAAGGTCGCTGCCGCCGCCGCGGCGCGCGCCGGTAGCGGTCTCGGTTTCCGGATCGAGGTCGACGGCGGCATCGATCTCGAGACGGCACCCGTCGCGGTCGCCAACGGCGCCGACGTGCTCGTCGCCGGGACTTCGCTGTTCAAGGCCGAGGACATGCCCGGCGCGATCCGGGCGATGCGGGGGTAGGCTGCTGGCCGATGCTCTCCCGCGAAAAACTCACCGACCCATGACCCTCTCCGCCAAGTCCCCCAACCTTGCCCTCGCCGCCGCCGTCGCATCCGCGTTGTCTTGCAGCGCCCCGAACGCCGCCGCGGATCTCGCCGCGGATCTCGCCGGGGCGGGGCTCGAAGCGAAGGTGTCGGAGTGGCACGGTTTCGCGCGGCACGACTTCCGGCTTCCGGGCGACGGGGCGAGCTGCACGGTGGTGGTGCCGGGGGAGGCCGCGGAGGGGCGTCCGTGGATCTGGCGGGCGCGCTTCTTCGGCCACCAGCCGGCCCTCGACATCGCCCTGCTCGAGCGGGGTTGGCACCTCTGCTACTGTGACGTCGCGAACCTCTACGGAGCGCCGCGGGCGGTGGGGCGCTGGGATCGCTTTCACGCCTTCGCCACCGGACCGCTCGGATTGGGCGGGCGGCCGGTGCTCGAGGGCATGTCGCGCGGTGGCCTGATCATTTTCAACTGGGCGTCGGCGAACCCCGGCAAAGTCCGGGCCATCTATGGCGACAACCCGGTCTGCGACTTCCGCACCTGGCCCGGCGGCGGTTCGGGGGGGAAGCGCTCGGAGGGCGATTGGGCGCGTTGTCTCGATGCCTACGGGCTGGGCGAAGATGCCGCGGGGACGGCGCGGCAGCCTTGCGATCCCGCCACTTTGGAGCCGCTCGCGAAGGCCGGGGTCCCCGTGTTCCTCGTGCTGGGTGAGGCGGACGAGGTCGTCCCCGTCGCGGCCAACGCCGACGCGCTCGCGGGAGCCTACCGTGGGCTCGGGGGCGATGTTCGCGAATGGCGCAAGCCCGGCCTCGGCCACCACCCGCACGGGCTCGACCCGGTCGGCCCGCTGCTGGAAGCGATCCTGGCGACGGAGTAGGCCGTTCGCCTCGGAGCTTGGCGAACCTCTCCGCTCCGGCGCGAATCGCATTGGACGGAGGTCTCGCGGCGGGCGGGGCGGCGGACGTAGCCGCGACATCCTGTCGCGGGGCGGTGGTTAGGGCTTGGCTGAGGGAGGCTTGCTGCGTGCAACCACCGGAGGAATGCCGTGGATCGAACTCGTGGCGGGGCAGGTGGTGGGTACGACGCCCTGTTGTTCCCTTAGGGTTTTTGCACGAACCGCGAGTCAACGGGAATCCAATTGAGGTGGGTCTGTGTCGCGGGATGGGGTGCATCGGTGAACCATTGTGGAGCGAAGGAGAATCGCCCCCAGGTGCGGATGAATTCGATGACGGATGCCCCGGCGATCATGCCGTTCGTCTCTGCGATCTCGCCGAAGCCGTCGAACCAATCATGCTTTTCGAACACGATGGCACCGGAAACCAAATCAAGACAGAACGCGTCTCCGTCAGGTTCCTCGATGAACGGGAGCCAGTACCTCATCCTCCCCCAGATCCGAAATGCTTCATCGCGAAACTCCGGCTCAACGCACTGATCCATGCTACTCGGGTCGTCAGCGAACTCAGACACACGCGCTAACCAATCCCGCCTTAGATCCGCCAGCGTCGCAAGGTCGGGCATCGAGAATGTCCCCCCCTCGTCCCCGCTATCCCACGAAAACCTGTATCCGTTGGCGAAGGTCGTGAAGAAATCGCTGAACGTTGGCGGCAACTCGATGCCTGTCGCTTCGTGGAATCCGGCAACTTCTTCGCGTGACGCTACGGCGGACTTCTCGATCTCGGGCTCGACGCCCTGCGATCTCAGAAACGCTGCCACATCATCAAAAGCAGTCGCGTAATCAGCGCTCATTTTCAGGCACAACAACTCGACCAATCGCGGGCGCGGGTCTCCCTTGGGCGCGGGGGCGGGACGCCCCCGGCACGGACATCGGCGGGACGCCGATGCCACGGGGATGCGCTACTTCACCCTCATCACCCCGTTCATCACCGTCCAGTGGCCGGGGAAGGTGCAGACGAATTCGTAGTCGCCGGGCTCGCCGGGGGCGGTGAAGGTCAGGGTCTCGCTGGCGCCGGCATCGAGCATGGCCGTGCCCTGTAGGATCTTGTCGTTCTCGGGCGCCTTCTTGATGGCGTCGATCCCCATGGCGATCGCCTGGTTGCCGATCTCGGCTTTCGACCCGGGTTGCACGATGAGGAGGTTGTGGGGGATGATGTCGGTGTTGGTGAAGGTCAGCTTCACGGGCTGGCCGGCTCCCACCTCGAAGCGGTCGAGGTTGTACTTCAGCTGGTGGGGGATCGCCCCCATCTGGACCACCGTCACGCCATCGACGACGGCGACGCTGGCCTCGGGGACTTCGTCTTCCTCCACCTCGGCGAGCTGGCCACCGCCGCGGGTGAAGTCGACGTTATACCAGTAGTGGTGGGCGGTCTGGGCGCCGCGGCGGACGTGCGGGTCGGCCGCGCCGGCCTGCAGCGCGCCCATCAGTTTGTCGTCGCGGACGTTGTGCGCCTGCTTCACCCACAGCGCCTCGAGCATGTGGTGGGACTCTTCTGGGTCCGCGGGGTCGAGCCCCGCGAGCCACTGGTCGAGCGCGGCGACCACCTGGTCGGTCGGGTGCTCGCTGAGCTCGATCCGGGTGCGGTAGCGGACGCCGTCGATCGGGTGCTTCAAGTTCTCCAGCAGCTTCTCGATCGGCTGGCCGTCGATGGCGACCGGCTCCTGCAGCGGCTTGTCCTCGTAGACGACGCGGAAGATGCGGCCGTGGGCGTGGTCGCGTTTCGGGTCGCGGATGTTGTGCTGCATGTGGCCGATGATGACGTTGTGCCAGTCGGACACGTAGAGGGCACCGTCGGAGCCGAAGTCAGCATCGGAGGGGCGGAAATTGCGGTCGTCGGAGACGACGAGATCACCGAGCGGCGAGCCTTTGACCACCCCGGTCTCGGCGTCGCGGTCGAGCTTGTAGTGCTTGATGCCGAGGAAGCCGATGGTGTTGCAGAGCATGAAGGCCTGCTGCTTGTCGTCGGGGAAGTTGGCGCTCGAGACGATGCCGCTGGAGGCGACGGGCCGGACCTCTTTCTTCGCCAGCTCGTGCATGCGGAACCCGTTGCCCTCGGGGCGCACCTGGTAGGAGCGGCCGCCGGTGCCGTCGGTGGCGTAGTGGTAGCCCCAGCGGTCGAAGGCGATGCCGTGCGGGTTCGGGCTGTTGCCGGCGTGCTGGCTGAAGGTGAAGGTGCGCGGGTTGAAGCGGTACATCGCCGAGGCGCTCGATTTGTGCGGCGTGGTCCACGGGGTCTCGACGTTGCTGACATGGAAGACGCCGCGCTGGTAGTAGAGGCCGCCGTCGGGGCCGTACTGGAAGTTGTTCATCGCGTGGTGGGTGTCCGCGGAGTCGATGCCGCCGAGCATGTGGACCCTCACGTCGGCCTTGTCGTCGCCGTCGGTGTCCTTGAGGAACCAGATGTCGGGGGCGGAGCCGACCAAGACGCCCCCGTTCCAGAACTCGAAGCCGGTCGGGTTGTGCACGCGGGCGAACTCGATCACCCGGTCGGCGACGCCGTCGCGGTCTTCGTCGGGGAGGATGAGCAGGCGGTCCTCCATCTCCTTGAGGGGCTCCCACTTCGGGTAGGTCTTCCAGGCGGCGACCCACAGCCGGCCCTTGGTGTCGACCGACATCTGCACCGGGTTGACCATCTCGGGGAACATCTTCTCCGAGGCGAACAGATTGGCCTTGAAGCCTTCCGGCACGCGCAGCTCCGCGAGGCTCTCCTCGGGGCTGAGGTAGTCCGGGTCGCCCTCCTTCTGGGCGTTGGAGGACTTGCTGCCGCCGCCGATGTTCGTCTTCACCGGCACCGGGGGCGCGACGTTGGAGTCGTCGACCGTGTGGTTCGAGCCGAGCGCCGCCGCCCAGATCTTCGGGTCGCGGTTGGCGGTCATCGTGTCGAGCATCTTCAGCTCGTGCTGGAGCACCTCGGCGTTGCTCTGGCCGTCGACGAAGGTGAGCGAGGAGCGGCCGCCCCAGACGTCGTTGCCGTCGGTGGCGCGGTAGCGGTTGAACCAGTGCCAGTTCTTGTCGAGCACCGCCTGGCGCAGGGGCTCGAGCCCTTCGTGCGCACGCACGTCTTTCCCTAACAACGCTCTGCCGATCACGACGGCGAGGTGGCGGTTGCCGAAGGTGCCGAGGTGGACGCCGTTGATGGTGAGCGGCTCGGACTGCTGGTCGTAGAGCGCCTTGGTCGGGTTGAAGAGGTCGACGAAGCCGGCGCCCTTCGCGTCGGCGACCTCCTTGATCGCGGCGGTGTACTTGGCGAGGCGGGCGTTGTTGGCGCGGCCGTCGGGGAGGTTCGGCGAGCCGAGGTCCTCGTGGGCGATGGGCGAGAACAGGACGAAGCGGGGCGCCGAATCACCGTTCGGCTTCAGTTTCGAGTAATTGTCGATCATGCCCGAGAGCTGGCCTTTGTAGCCGTCGATCCCCCGGTCGCCGGCGAAGGACTCGTTGTAGCCGAAGAAGACGAAGATGGCGTCGGCGCCACAGAGCTTCAGGTAGTCCTCCGGCGAGGGGAACCCCTTGTTGCGCGGGCGGTCGTTCACCGTGTCGCCGGTGAAGCCGAGGTTGCGGAAGGCGACCTCTTTGCCCTTCAGCTCGCTCTGCAGGACGGTCTCGAACCAGCCGTCGTGCTGCATGCGGTCGGCGAGGGCGTTGCCGATCAGGCAGACGGTGTCGCCGTCCTTGAACTCGAAGGCGGCGGCGTCGGCGGGCTGGGGGGTAAGGGCGAGGAGATAGAGGAGGGCACCGAGGGTCGGCGCGAGGAGGGATTTCGACATGGTGGCGTTATACTGCACCCCGGCGCCGATTCTCGACCCCCAAATCTCGCCAATTGACCGTTGTGCCAATGTGGACTTATTTTGTCCACATGAGAAAGGCGACGGTTCGAGAAGTCCGCAACGAATTCCGCAAGCTGGAGGCCTGGCTCGCGGAGGGCGAGACCATCCTCATCGAGCGCCGCGGCGTGCCGGTCGCTCGGCTGGAGCCGCCGGTGGAGAAGAAGAAGAGCGAGTCGCCCTGGGCGGGGGTGGACTTCGAGGCCAGAAGGCGCGCCGTCGGCGGGCGTGTCCTCACCCAGGCCGACCTCGACGAGATCGAGCGTTTCGCGAATGAGGGGCAAGAGGGATGAGCGCCTTTGTTGAACCCTCGTTCCTCTATTCGGTCTATCACGTGGATGTCCACAACAGGAGGGCGGACGCGTTCTTGCACGGCCACCACGGGATCATCGAAGTGTCGACGCTCGTGATCTTCGAATTCCGTCAGTCGCTCCGGTTGCAATCGTTCCAACTTTCCAAAGGGCGCCCCGTCGGCAAGACGCAGCACGAGGTCAATACGATGATCAGCGCGTTTCAGTCCGACCTCGCAGCGGGCCGGTTCGAGATCGCCAACCCCGACTGGCCGCGCGTCCATGCCGAAGCCGAAACTTTGAGTGCGAAGCACACCGAAGGCACCGGCATCCGCTTCGCCGACATCCTGCACGTCGCCACGGCGATGACCCTCGGTGCGGGCGAGTTCCTCACCTTCGATGCCGGCCAGCGCGCCCTGGCGGAGGCGGAGGGCTTGGTGGTGCCGGTGTGAGCTATTTTTTCGTGAGCAGTCGCTTCACGCTTCCAGCGAGCGCGATCACGAGTGCACCCACCCCACAGAGGAAGGAGGTGCCCCAACCGATTGCGGTGGTGAGCATTCGCTGTGTCGAATAGTAGGGATGCGGCAGGACGACGATACGCGCCTCGGGATCGAAAACGCCATCGATTGACACCCAGCCAAAATATCGGCGACCCGGGTCTCCGGCGAACTTCGCCAAAGTGATCACCTGATTTTCAGATCCGCCAATAGAAATCGGCCCAGAATAGTTTTCACACTCGAACGGTTCGTCATCGGCCACTTCGAAATGTGTTTCCACATCCCGATCGACCATCTGGCCCTGTGGGTCAACCCGTAAACGGAGGGTATAATCTGCTGACTTCTTCACTTCAAACTCGAATGCCACCTTCCCTTCCTTGTAGGGCCACCCCGCTGCCGGCAACGGTTCGTAGTTCCAACGCTCATTGGATACTTTTCCCCACCGTGCTGCGGCGATCGCCACCCCCAAACAGACGAGCGCCCCACCCCAGCGGAAAGCCGAGGCGAGGCGCTTGGATCGTTTCGGTCCGGGCGGCTCGTGCATCTTGGCAAAGGAGCGCCCGCCGCGCGGTGTTCTACTGGTCCCAGCCCTGCGCTTTGATCAGCTCGGCGACGGCGAGGACGCCCTCGTGGTCGGCCGGGAGGCGCTTGTGCTTGACCATGTACTTGAGCGCGTTGTTGACCTGCATCACCTCGCCCTTCTTGCCGTCGGGGGCGGCGGCGACCGCGTCGTACCACGCTTCACCGAGCGCTTCGGCCTCGGCCTGGGCGGCGTCGTCATGGGCGTAAACGAGCGACTCCATCAGGCGCAGCATCTTGTCTTTGCCCGACTTGGTCTCGGCGTCCTCCCGGATCTCGGCGGCGATCTCGGCGCGCTTGGCGGCGGTCGCTTCGGGCGAGAGCTGGCCGTCGGTGCCGCCGTCGATCGGGCGCGGGCGCAGTTCGCGAATCCAGATGTTGCGGAAGCGCACGGGGTTGCCGTGGTCCTGGATCTTGATGGAGCCCTTCTCCGGGAACATCCGCAGCGGGTTCGAGCGGCCCTTGTGCCCGCCGCCGCCCTCGAGCGGGGTGTCGGCCTGCACGACCACGCCGTTGATGATCACGGTCTGTGAACCGGGGTCGACCAGCTCGCCGTCCTTCACGATCGGGCGGCGGAAGATGATGTCGTAGGTCTGCCACTCGCCCGGCCCGTGCAGCGGGTTCGCCTCCGGCGGCATGACGCCGTAGACCGAACCGGCGAAGCCGTCGGCGTAGGTCGGGTTGTCGAAGTTGTCGAGCACCTGCACCTCGGTGGCGCCGCCGCCGAGGAAGATGCCGCTGTTGCCGCGGCCCTGCGAGGAGCCCTCGACCTTGCTCGGCGCCGCCCATTCGACGTGCAGCTGGCAGTCGCCGAACTCGCCCTTCGACTTGATGTAGCCGCCGCCCTTGGCGGAGATGAGGTTGCCGTCCGCGACCGTCCAGTCGGCCTTGCGCTTGTCGTTCTCATGCACCCAGTTGGCGGCGAACGACTCGGCGCTGCCGTCGAACAGCACGGTGGCGTCGGAGGGGGCGCCGCCGGGCTTCGCCCCCGGCTCCACGCGCGGTGGCTGCGGGCGGTTGCCGTCGTGGACCGCCCAGGGGTGGGTCTCGTCTGGCGGATCGCCGTAGAACTGCGCGGCGGCGAAGGGGGCGGACAGGGCGAGCGTCGTCAAAGCCGCGCCAATCCCGGCGCGGAGGGGGTTCGGGTCAATATGCATGCGCCCCGTGTAGCGGAGAAGCGCCTTGCGGGCAAGTCTGGGGGTGGGGCAGGATCGGGCATGTTTCGCCCGCTCGCCCCCATCCTCGCGCTCGCTTGCTTTTCCGGTGCCGTGGCGGCGGCCACGGCCCCACCCAACTTCGCCCGCGAGCGGCTGGTGCCGTGGTGCATCGTCCCGTTCGACTCCGCGGAGCGCCCGCCGGAGGAGCGGGCGCTGATGTTGAAGGAGCTGGGGCTGACCCGCTGCGCCTACGACTGGCGGGCCGAGCATGTCGATCAATTCGAGGCGGAGATCGCCGCCTACGCGAAACACGGCATCGAGTTCACCGCCTTCTGGGGCGAGCACGAGAAGGCCTTCGAATTGTTCCAACTCCACGGCCTGCGACCGCAGATCTGGAAGACCTGCCCCTCGCCGGACGCACCGAACCAGGAGGCGCGGGTGGAGGCCGCCGCCGAAGCCTTGTGGCCGCTCGCGAAGCGCTGTGCGGACGACGGGTTCCCGCTCGGGCTCTACAACCACGGCGGCTGGGGCGGCGAGCCGGAGAACCTGGTCGCGGTCTGCCGCCGCCTGCGCGAGAGAGGCTGCCCGGGCGCCGGCATCGTCTACAACTTCCACCACGCGCACGGCCGTATCGACACCTTCGCGGAAGACCTCGCCCTCATGGAGGGCCTCCTCCTCTGCGTGAACCTCAACGGCATGAACGCCGGCGCGCAGCCAAAGATTCTCGACATTGGCAAAGGCGAGCATGAGGCGGCGATGCTGCGCGCCCTGGTCGACAGCGGCTACACTGGCGACATCGGCATCATCGACCACCTGCCTGCGGAGGACTCCAGAGTGGTGTTGGAACGCAACCTCGCCGGCCTCGAGGAGGTGCTCGCGGCACCGCGGCCGTTCCCGCAGAACCGCGTGCGCCATTGGTATCGCGATCAGGCACGGCGTTACCTGGCGAGCGAATCCCCGCCGCCCGCGGTGCTGCCGGCCTTCCCCGGGCTCGACGGTGGCGGCTGGGGGCATTGGGGGCAGAACCCGGAAGCGGACAACTTCGACCACCGGCTAAACGAGGTGGATCTGGGCACGGTGGTGAGCGGTTTCGTCTCCCACTTCGGCAGTCAAACGCCGAAAGGGGTGGTGTTCGCAGCCGCCGACCTCACGGTACTGCTCGACCCGGTGGAGGGTCGGATCGTGGACAGCTGGCGTT
>JAUIGD010000185.1 GCA_030430255.1 Verrucomicrobiia bacterium
CCCCGTTCCGGCGCGAATCGTTTTACAATTTGCCCAAATCGCCCCGCTGTCTCGTCGCTGATCTCGATCAGCTCCTCATCATCGTGACCATTTGGATCGAAATTCTATAACGTTCGGGCTCGAAAGTCCTAAGTCCGACAGTCTCCTAGGGATCGAGCAATCGAACAATCGAGGCCGAGGATTCCCGGGTTTCGATCCGGCGTCGCACGATGCGCGATGGTGAGGGGGGCGCGATCGCGCCATGGGGCAGCCGAGCGATTGGGGTAATCCAAAATCGATCCGCTCCGGGACGGACAAGTCCGAAAGGGCTCAGCGTCCGCGAACTCCCCTTCCCCGCGGCCGCGCATCCTGTTCGCCGTCTTCAGCGCCCGTCTTCGCCCAAGCCGTCAGGCGTTGGGGTTGCGAGATGCCCCTCCAGGAAGTCGGGCAAAGCGTGTAGCAGATCGACGTGGTCAGGAGCCGAGTTGCCGGCATAGCCCAACAGGGTGAACGCCCCCTCCCGCACCTCGCTCAGCTGTTGCGTCCCCATCGGCCCCCACCCCAGAACCGCCCGCCGCTTCAACCCCAACTCGCGCACCAGCCAGTCAGCGGTCTCGGTCGTGCTCGCATAAGTCCCCGGGAACACCGTGGAGTGGACGACCAGCATTTCGACCTCCCCGGCCATCGCCCGCCTCCCCCAGCGTGCGATCGAAGCCAGCGGCTCCGGCTCGACCTCCCTCCCCGCCCCATCCCCGAGGTAGCCGCTGTGGATCCCATCGAGGAAAAGCGCCCGCACCACCCGGGCATCGTTTGCCGGATCCTTGAAGATCTCGCGCAGCGCTCCGCAGCCAGCGCTCCAACCGCTCACGGTCACCGCCTTGAAACGCAGTCCGGCCTCATCTTCGGCCTCCGCCAATAGTGCGGCGAAGCGGCCGGTCTCCCGGAACGGCGCCGCGTAACGGCCGGAGCCGGCGCCCAACTGCACCGCCAGCGACACCACCACCGACCGCTCCGCGGCCAGTTCGGGAATCCAAGTCCCACCGTGGAAGTGCACCAGCAGCCCGGCCTCCTCGGCGTCCGCCAAGGCCGAGGGCACGAAGAGCGTCCCCAACGACAGCACGCGCCGCTCTCCCGCGGGCTCGGCTTTCTCCAGCCGAGGGTGCGCCCGGGTGTGCTCGACCATCGGCGAAGGGTTCTGTGGGAGCTGCCCCTTCGCGGTCGCCCAGGGGCAGACAGCAGGCAGGAGTAGGCTTAGGGTAATCCGATGCACCCCAGATCCTCGCAACACCTCCTCCCCATGTCCAACGTCCAACGCGAACCCCATCCAAATACACCCACTAGGAATCGAACCTAGACCTGCGGCTCCGGAAACCGCCGTACTATCCATTATACTATAGGTGCCTTGCGAGGAGCCATCATAGCGAGAAACCGCCACTTGGCAAACGGGCGGGGGCGCGAAATAGTGCCCGCCCTCCCCGCCCCATGCCCCTCTCTCAACCCACCGTCGTCCTCAAGTTCGGCTCCGGCATCCTCACCCGCACGGATGGCGTCGCCCTCGACGACTCCCAGTTCGAAGCCCTGGTCGAGGCGGTCGCCGGCCTGCATCGTTCGGGGGCGAAGCCGGTCATCGTCTCCAGCGGTGCCGCCGCCGCTGGCATGATGGCCTTCGGCATCAAAGAGCGCCCCGCCGATCTCGCGACCCTCCAGGCCTGCTGCGCCGTCGGCCAGACCCGGCTGATGCATTTCTACGAAACCCTGTTCCGCCAGTACGACCTCAAAGTCGCCCAACTCCTGCTCACCAACGCCGACTTCGCCACCGAGGAGCGCAGCCGCTACGTCGGCGACACCCTGCGCCAGCTGCTCCGCTTCGACGACGTCATCCCCATCATCAACGAGAACGACTCCGTCGCCGTCGAGGAGCTGAAGGTCGGAGACAACGACACGCTCTCCGCCCGGCTCGCCTCCCTCGCGGGCGCCGACCTCCTCGTCCTCCTCACCAGCGTGCCGGGTCTCAAGGACGCCGACGATCAACTCGTCCCCTTGGTGACCGATCTCGCCGCCGCGAGCGACCTCGTCCGCCCGGGCGCCGGAACGTTCTCCGTCGGCGGCATGGCGACCAAGCTGGAGGCGGTGCGCACCGCCGCGGCAGGCGGCGTCCGCGCCGTCATCGCCGATGGTCGAAACCCCGGGCAGCTCGGCGAGATCGTCGCTGGCGGCGGCACCTGCACTCGATTCGAACTCCTCCCATGAACGCTTCCAGCACCCCTCTCCGCGACCAAGTCCGGGCCCTTGGCGCCCGGGCCTTGGCCGCGTCACGCACCCTGGCCACCTTGAGCAGCGAGCAAAAGAACGCCGCCTTGCTCGCTGCCGCCGACCGCATCGAACGCGACGCGCCGGCGATCCTCGATGCGAACGCGAAAGACCTCGCCGCCGCCGATGCCAACGGCCTCACCAAAGCCATGAAGGACCGCCTCCGGCTGGACGATGCGCGGCTCGCGGCTGTCGCCGGCGGCATCCGCCAAGTCGCCGCGCTCACCGACCCCGTCGGCGAGATCATGGACGACTGGTCTCGCCCGAACGGCATCCGCATCCAACAGGTCCGCGTGCCCATCGGCGTCATCGGGATCATCTATGAGTCGCGGCCCAACGTGACCAGCGACGCCGCCGTCCTCTGCCTGAAGACTGGCAACGCCACCATCCTGCGCGGCGGCAAGGAGGCCATCCATTCCAACCTCGCCATCGCCGCCGCCCTGCGCGCCGGGTTCGAGGCCGCCGGCCTGCCGGCCGACGCCGTCCAGCTGATCGACAACACCGACCGCGAGACGGTGCGCCACATGGCCGAGATGGACGACTACCTCGACCTCATCATCCCGCGCGGCGGCGCCGGGCTCATCGAGACGGTGGTCTCCCTCGCCCGCATGCCAGTCATCAAACACTACGACGGCATCTGCCACACCTACGTCCACCGCGACGCGGACACCGACATGGCGGTCGCGCTCACCGTCGATGCCAAGACCCAGAAGCCGGGCGTCTGCAACGCCCTCGAGACACTGCTCGTCGATGCCACAATCGCCGCCGACTTCCTGCCGATGGTCGCCCAGGCCCTCCGCGAGCGTGGCGTCGAACTGCGCGGCTGCCCGCGCACCCGCGAGCTTCTCCCCGACGCCACCCCCGCGACCGACGCGGACTGGCGCGCGGAATACCTCGACCTGATCCTCGCCGTGCGTGTCGTCGACGACCTCGCCGCCGCGGTCGAACACATCAACACCTACGGCTCGCGCCACAGCGATTGCATCGTCACCCGCGACGCGGCCGCCGCCGAGCGTTTCCTCGCCGAGGTCGATTCCGCCGCGGTGTTCTGGAACACCTCGACCCGCTTCAGCGACGGTGAAGAGTTCGGCTTCGGCGCCGAGATCGGCATCAGCACCGACAAGCTGCACGCCCGCGGCCCGATGGGCCTCCGAGAGCTCACCAGCTACAAGTACTTAGTCCGCGGCGACGGCCAAACAAAAGCCTAGCCCGGATCGATCATCCAAGCTCCGGGCTGCGGCTTGCGCTCGTTGATGCTGAGGGTGTTGCCGTTGGGAACGGCTCGGGCAGGGTGTCTACCCAGCCGCTTCGCCGATCCCTGCCGCCGCCTACTCAGCATCAACGATCAGCGGCGCCTCGCCTGCGGATGTGGTGATCGATCCGGGCTAGCCCTCAAGGGCCACGCCCGCAGGAACGAAGTGGTGGAGCTGTCCAAGCTCCAAGCCTTCCCACCTGGAGGGCGGAGCTCCGTCTCCGCCGTAACCGATCCAAACCGCCCAACGAAAACCCACACCCGCCAAGCGCAAACCAATCGACCCCGCCCACCAAGCCACCCCAAAAAACACGAACCGGGTGCAATCCAACCAATCCCCACTAACCTACCGTCATGATGGAACTGTTGATCGCCGGGGCGCTTTTCCTTGAGGCTGCCGTCATCGGCGGCGTGCCCGCCTACTACGCCGCCATCGACCACTACAACGGCAAGCGCTGGGAATCCCACCAAGCCGAGATGCGCGAACGCGGCGAGGAACTCGACCTCCTCAAGCTCGTCGCCCGCGAGCCGATCCCCGACAAACACAACTTCGCCGCCAATCCGATCATCGAGGAAACCTTCAGGAATCCGGACTTCAACCCCTTCGACCTCGAACAACTACCGGCGCTACAGAGCCACTCGGAACAGTCGTGGCGGTGCTCAACTCGCGCAGATCTCGCTGCCTACCTCACAGCCCCAGGGCCTCCGAGAGCGATTCCCTCCGCCATTCTCCGGGCGGTAGGCACACGACAAGGAGAGCTTACCACCCTCGCCGCGGCTGCGGAACGCAATGACTGCCACTTCCCGGTAGACTGGGAAGAAGGGTTCGCGATGACGTGCCCCCATGTACACATAATAGGGGGTGCATCCCGATTGCTCGGCCTCCAGGCAACTGCACAGATCGCAGAAGGCAAGGCCGGTGAATCTATCTATCCGATCACCGCTGGGTTACGGCTTGCGAGACACCTCGACTCATCCCCGTCGCTACTTTGCAAGTTGGTTCAATCTGTCATGGCCACGCACCCGCTTGGCCCGATTTGGGAGGCTCTCGACTTAAGAGCGTTCTCCGATGCCGAACTCGAACTCATCGACCGCTCCGTCGCTGATCTCACAACTGGTGCAAACGTAAAACGGGTCTGGAGGGTAGAACGCGCAATCGTCGTCGCTGCAATGGACGACCTCGACACAGAGTTTCGGCTTCCGTTGCCCAAAGGAATCACCGACGGGGTGAGGCTGCATATCTCCGACTACATGCAGCGGCACGTCATCGACGCCCCAACCTTCCCGACCACGGAGATCGCCATTTTTGATCAAGCCAGCTCCGATGCCGAGCTTTCCGATTGGAGCAAGGGTATATCACCAAGCCGAAAGATCGCATCTGTCATGGTCCCAGCTATGCCACACCTGCTGCAGAATCTCCTTCGAACTGAGGCCGAACTCCGCCTCGCCCGCGTCGCCATCGCCCTGGAGCGCTACCGCATCGCCGAGCGGCGCTACCCGGAGTCGCTCGACGCCCTCCCGCCCCGCTTTCTCGATGAAGTCCCGCTCGACCCCGTCAACGGCGAACCGTTCCGCTACATTTTGCGGGAGGACGGACGCCCCGCCATCTGGTCCGTCGGCGTCAACGGCATCGACGAGGGAGGGCGCCCGAAAGAGGGGCGCGAGCTCGGCGATTGGGTCTGGCAGTATTCGCTCCCGGAGGGCTACACGCTCGACGACTACCACTCGTCCGAACCCGTCGCGCTGGCCGGATCGCAAGAGTGACATCGCACTCGTCTCGCTCGTTGGCACCTCTGCGACAGAAGCGATTCGGAATGCGCTGACTCGCCGCAGACAGAATGCGCTTCCGTCGGAAGATCGGGCGCCAGTGTCCGATATCGCTGGAGGGCGGAGCTCCGTCTCCGCCGAAGCTGATCTGGGGGCGCGCGTCGCGCCAAGGCGCCGGGCGAATATTGGCATGCCCTTGGAGCGAGGGGCCAGGCCTGCGACCACCGGTGCCGCGCGAGGACACGCGCCTCACGGGGCAGCCACGACGGAGGCGGAGCTCCGCCCTCCAATTGAAATACAGAAGATCGGGCTGCGATCAGCGAAGCGCGTAGCACGGCGGCAAGTCCTTTCGCCACACGTCGTGCCGGAGGCACGGGAGGGAGTCGCGCGGGGTGGAGAGAAGGGAAGCGGCCCCCCCGGGATCGGGGGAGGCCCAATCCGCCCCGAGTGTGGGAGAAGGCTAGTCCGCTCGACCCAATTGCACCTCCGGCAGCTCCCGCACGATCTCGTCGATCCGATACCCAAAACCGCTCGCGCCGAGCGTCGATAGGTCCACTTTCCCCCCTCGGCGTCGATAGAGACCCGGGTGCACCGCCTCCTCCGGACGCGAGGCCTCCGGATAAAACTGCATGCCATTGCTTTCGACACCCATGATCGTCCCGGCATGGGCAGCGAGCAGAGCGTGCGGCACCTGCGCGAGCATCGGGTTGGTCAGGTCTTGCACCATCAACCCCATTCCGTGCGCCTTCGCCCAGCAGAGGCTCAACAGCGCGCCGGTCAGCGATTTGCAGGTCTTCAGGGCGACCCCGTTCCAGCCCAGCGCGCGCCCCTCGCGGACGTAGGTCCAATCGTGTGCGCTCTCATCCATGAACAGCGGCTTCCGCGCGCTCACCGAGTGGACGTCGATGCGGTTCGTCAGCAGGTCGTAGGGGAACGGTTGCTCGACATAGAGCAACCGCCCGTAGGTCGCCGGGTGCTCATCGCGCAACCGGTCGAGAATGCGGTTCACATACTCGGGGTCGGTGACCGTGCAGTTGAAGTCGGCGCTCAACCAATCGACGCCTTCCTCGGCGGCGATCTGCCCGATCGCCACCATCCGCGCAAAGTCCCACTCCGCATCCGTCCCACGCAGCTTCACCTTCAGGCAGCGCAGCCCATCGCGCCGGATCCAATCGCGAAGCAACACCGGGTAGCCGTCGTCCGGCTCCGCACCGGTCAACCCGCCCTCCTCGATCGGGTCGAGCCCGCCGACCAGGTGCCAGACGGGCAGCCGCTCGCGGCGCGGCTCGAGATAGTCGCCAGGAAATCGGCTCGCGAACCGTTCGTCCGGTGGCAGGAAGGCCCCGAGGTCACGGGACAGGAAATCGCCGCCAAGCAACTCGAACACCGGTCGGCCGTGCAGGTTGCCAAAGGCATCGTAGGTCGCGAGGTCGAAGGCCGAGAACGCCAACAGCGCACCGAGATGCGGCACCGGCTCGCCGCCCGTTTCGGCATCGGCGGCCGCGTGCACCGCCCCCAGCGGCCCGGCGATGAAATCGGCGCCCAGCTCGAGCGGGTGCCCGCTTCGTCCTGCGCTCGGCAGCTCGACCGCGATCCTCCGGCAAAGATCGATCAGCCGCGCCTCGCGGTGTCCGTAGGGGAGGGCCGACGGCCAGACCCACGCGGCGCTCAGAGGGGTCTCCCCCCAGCCCTCGGCCACCCCCACCGCCCCCTCGACGGTCACTTTCACCCGGGCGCAGGTGACGCGCTCGAGCACCTGATCGCCGAATTTCAGCGGCACCCGCAACTCCACCGGGAGCAAGTAGAGTTCGGCGGCGCGGATGCAGATGTCGGTGCGGAGGCTCACGCCCCCACTTCACGCCCGTCGGGCCGGGCAGGCAAGGCGGGACTTTGATTGCCAAATCGACCCTCAACGGTTTGAATTCCAGCGATGAAACCCTCCGCATTTCTCGCCGCCGCGCTCGCCCTAACCGCTTCGCCCTGCCCCGGCCAAGAAGCGGCCGCACCGCGGATGGGTCTGGTCGATGAGAAGGTGGGCGCCCTGGTGGCATCGGGGGACATCGCCGGCGCCGTCGTCATGGTCGCCAAGGACGGCGAGACGCTCCACCTCGGCGCCTACGGCGTGCGCGACACCACCACCGGCGCAGCGATGACCGAGGACACGATCTTCCGCATCTATTCGATGACCAAGCCGGTCACCAGCACAGCGATCATGATGCTCGTCGAAGACGGCAAGATCGGCCTCGACGACCCGGTCTCCAAACATCTCCCCGCGCTCGCCTCGCCCACCGTCCTGGTCGAACAAGGAGAGGAGGTGCCCGCCGGGCGAGAGCCGACGGTGCGCGACCTGCTCCGCCACACCGGCGGCTACAGCTACGGCTTCATCGGCGGCCCGGTCGCCGCCCGCTACAACGAGGTCGACCTGCTCGCCCGCGACAGCTCCCTCGACGCCATGGTCGAAAAGCTCGCCGGCATCCCGCTCGCCTACCAGCCCGGCGAGCGCTGGGTCTACAGCATCTCGATCGATCTGTTAGGCGCCATCGTGCAGGCGGCGGCGGGACGGCCCTTCGAGGAGTTCCTCGAGGAGCGCATTTTCGCGCCGCTGAAAATGGGGGACACCGCCTTCTATGTCCCGGCGGCGAAACGGGCGCGCTTCGCGAGCACCCACGGCCGCGGCCCAGGGGGCAAGCTGCTCGTCAGCGAGAGCGCGGTCGGCAGCCCTTACCTCGAGCCTCCGAGCCTCCCCTCGGGGGGCGGTGGCCTCTGCTCGACCGCCCGCGATTACATGCGCTTCTGCCAGATGATCCTCAACGGGGGCGAACTCGAGGGGGCGCGGATTTTGAAACCCGAGTCGGTCGCCCAGATGGCTCGCGACCAGCTGCCCGAGGGCATCGACCACATCGCTATCGGCGGCGAGCGGCCCGGCGTCGGATTCGGCCTCGGATTCAACGTCCGCACCGCCGAGAAAGAGTGGGGGTTCGGCGGCAAAGTCGGCGAGATCGGCTGGGGCGGCGCCGCCAGCACCCACTTCTGGATGCTGCCGGAGGAAGGCATCGCCGTCGTCACCCTGCGCAACTTCATGCCCTACCAGTGGACGCTGGAGGAAGCACTCAAGCGCCCGCTCTACGAGGCGCTGCTCGAGAAGTAACCCTTGTAGAGTCCCGACTCGCCGCCGAAGCAGCCGGAAAGGACGACAAGTCGCCCACCGCTCCAGAACCAATGCCGGAGGGTGGCTCGAAGCCGTAACCCAGCTCCGATGGCGCGCCCTCTGGGGAGCCGCAGGCAGGCCTCGGGCGCCCCGCAGAGCCAATGAGCGTACGGCACATCATCCTCGCGACGCTGATCGCTGTACTGGGGGTGTCGTGTGCTTCGCCGGAGTTGAAGGAACTCCGGCGGCAGGCAGCAGCGCTCCCAGCCAGCATCGCACGAGCTGACCTTTACGAGAAATTTCCGCCGAAACGCGAGTTGCCTGAGGAGGGTTTCCTGTGGAGCACCGGAGGGGTGGTTCTCGGTTCGGAAACCTTCGCTCTGGACGACGAGCACCTATTGACCGGGGACGTCCGCTATCAGCACGGCTTCGATCAGGAGGCAGCTCAACAGATGCTGGAGTCTGGAGAGCCGCTGCGAATCGAGCGATCCGAATTCGATATCTTCAGCCAGATCACGATCGGACGCGTTCGATAGACCGCTCCGCCCTGGCTCGGACGGGAGAACGTCGCGTCCCCAAACGTGCCCGCTCGGTCTCGCTACTTGCCCTTCCGCTTTCCACCGTCGGCGGGCGACACGTCCGGGTTGAAGAGGAATTGGATGTCCTTCATCTCCAGGTTTCGGGCGAAGGCCTCTTCGCCGAGGACGTCGCCGAGCATCTGCCGCTTCTGCTCTTGGAGGATGCGCACCTTCTGCTCCACCGTATCGCGCACCAGCAGGCGGTAGGCCATCACCGGTTTCTTCTGTCCGATCCGGTGGGTCCGGTCGATCGCCTGGTTCTCGACCGCCGGGTTCCACCACGGATCGTAGAGCACGACATAGGAGGCTGCGGTCAAGTTCAGGCCGCTGCCGCCCGCCTTCAGCGACAGCAGGAAGACCGTCGGGTCGGGCGAGGTCTGGAAGCGCTCGATCTCCCCGGCGCGGTCTTTCGTCTGTCCGGTGAGGTAACAGTAGGGGCGCTTCTCGTCTTCGAGCCGCGCCTTGATGATGTCGAGCATCCGCACGAACTGCGAGAACACGAGCACCTTGTGCCCCTCCTCGCGAAGCTGGTCGAGCAGGTAGAACAGCGCGGTGAGCTTGGCGCTCTCGGCCTCTGCGGCGCCCGGATTGACGAGGCCGGGGTGGCAGCAGATCTGCCGCAACCGCATCAGCGTCTGCAGCACGACGAGGCTGTTCTTGCGCAGCTCGGCGTCGGACCCCATGCCTAGCAAGGTCTTTTGCGCACCCTCGAGCTCGCGCCGGTAGAGTTCCGACTGCGTCCCCTCCATCGAGCAATAGACGTCCTCCTCGGTCCGCGGCGGAAGATCCATCGCCACTTGCCCCTTCGTCCGCCGCAGCAGGAACGGGCGCAGCCGCGCCGACAGGCGCCCCTGTGCCCCGCCATCTTTCCGTCGGTCGAAGCGTTCGCGGAAGTACTTGCGGTCGCCGAGCACACCGGGCATCGCGAAGGCCATCAGGCTCCACACGTCCAGCAGGCGGTTCTCGATCGGCGTGCCGGTCAGGACCAGTCGGTTCTCGCTGTCGAGCTTGCGCGAAGCCCGCGCCGCCTGCGAGTCCGGGTTCTTGATCTGCTGCCCCTCGTCGAGCACCACCGCCAGCCACTCGAGCTGGGTCAGCTTCTCCTGACCGACCCGGAGCTGGGCATAGTTCAACACCAAGAGATCGACGTTCTCCTTCACGTCGTCGATCTCGAGCTCCTCCTTGCTGCGGATCACCTTCACCCGGACGTGCGGGGCGAACTTCGCCACCTCACCGGCCCAGACATCGAGCACCGACTTCGGGCAGACGACCAGCGCCGGCGGCGGGTCGCCCTCGTAGCGCTCGCGCAGCCAGAGCAGCCAACACAGGCTCTGCACCGTCTTCCCCAGACCCATGTCATCGGCGAGGATGCCGCCGAAGGAGTTGCTCGCCAGGTACGAGAGGAAGTGGTAGCCCTCGACCTGATACGGGCGCAGCGTCGCCTTCAGCGACGACGGCACCGCCGGCCGGACGCGCAGTTTCACCTCCTCCGCACGCTTGCAGATCCGGTTCCATGCCTCCTTGTCGAAGACCTCCTTCACCGCCGGGTCGCTGAGCTGCAGGGCGTGCATGCGATGCGCCTCGCCGCTGGTGTCGAAAGGGTCGAGCCCGAGGCGCTCCACCGCCTCGCGGCCATCGTCGCCGAGGTCGAACGCGACCCGGATCCAGCGGCCGGACTCGGTGCGGACGAAGTTCCCCCGCGCCGCGACGAGCGCCTTGATCTCGGCGGGCGACAGATCGTACCCCTCCACCTCGACGACCACCTTCAGGTCGAACCAATCGATCTCTTCGTTCACCACCTCGAAACGGAGCGAGGCCTTGAGCGGGTCGGCGAGCAGGCTGCCGAGCAGTTCGTCGGTCCTCAGCTCGACCCCTTTGGGCAACGACGCCGCCCACTTCGCGAAGCGCTCGGCGAACACCTTGGTCACCTTCGCCTTGAAGGCGTCCTGCCCCGGATCGTAGGACGTCGCCATCTCCTCGACCAGCGGCGCGACCCGGTGCAGCAAGGTGCGGTCGAAGTGTGCGATCCGCCCGCCGGCGCGCGGCCGCTCGTCGATCACGACCCATTCGTCGCGCACGAGGCGCTCGCGGCGAGAACCCTCGGCATCGCTCGCCTCCACCGACAGCAAGAGGTGCTCGCTCTCGGCCGCGGTGAGGCCGCGCGAAAGGCGGGCATCCAGCGTCACGCCCATCACCGCGTCATCGACACGCCCCGCGAGTTCGGGATCGATCTCGGCCCCCAGCCGCATCAGGAAACTCACCCCCGTCGCGGTCTCGATCACGTCGTTCGGCAACTCGTAACGCGGCAGGATGTCGGTGCCCTCGAGCCAGTTCGCGGGCCCGGCGAAAACCGTCTCGTCGGAGAGATAGAGCGGCCTCGCGCCTTCGAGCAAGCGCAGCGAGTGCGGCACCGGTTCGCCGTCGGGCATCAAGAGCTCCATCGCCCACGCGCCGCTCTCGCTATCGGTGCCGCAGCGCCACCGCAGCTCCCCCTCAGGCCGGACGAACGGTTCTTCGTCGAGGGTGAGTACCGCATGCCGGGCCGGTGGCGCCTGGAGGGTGGCTTCGAACAGCGCAACCGGGACTAGGCGTTTAAACATGTTGCCCATACGCATGAGAGTACCTATTTGTCGTTAGTGGCGGAGGGGGTTTGGTGGTTTTCCAGATCCAGGTGTTCCAGCGGCAGTTTGCGTACCGCAGGTGTC
>JAUIGD010000630.1 GCA_030430255.1 Verrucomicrobiia bacterium
CGTTGACGCTGAGGGCGTTGGCGTGGTGACCGGCTCGGGCAGGGTGTCTACCCAGCCGCTTCGCCGATCCCTGCCGCCGCCTACTCAGCATCAACGAATGGCGGCGCCTCGCCTGCGGATGTGGTGATCGATCCGGGCTAGCCGTGCGCGGAACAGCCCCTCGGAGTCGAGTTCCCAACCGGGGGGCGGTGGGATCGTTCAACACGAATGGCGACGGAGACGCGGACCGCGGTGAGAGGCCCTTCGCGTTGCTCAGGGTGACAGTGCGGGAGTGGAATGGTGGGCGTGATGCGGGTTTCGACCCCCGCGGGGAAGCCGGCGTGTCCTCCTGACAAGCGCAGCGACGGAAGGATCCCGCGCTGAAGCGGGCGCGCCGAGCCACCGGGACGTCCCGGATGCCTTGACGGCGCCAAGCGAGCGGGCACCGGGACGCTGCCACCTGTCGATGCCTATCCTTAAACGAGCGCCATTCATCCTAGCCCGGACTAGGTGGCGGGATCGCCCTCTCGGCGCGCCTCGTCCTCCTCCTTCAGCCGCCGGTCGATGACGAACGGGCCGAACGGGATCAGCGATGCCAAGAACGGCACCAGCGCCTTCTTCGCGCCCCAGCGGTGGGCGAGTTTCGCATCGATCAGCGCCACCAAGAACACCAGGAACAACACCCCGTGCGCCATCCCCACGACACTGACGGCCTGCGGTTTCTGCATGAGGTATTTCAGCGGCATGGCGATGAAGAGCAGGATCAGGAACGAGATGCCCTCGACGATGCCGATGGCGCGGAGGCGGGAGATGGGCGTTTTCAGGTTCAACACGCGGCGACCCTACGCAGGATGCGGCGTGGGCAAAGCGGAATGGCGCCGGTGGAAAAGGGTTTATAATCAGCGGGCGGGAGGCTATCCTTCGCCCCGATGAAGACGGTCCTCTTCGCCCTCTGGGCATTGGCACTTGCAGCCTCGGCGCAAACGCCCCGGTTCTACGTGAAGCACGATGCGGGTGGGGCGGCGGACGGCAGTTCGTGGGAGGATGCCTTCACCGACCTCCAACCCGCCTTCGACGCGGCGAGGGTCAAAAGAGGGATCGTGCGGATCTGGGTCGCCGAGGGAGTGTATCGACCCGGGCTTGATGGCTACCAAGTGGGTGAATCTTCCCGCGACGTCTTCGTCTACGGGGGGTATGCGGGAACGGAGACGGACCCCAACGCGCGTGATTGGCGGGCCAACCGCACCGTGATCAGCGGCGATCTCGGGGTGCAGGGCGATGCGGCGGACAACGCCCACTACCTGCTCGGCGCCCTTTCGCTTCAATGCTTTTTCGACGGCTTGGTCTTCGAAGACGCCGGCGTAGCCGTTTCCGATGCAGGAGGGTCGCCGCAGTATGCAAACTGCACGTTTCTCCGCAACCGGAGCGTGTCGGCGGACGCTTGGAACTGTCTTTTCCTGTTCAATGTCGAGGTCGCCGACCGCTTCCATACCTATTGCACTTACGCCTTCAACAGCGTGGAGCCTCAGCTTGAGAGCGAAAAGACGTCCAACTGCATTTCGTTCCTGCCGGGCGCCCGGGAACCGTTGATATCGCATCCCCGGATGTTCTTCTTGGGCGATCCCCTCTTCTTCCGCAACCCCTCGCCGGAAACCGGGGATCTGGGGGATTTGCGCCTGCGGAGGGACTCCGCGGCAATTGGTGCTGGGAGCCCGGTAGGGTGGTTTGATTCGACCGACACGGACCAGGACGGCGAAAGGACAGAACCGATCGCCATCGACTTTGCGGGCAACCCGATCGCCGACCCGCCGCACTGCGGCGCCTATGGGTGGGTGCCGCTCCCCCCCGACGAGATCCAGCTGACGGAGACGACGGTCCCCGAGAACGCGAGAATCGGCGATGAGGTCAGCCAGTTGATCGCCCACGATCCCGACTCGCTCCAGGGCACCACCGTCGGGCTGGTGCCAGGCGAGGGGGACGAGCACAACTCCCTCTTCAACACGAAGGACAACCGCTTGTTTGTCGGCGGCCGGCTCGACGCCGAGCAGGGCGGGCCATTGCGGATCCGCCTGCGGGCGACGGACGAGGATGGCCTCCGATTTGAGAAACCGTTCTCCCTGACCTTGATCGACCAGCGCGATCAGACCTTGGACCTCATCGTGGAGGAGCGGGTGGCCGTCGAGGCGGGAGGTGATGCCTCCGG
>JAUIGD010000631.1 GCA_030430255.1 Verrucomicrobiia bacterium
CCTCTCTCTCAGCCGCTCGATCGTGTTCGCGCACGGCGGCGAGCTCTGGGCCGAGGCCGGCGCCGGTGGCGGCGCCGTGTTCCACGTCAAGATCCCGACATGGCAGGAAGGGCCGACCGCGCCGTGACCGAGACGGTGTTCATCGTCGACGACGACCCCTCCGTGCTGCGCGCGGTGGGCCGGCTGGTGCGTTCGGCGGGCATGGTGGCGGCGGGCTACCCCTCGCCGCGGGAGTTCCTCGCCGACTTGAGGCGCGGTTCGCTGGGCGACGGCTGCCTGGTGCTCGACCTGTCGATGCCGGAGCTCGGCGGGCTCGAGGTGCAGCGCGAGCTGGGCGCCTGCGCGGGCCGGCTGCCCATCGTGTTCCTGACCGGCAACGGAGACATCCCCACCGGCGTGCGGGCGATGAAGGCGGGGGCGGTCGATTTCCTCACCAAGCCGTGCAGCGATGACCAACTGCTCGCCGCGATCGGCGAGGCGCTCGAGCGCGGGCGCGCGGCGCGGGCGGACGAGGCCGCCGCGGGTGCGCTGCGAGCCCGGTTCTCGGCGCTGACGCCGCGCGAGTCCGAAGTGATGCGCGGCGTCGTCGCCGGCAAGCTCAACAAGCAGATCGCCGACGAGCTGGGCGCGGCGGAGAAGACGATCAAGGTGCACCGGGCGCGTGTCATGCGGAAGGTCGGCGTCGAGTCGGTGGCGGAACTGGCCCGCCTCGCCGACCGCGCCGGCCTGGCGTGATCCGGGGGCTGGGCAGCGCCGAGTACGACTAAGGTCCCATAGACGGGACCGGGCGCGGGCGGCAGATTCGCGCTGCTGAATTCCTGCAGCGAACGGGCGCCCGTGAGCGCCCTCCACCACACCCGTCCCACCTCCCGCCTCCGATGTCGTCCCACCGATCCGCCAGCCGCCGCGCGCTCCTCGCCGCGGCCGCCCTCGTCGCCGCCCCGGCGCAAGCCCCCGCCGCGCTCACCTTCGTCTTCGACTACACGAGCGCGCCGGACTTCGACGCCACCAGTATGGCCTCGCTGGAGGACGCCGCCGCGACCTTGGGATCGTGGTTCAACGACACCGCCACGATCACCATGCAGGTGACGTCGAGCAACGCCGACAGTTCGCGGCTCGCCAGCGCGGGGACGAACTACGCAGGTTTCGGCACCGCCGGCTTCAACAACCTCGGCGTGGTGGCGAACAAGATCCTCAACGGCACCGACTCCAACGGCGCCGCCCCGGACGGCGCCGTCGACGTGAACTTCTTCCACAACTGGGACTTCGACGACGACGTCGCCCCCGACGCGGTGGATTTCAAATCGACGGCGATCCACGAGCTGCTGCACGCCGTGGGGTTCGCCAGCTCGATCCTCGAGGACGGGATGGACGGCTACGGCACCGCCCCGGGTTCGCCGGGAGCTTGGGAGCCGTTCGACCGTTGGGTCTCGGGCCCCGGCGGGACGATCATCAACCCCACCACCTTCGCCCTCGACCAGTCCGCGTGGGACGCCGCCCGGCTCGGCGGCCCCGGCGCCCCCGGGCTCGCCTTCACCGGCCCCAACGCGATGGCGCTCAACGGCGGCAACCCAGTCTATATCTACTCGCCCACCTCCTGGGAGGGCGGCAGCAGCGGCAGCCACACCGACGACGAGTTCTACCTCCCCACGAACCTCCTGATGGGGGCGGCGACCGGCGACGGTCTGGGCGCGCGCACCCTGACGGCGATGGAGCGCGGCATGCTGATGGACCTCGGCTACAACATGGTGCCGGAGCCGGCGGCGGCGCTGCTGGTCGCCCTCGTCGTGCCGTTCGCCGCATTGCGCCGGCGCCGCCGCGCCTGAGCGGAGCGTTCGGGGGTGCTCGGCCGGATCGCTCGCCACATCCGTGGGCGAGGCGCCGCCATTCGCTGAGGTGGAGAGGCAGCGGTAGGGATCGGTGCAGCGGCTGGGTGAACCCCATGCCCGAGTCCCTCACAAGGCCAACGCCCTTAGCCCGGATCGATCACCACATTCGCAGGCGAGGCGCTGCCATTCGTTGACGCTGAGTAGGCGGCGGCAGGGACAGGCGAAGCGGCTGGGTGAACACCCTGCCCGAGCCGGTTACCACGCCAACACCCACAGCGTCAACGAGGGCGAGCCACAGCCCGGAGCTTGGTGATCGATCCGGGTTAGCATCCAATGGGGGCGAG
>JAUIGD010000186.1 GCA_030430255.1 Verrucomicrobiia bacterium
AGCACCTGGGCGAGCGGTGCGGGACAGCTGGGGTACGGCGACGGTGACGAAGTGACGCTGGTGGGCTTCGTCGATGTCGATGATTTGACGGACGGCGTGCAGAAGAACGCCACCACCTACTTCCGCCACACCTTCGACGTCGCGGCGGTGGACGCCGAGGGATACTCGTTCCGAGTTCTGTTCGACGATGCCGCCGCCGTCTACATCAATGGCACCTTGGTGGCGCAGAGCACGAACCTGCCGGTCGGTGCGCTGTTCGATGAGTACTCGACCGCGACGACGCCGGACAACACGATCTCCACCGACACGCCGATCCCGGCCGGGTTGATCGTCGCCGGGGAGAACGTCATCGCGGTCGAGGTGCACCAAGCCTCGGAGACGAGCTCCGACATGAGCTTCGACTTCGAACTCTCGCCGCTGCGGCCGAGCCCCTATGGGGACTACTTTGAGATCGTCGGCGACGAGCTGCGCACTTCCGTCGATTTCGCGACCACCGGCTTCACCGCGCCGTTCACCTTCCCGTTGCCGGTGATCGCCGAAGACCCGACCGGCCGCACGGTGGAGGTGGTGGTGCCGGTATTCCTGACGGGCGGCGCGACCGACACGGACCTCGATGGCCTGCACGACGACTGGGAGCGGGCGAACTTCGGCGACCTCTCCGCGGACCCGGGGGACGACCCGGACGGCGACGGCCGCGACAACGCCGCCGAATACGCGGCGGACACCGACCCGAACGATGGCGCCGACTTCTTCGCCATCACCTCGATCGAGTTGGACGCCGGAGGCGCGACGGTCACCTGGCCGGGCAAGCCCGACCGCACCTACGCGCTGTTCCGCAGCGCGACCGGCGCGGCGGGGACTTGGGTGTTGGTGCAGGGCGGCCTGACCACCGCGGTCGCGGCGCCGCTGAACTCGGTCGATACCGGCTCCCCGAACCCGGGCGACATGCTCTACCGCGTCGAGTCGGAACCGCCGCCGCTCCAGTAGCGGCGCAGGCGCGTGGCGGCGCGACGTTGAAATCGCGGGCGGCTTCCCGTAGGGCTACCGCCCCGAACCACCAGCACCCGAGAATTTGGCCGCCGCGCTCCATATCCACGACACCCTATCACGGGCCGCCCAGCCCGTCGTCCCCGCCGACGGTGAGACCCTGCGTTTCTACTGTTGCGGACCGACGGTCTACGGGCCGGCGCACATCGGCAACTTCCGTGCCTTCCTGGCCCAGGACCTGTTCCGGCGCGTCGCCGAACTGTCCGGCCTGAAGACGCGGCACGTGCGCAACATCACCGACGTCGACGACAAGACCATCCGCGAGTCCCAGGCGGCGGGCGAGACCTTGCAAGGTTTCACCTCCGCGTGGACGGAGCGTTTCCACACCGACGCGCGTGCCCTGAACTTGCTCGAGCCGCACGTCGAGCCGAAGGCCACCGGCCACATCGCGGAGCAGATCGCGCTGATCGAGACGCTGGTCGCCAAAGGGCACGCCTACCGCTCCGACGACGGCTCGGTGTACTTCGGGGTCGCCTCCTACCCCGCCTACGGCAAGCTGACGCGCATCGCCGATCGTGAGCTCAAGGCCGGCGCCGGCGAGACCGCCAACGACGCCGACGAATACGAGAAGGACAACGTCGCGGACTTCGCCCTGTGGAAGGCGCGCAAGCCGGAGGACGGCGACAACCATTGGCCCAGCCCGTGGGGCGAGGGGCGGCCGGGTTGGCACCTGGAGTGCTCGGCCATGGGCATGAAGTACCTCGGCGAGAGCTTCGACCTGCACGCTGGCGGCGTCGATCTCTGCTTCCCGCACCACGAAAACGAGATCGCTCAGAGCGAGGCCTGCACCGGCCACGAGTTCGCCCGGCTCTGGCTGCACAACGAGCACCTCATGGTCGAGGGGCAGAAGATGAGCAAGAGCCTCGGTAACTTATACACGCTCGCCGATATCGAGGAGCGCGGCTACAGCGCTGCCGAATTGCGCTATGCGCTGCTGGCGGGCTCCTACCGGACGAAGATCAATTTCAGCTTCGCCCGCATGGACGAGGCCCGCGGCAACTTGGTGCGGGTGGCCGAACTGGCGGCGGCGCTGGGGGGCGATCTGCCGGATTACGACGACCTGGTGGGGCGGGCGGCGGGGGGCACCTTGGACTTCGGCCCCTTCGCCGAGGCCTGGGCGGCGTTGCTCGACGACCTGAATACCGCAGCCGCGCTCGGCGCCTTCTTCTCAGCGCTCAAGCCGGTCGAGCGCGCGGTCGCCAACGGTTCGTCCGACGCCTCGGCCCGCGACGCGGCGCGGATCGGGCTCGCAGGCATCATCGCGGCCTTCGGTTGGAGCTTGCCCGAGGTGGGGGCCGCCGAAGCCGAGTGCGCGCCCCCGGAGGTGATGGCGCTCGCCGAGCAGCGCGCCGCCGCCAAGGCAGCCAAAGACTGGCCCGAAGCCGACCGCCTGCGCGACGAGATCGCCGCCGCCGGCTGGGCGATCAAAGACGGCAAACACGGCTACGAACTGGTGAAAGGGTAGGGGGGAAGCGCCATCGGCGTCACGCCGAGATCGGCCCGGAGGGCACAATAAAGGTATCTACAATAAAAGTACCTGGCACTTGTTGAAAAGAACGAGGCGTGTATCATGCTCCATTGATGAGAGTCCACCGCTACCAGATCCTCGGCGAGCCCGGCGAGGCGCACTGCTACCATGTCGTCTCGCGGATCATCGAGCGCCGCCTCGTCCTCGGAGACGAGGAGCGCGAGTTCCTGCTCCGCCTGCTGGAGCGCCAGCTCCGGTTCTCGGGCCTCGAATGCCTCGCTTACTGCTTCATGGGCAACCACTTCCACCTGCTGCTGCGCGTCCCCGACAAGGAGGCGGCGCTGGAGGGCTGGGGCGAGGACGACCTCCTCGGGCGGCTGGAGCGCCTCAACTCCGAGGCCTACACGCGCAAGCTCCTCGCCGACGTGGAGATGTGGCGCTCCAACGGTTCCGGGCACGCCGTGGCGAAGCTCGCGGAGTCGGTGCGGGCGCGGCTCTTCGACCTCTCCGCCTTCATGAAGGAGTTCAAACACAAGTTCTCGATGTGGTTCAACCGGCGCCACGGGCGGCGCGGCCCGCTGTGGGAGGAGCGCTACCGGGCGACCCGCGTGGAGGGCGCAGGGGGGCTGTCTCCGGACGGGCCTTCGGCGTTGCTCGCGGTGGCGGCGTACATCGACCTCAACCCGGTGCGGGCCGGGCTCTGCGACGACCCCAAAGACTACCGCTGGTGCAGCTATGCGGCGGCGGTGGTCGGGGGCAAAGCGGCGCGGCGCGGGATCGCGGCCTGCCTGGGCGCCGGGGGCGAGGAGGGACAGAAAGCGCATCTGGCGCGCGACTGGGCGCGGCATGCAAAGCGCTACCGTCTGCTGCTGTTCGGCGTCGGGGAACACCGTGAGGGGGGCGAGACGCCCGAGGGCCCGACGAAACGCCAGCGGGGATTCACGCAGGCCCAGATCGACAAGGTGTTCGCGCGCGGCGGCAAGCTCACCGTGGCCGAAGCGCTGCGTTGTCGATTGCGCCATTTCACGCACGGGATCGCGCTCGGCAGCCAGGCCTTCCTCGATCCGGCGGCGTCGCCCGGTGACCAGTCGCCACATGATCTCCCTGGTGCGAACTGGGGAGGATTGGCTACGACCGGTCGCCCGCGTGGCACTCCCGTCGCGGCACCCGTTCCCTGAAGTCAGCAACCACTCAGCCTCTTGAGCAACTCTCTCCGCCGCAGGATCGAGCTTGCTGTTCGCGGAGCGGACTGGAGGCGAGGGCGGGACTGCCCGGCGCCCGGGGCGCCTCCGCTGGCCGCCGCAGGCGGACTCCGCAGCGGGCCCGAGCTTGTTGTTCGCGGAGCGGACTGGAGGCGAGGGCGGGAATCGAACCCGCGAATACCGGTTTTGCAGACCAGCGCATTACCACTTTGCTACCTCGCCAGCGTCCGCGTCGTGCTTGCGCTCGAGCGGACTCGCTACATAGCCGCAGCTACCGCGGCTGTCAAACTGGGCTGGGGGGCGTCGGTCGCGCAGTTCCGCGCCGATTCAGCATCGCCGGCGTAGCACCACGGGAAGGGGCGGCTTGTCGGGAAGGGGGAAGGGCGGGTCACCGGCCGCGCCATTGCGGTGAGCGGGGGCGCTTGCCCTCTTGCGTCAGCCACGCGGGGGAGGGGTGCTGCTCGGAGAGGTTCGGCTGGGGGCAAGGGGCGCCGGGGGGGACAGGAGGTCGCCCCCCGGTCACTCTTGGCGGGCCCAGGCGTCGGCCTCGAGAAGATCGTCCAAGCTCGGGGCGGCCACGGTCCGATGCCTGTCCATGACGGCGGCGACGTGCTCCCAGATGGCGGGGAAGGGGGTCTCGCCGGCGAGGAAGCGGGCGACGGCCACCTCGTTGGCTGCGTTCATGACGGCCGGCAGGGTGCCGCCGACCTCACCGGCGCGGCGAGCGAGGTCGAGCGCGGGGAAGGCGTCGCGGCGGGGGGCCTCGAACTCGAGCCGGGCGAGCTCGGCGAAGTCCAGGGGCGGCAAGGTGTTGGGGACCCGCTCGGGCCAGGTTACCGCATATTGGATCGGGAAGCACATGTCGGTGACGCTGAGCTGGGCGAGCACCGATCCATCGATGAACTCGACCATCGAGTGGACGATGCTCTGCGGGTGGACGACGACGTCGACGCGCGCCATCTCGACGTCGAACAGCCAGCGCGCCTCGATCATCTCCAAGCCTTTGTTGAAGAGCGTGGCGGAGTCGACGGTGATCTTCGGCCCCATCTCCCAGGTCGGGTGCTGAAGGGCGCGCTCGCGGGTGACGGCGGCCAGCTCGGCGGCGGGCAGTTGGCGGAAGGGACCGCCGGAGGCGGTCAGGATCAGCCGCGAGACATCGCGGGCGGGGTGGCCTTCGAGGCATTGGAAGATGGCGTTGTGCTCGCTGTCGACGGGCAGCACCTTGGCGCCGCTCTCCCTCGCCGCCGCCATCACCTGGGCGCCGGCCATGACGAGGATCTCCTTCGAGGCGACAGCGAGGTCCTTGCCCGCCTCGAGGGCGGCGAGGGCGGGTTTGAGACCGGCGGTGCCGACGATGGCGACCAGCACCATGTCCGCCTCGGGAAGGGTCGCGAGCTCGACCAAACCCTCGTCGCCGGCGCGCAGATCGACGCCTCCCGGCAGGTCGGCGCGCGCCGCCGCTGCTGCGGCCGCGTCGCTGAGGCAGGCGTGCCGGACGCCGGTCTCGGCGAGCTGCTCGGCGAGCTTCGCCCCGGACCTGGCGGCGGCCAGCCCGACCAGCTCCATCCGGTCGGGGATGTCGCGGGCGACCTTCAGTGCGCTCTCGCCGATCGAACCGGTGGAGCCGAGCACCACCACTTTTTTGCGTTGCGGCGGTGTCGGCATCACTTGGTCACGAAGGCGAGGTAGAAGTAGAATGCCGGGGCGGTGAAGAGCACGCTGTCGACGAGGTCGAGGACGCCGCCGATGCCCGGCAACGCGGCGCCGGAGTCCTTGCGGGCGAGCGCGCGTTTGATCACCGACTCGGCGAGGTCGCCGATGATCGCCAGCGCGCAGAGGACGACGGCGATCACCAGCGCCGGGCCCCAGCTCAGGGCTGGCATGGATTTGCCAAACAGCCCGTAGATCAGCGCCGCGGCGCCGATCGAGAAGGGGAAGGCGCCGAGGGCGATGCCCTCCCAGGTCTTGCCCGGGCTGATGTGGGGGATGAATTTGTGTTTGCCGATCAGGGTGCCGACGATGTAGGCGCCCATGTCGGAGAACTTGGTGACGGCGAGCAGGAACAGTAGGTAGAGGGCTCCCGACCCCTCGCCGCCGACGCCGATGACGCGGGCGATGAAACCGGTCAGGCCGGCGGTGTAGGCGAAGGCGAAGATCGCCCCGGTGAACTGGTCGCGCGTGCGCCGCGGCTCGATCGGGTGGCAGAGCAGCGCGCAGGTCACGGCGACGATCAGCAGCGGGGCGGCGATGAGTTCGATGCGGTGGTCGAGCGCGCCGTGGGAAACCGCCGACACCGCGAAGAGGTGCAGCGCCGCGCAGGCGACGGTGACCCCGCAGGCCGCGCCCCAGCCCGGCGTGCCGCGGAGGTCGAGGAGCCCGAGCAACTCGGCGCAGGCGAGCGTGCCGACGGCGATCAGCAGCGCGTAGAGGAGCACCGGCTGTCCGGTCGCCATGGCGGCGGCGATGAAGATCCAGAGGCCGACCGTGCTGAGGGTGCGGGCGGCGAGGACGGAGCGCTTGCTCGTTTTCGGGGGCTCGGCTGCGGGGCGGGG
The DNA here is from genome assembly GCA_030430255.1 of Verrucomicrobiia bacterium. Lineage (GTDB taxonomy): Bacteria > Verrucomicrobiota > Verrucomicrobiia > Verrucomicrobiales > DEV007 > JAUIGD01. The sequence continues at coordinate 6,270 of JAUIGD010000186.1, forward strand.
TTCGGGCATTCGGCTCGCCAGTCTAGTGTCCTGACCTCAAAGTTCGCATAGAACTTAAGAGGAAAGTGGTTTTTTGGGAATGGGTTCGCTTCGCGTACGGATTCGAGGTGGCGCGGATCTTTTTTTCAAATACGGCGGTGTTCGTCGGTCGTGAAGCCCGCTTCACCCCCTCCTCACGCCTTGTCTTTGAAAAAAATCTCTCGCGAATTTCGATGCGCTCTTATCGGTCAGGACACTAGCGGTGCGCGGCGCCGAGGAAAGGGCCGACTTCGCGCGACTTCGCGGTCGTGGGCGGCGCCGGGAAAGCGCTTGTCAGGGTCGCGGATTGCCCCATCTTGCGCCCGGCTGCCAGGGGCTATGGACTTTCGGCTGAGGAATCCGCCAGGGGCTGACGCCAGCAACGGTACTTTGTCCGACGGTGCTGTAGTTCTCTGGCAGCCACCCTCGCGGGCTTCCGCTTCAGCGCGGCAGGAGGTCGAGGTCGAGCTGCAGATCCGCCCCCGGCAAAGCGCCGCCCGCCTCGAGCTCGTGCGCTTCACGGATGGGTGGGGCGGCGCCCGCCACCTCGGGAAGGGTGCGCCACGCCGGGTCGTCCGGCAATGTCCAGACCGGTTCGCCGCCCTCGGCGACGGCATCGCCGCGCTGGACGCGGCTGTCGGGGACGACGTAGGCGTGGGCGAAGCCGCGCAGTTCGCTGCGCAGGTAACGCCGGCCGCCCTCACCCGCCAGCGCGTGCTCGATCACGATGCGTTCGCGGTCCGCGGAGACCACCCGCCCGGCGGCCGGGGCGCCGTGGCCGAGCCCCGCGTCCGCCGCCCGGACCGCCGCGGTCGGGGTGCGCGCGCGTGCGTCCGGTGGCTCGAACAACAGCCGCGCGTCGGCGCTGGCGCCCGCCGGCGTCGCCCGCCACTCGAGGTGTTCGCCGCGCACCAGCCAGCGGTCCGGCGGCGGCTTGCGGTGGAACGCGACCACCGCGACGCCCACCACCACCGCCGCGAACAGGGTCGCGGGGATGGCGATCGCCGGGCGGAATCCCTCGAACAACTTCTTCGGCGGCAGGAATTTGACCTTACCATCGCGGCGGTAAAAGGTGGACACACTGAATGCTGGCCGATGACTGACGAAGTGCGAGACAAAATCCAAGCCCTGATCGATTTGAAAGGGCTGCGGATGACGCGTCCGCGCGAGGTGATCATGGAGGCGGCTTTCTCCGACCCGGGCGCCCACTTCACCGCCGACGAGCTCTACGAGCGGGCGCGCGCCATCGACCCGAAGACCTCGCGCGCCACGCTCTACCGCACGATCGCGCTGCTGGTCGAGGGCGGCCTGCTGCACGAGATCGACCTCGGCAAGGGCGTCGCCAGCTACGACCCGAACTTCATCGAGAGCCCGAACCACAACCACCTCATCTGCCTCGACTGCTCGCGTGTGGTCGAGTTCGAAGACCAGCACATCAGCGTGATGGAGGACTGCATCACCCGCCGCCTCGGCTTCACGGCGGCGAGCAAGAGCATCCAGATCAAAGCCAACTGCGACCAGCTGCGGCGCACCGGCGAATGCTCGGAGCGGGTGGGGTGAGCGGCGGTTCGTCCGCAGGATGATTCGTTGATTGGGTTTGGGATCTGGCGCTGATTGGTGGATTGTGGGCGCGCCCATTCAGTCGAGTTTCCCGCTGCCCCCCGGTTCCTCCCTCCCCCGACACAACCCGTTCATCACCCACCATGTGGAAAGGCCGTTTTCAAAAAGCCACCGCCGCGCTGTTGACGCAGTACGGTGAATCGATCTCTTTCGACTGGCGCCTCTACAAGCACGACATCGCCGGCTCGGTCGCCCACGCGAAGGGGCTGCACCACATCGGCGTGCTCAGCGCCGAGGAGCTGTCGCTGATCACCGAGGGCTTGCTGTCCATCGGCCGCGAGATCGAGGCCGGCGAGTTCGAGTTCAAGATCGAGCTCGAGGACATCCACATGAACATCGAGGCCGCGCTCACCGAGCGGATCGGCGCCGCGGGGGCGAAGCTGCACACGGCGCGCAGCCGCAACGACCAGGTGGCGACCGACGTGCGCCTCTACTGCCGCGACGCGGTCGCCGAGACGGTCGGGAAGCTGCGCTCGATGCAGCGCGCCTTGGTCGCCTGCGCGCGCCGCCACCCAGCCGCGGTGGTCCCTGGCTACACCCACCTGCAGCGCGGCCAACCCGTCCTCTTCGCCCACCACCTGCTCGCCTACGTGGAGATGTTCGACCGCGACGCGGCGCGCCTCGCCGACGCGTTGGGGCGGATCGATGTCATGCCGCTCGGCTCCGGGGCGCTCGCCGGCAGCACCGTGCCGCTCGACCGCGAGTTCGTCGCCAAGGAGCTCGGTTTCCCGCGCGTCAGCCAGAACAGCATGGACGCCGTGAGCGATCGCGATTTCATCGCCGAGCTGGTGTTCGACCTCGCCCTCGTCGGGGCGCACCTCTCGCGCCTGAGCGAGGACATCATCCTCTGGGCGAGCGCCGAGTTCGGCTTCATCACCTTGAGCGACGCGCACACCACCGGCTCCAGCTTGATGCCGCAGAAGAAGAACCCCGACATCGCCGAGATCACGCGCGGCAAGTCGGGGCGGCTGTACGGCAACCTCATGTCCCTGCTGACGACGATCAAAGGCTTGCCGATGACCTACAACCGCGACCTGCAGGAGGACAAAGAACCGCTCTTCGACTCGCTCGACACCGTGGGGATCGCTTTGGAGATCTTCGCCGAGATGGTCGGCGAGATGGAGGTGAACGAGGGGCGCACGCGCGCCGCCTGCGGCGACCCCTTCCTGTTCGCCACCGACATCGCCGACTACCTGGTCAAGAAGGGCACCCCCTTCCGCGAGGCGCACGAGATCGTCGGCGGGCTCACCGCGCGCTCGGTCGAGACCGGGGTCGGATTCCCGGACATGGATCTCGACGTGTACCGCGGGTTCTCGGCCGCCTTCGAAGACGACGTGTTCGCGTTGTTCGACATCGAGGCCGCGCTCGCCGCACGCACGGCGATCGGCGCGCCTTCGCCCGAGGGGGTCGCCGCCCAGCTCGCACGCTGGGACGGCGAACTCGGCGAGGGGTAGTTCCGCACGCGGGGGGGGGCGTGTCGCCGTGCGGGCGCCGCCGAGGCCGGGTGTGGGGCGCCGCGCACCGCTCGAAAGGGCGGCTCCATGCGCGCCGGGCCGGCACTCCACCTTCGTTGTGGCGCTCGCGGGCCGCTCTTTGTGCCGCTTCGGCATAATGCACAGAAAACCGATGGGCCCCGGAAGAATTGCAAATCCCGTGTGGTAGCTTATCGCAATCGCCCTCTCATCGATGTTTTTCCTCAAGACCCTGCTCCAGAAAGGCGGCCAAGCTGCCGCGAAGAAGTTCCAAGACGAGGAAAAACCCTTCCTCGAGCACCTCGAGGACCTGCGCGTGACGCTGATGAAGGTGTTGATCACGCTGGGTGTCTCGACCGTCTTGGCCTTCGTCTTCCACAAGCAGCTCATCGGCATCATCAACCTGCCGCTGATCCAGGCGAACTATCCGACCGAGCTGCTCGTTCTCAGCCCCTTCGAAGGCTTCATGAGCGTCTTCAAGATCTGCCTCTACGCGGGGCTGATCTGTTCGTTCCCGATCATCCTCTATTTCATCGGCGAATTTATCATCCCGGGGCTGACGGAGAAGGAGAAGAAGCTGGTGCTGCCGGTGGTGCTCCTCAGCTTCCTCCTGTTCGCCACCGGCGTCCTGTTCGCCTACTTCGTCGTGATCCCGCGGGCGCTGACCTTCTTCCAGGAGTTCAACGCCAGCGTCGATATCAAGACCGACCTGCGCTTCAAATACACCGTCTCGTTCGTGACGATGATGTGCCTGGTGTTCGGGCTCTGTTTCGAGCTGCCGGTCGTCGTGCTCACGCTGGTCAAGCTGGACCTGCTCAACTCCAAGATGATGCGCGCGACGCGCTCGTACGCGATCGTCGCGATGTTCGTCCTCGCCGCGCTGGTCACCCCGACCCCGGACATCTTCACGATGTCGTTGCTCGCCGGGCCGATGATCCTGCTCTACGAGATCTGTATCTGGCTCGCCTGGTGGATGGAGCGCCGGGCGGCACGCCGGGAGGCCGCTGAGAAGGAGCGCGAGCGGAAGGCCTTGATCGAACGCCAGAAGCGCGAGAAGCAACGCAGCGCGGCACGCGAAGCCGATGCGGAACGGGCCGTCGCCGAGGGCGAGGCGGCCACCCTCGCCGCCGCCGCGGGGACGGTGCCCTACAGCCCGGACAACGAAGCGAGCTTCGACGGCGAAGGGGACGAGGAAGACGACGGGGACGACGGGGGAGGGGCGAGCGCCGATGGATCCGGAGGCGGCGCCGAATACCACACGGGTCTGGGCGATGTCGGCGGTGAGCCCGGGGGCGCTGACGAAGGCGACGACAGCGATGCGGTGTGGGGTTATCAGCTGGCTGACAGCGACCACGTCGAAGATCCCTACCACCACCATGGTGAGAACGCGCACGACGACCCCTATCACCACGACGACCCGCATCACTACGATCACGGGCACTACGACCACCACCACTACGACCACGACTACTACAGCGGCCCGGTCGAGGAGTTGAAACGGACGCTGCGGGAAGAGCTCAAAGAAGATCTCAAGGAGTTGATCAAAGCGGAGCTGCGCGGCGAGTTGCGCGCCGAACTGAAGGCAGAGCTCCTCGCTGAATTGCGCCCGGATGATGCTTCCGGCGGGACCTAGCCCGGACTAGCCCGAATGGCGCTCGGTGAAGCCGGGTTCTCGGCGGTTTGGGCCGAGGACGGAACCGATGCTCGCTCCGGGAAATCCTCGTGGGTGCCGCCGTTTTGCCGTGCGCGGAACAGCCCCTCGGAGTCGAGTTTCCAACCGGGGAGGCGGTGGGATCGTTCAACACGAATGGCTCCGGAGACGCAGACCGCGGTGAGAGGCCCTTCGCGTTGCTCAGGGTGACAGCTCCGGGGTGTGGAAAGGCGGTGTGTGGGGATGTGGCCACCAGCCCCCTTAAGAAAGTGCGATGTCATCCTGACAAGCGCAGCGACGGAAGGATCCCGCCATGAAACCAGCGGCCGAGCCACCGGGACGCCCCGGATGCCTTGACGGCTCCAAGCGAGCGGGCACCGGGACGCTGCCACCCGTCGATGCCGATCTTTAACCAAGCGCCATTCGGACTAGCCCGAATCGATCACCAAGCTCCGGGCTGTGGCTCGCCCTCGTTGACGCTGAGAGTGTTGGCGTGGTGACCGGCTCGGGCAGGGTGTTCACCCAGCCGCTTCGCCTGTCCCTGCCGCCGCCTACTCAGCGTCAACGAATGGCAGCGCCTCGCCTGCGAATGTGGTGATCGATCCGGGCTAG
>JAUIGD010000632.1 GCA_030430255.1 Verrucomicrobiia bacterium
GACCACCGTCCCGGCGCGCTCGATCGCGTCGCGGACGAGGTCGGGGAGGACCTCGCCGACGGCAAAATCCGAATCCTCCAGCACCTCGTAGCCGCGGCCTTCGAGCCGCCGCCGCAGTTTCCCGACAAATGGGTCGTCCTTCGTGGTGTGGGAGACGAAGACGACCTTCTCTCCTTCTTCTTGCTCCTTCTCTCCGCGCATGGCGGCCAGCATAGCGCCCCCGCCACCCCGCAGCAAGGACGCGGAGAAACGGCGGTCGTGCGTCCCGCCAGGCCATGTGCCGGAGGTGAGATCCGGCGATCGCTGCCGCCCTTGGCGACTGAAAGTCACCACGACGGCGCGAGCGTGAGGTTGAACGGGTTTCCGCGGTTCGCGGCGCGAAGCGGGTTGGGACGAAACGTGCCGCCACCGGCGCGGCTGGCGCGGTTGCGCTTTGACCTTTGAGCTCTGGCGGCGTACGAGACACCTCGTCGATGTCCCTTCTCGAAAAACTCGCCAGCCATTGGCCGGAAGCCCTGCAGGTCGTCGGGGCGGCCGTGTTGCTCTACTGGTTGATCCGCCGGTTCGGCACCGCCGACTGGGCGCGCTTCCTGGCGATCCTCGCCGGGCTGTGCGCGCTGGCGCTGGCCTTCGCCGAAGCCTTCGACCTGGTGGTCCTGCGGTGGCTGGTGATCGCTGTCGCGGTGTTCTTCCCGCTGGCGTTGATGATCGCTTACCAGCCCGAGCTGCGGCGGACCCTGGCCGACCTCGGCAGCCGCGGCTTCCTCTTCTTCTCCGAGGGCAAGAACCGCGACTTCCCCGAGCACCTCGCCGATGCCGTGCGGCAGCTCGGCGCCAAGCGCTTCGGGGCGCTGTTCGCCATCGAGCGGCGGATCGAACTTCGCCCCCACCTCGAGACCGGCGTGCGCCTCGACGCGCTCCTCTCCACCGAGTTGATCCTGACCCTGTTCCACCCGAAGACCGAGCTGCACGACGGCGGCCTCATCCTGCGCGAGGGGCGCGTGGTCGGCGCCGGCTGCCTGTTCCCCGTCAGCCAACGCGAGATCGCCGACCGCAGCGTCGGCCTCCGCCACCGCGCCGGCATCGGCATCACGGAGGAGTCGGACGCCATCGCGGTGATCGTCTCCGAGGAGACCGGTGACATCTCGATCGCGCACGGCGGGGCCATCGAGCGCCACCTCGAACCGGACGAGTTCCGCCGGCGCCTGCTCGAGTTGCTCGAACTGGGCGATGCCGATGACGACGAGTCCCCGGAGCCGGCAGCCAGCGCCAGCGACCCGCCGCTGCCGAAGAACGCCGGCAAAACGAAGTCCGGTGGCGATTCGACCACCCTGCTCTCCGGCTGACCTCGCGCGCCGTGATCGCCTACCTGTTCTCCCGCTACCCGGTCGTCTCGCAAACTTTCTGCGACTCCGAGATGCTGGCGCTGGAGGCGATGGGCGTGCCGCTCGCCGTCGGTTCGATCAACCCGCCCCCCGACGCCTTCCGCCACCCGCGGCTGGCCGGGCGCCGCGCCCCGGTCCTCTACCCGCCGCCGTCCAAGGCGCTGGGGGCGCTGCGGAGGAGCGCGGAGGCCGACGGCAGCTGGGCGCCGCTCGCGGGGCTGGCCGCCGAGCACGACGCCAGGTACGGCGCGGCGTTCAAAGCGGAGACCCGCGCGCGCAACGCGCTCCACTTCGCGCGCGCCTTCCGCGAGCTCGGCGTCACCCACGTGCACGTGCACTTCGCCAACCGCGCCACCCACACCGCGCTTTTCATGAAGCGGCTCGGCCTGAGCTTCAGCTTCACCGCCCACGCCCAGGACTTCATGGTCGATCTTGGATCCGACGAGTTGTTAGCCGAGATGGCGCGCGAGGCCACCTTCGTCGCCGCGGTCTCCGACTTCAGCGCCGGCCTGCTGCGCGATAAGTGTCCCGATAGCGCCGACAAGATCGTGCGCGTCTACAACGGGCTCGACCCCGACGCCTTCCCCAAGGCCGACGCCGGCGGGGCGGGGGACGTGTTGCAGATCGCCAGCGTCGGGCGCCTGATCGAGTTCAAGGGCTTCCGCTTCCTCATCGAGGCCTGCGGCGCGCTGGCGCGGGACGGCGTCCGCAACCGGCTGACGATCGTCGGCGACGGGCCGCTGCGGGCGGAGCTGGAGGCGGAGGCGGAACGGGCGGGGGCGG
>JAUIGD010000187.1 GCA_030430255.1 Verrucomicrobiia bacterium
CTGTCTATTCGGGCGTCGCGCTCGACGGCCCGGCGGCTCTCGGCGCCGGGGAGACCGCGGCGTACGGGCTCAGCCCGCAGGCGTCGGCGGAGGGGTACGAGGTGAAGGTCGCGCAGGTCGATGCCAGCCCCGCTGGCGAAGGGGCGGAAACCGGCAGCGGAGGGCTGACCTTCGACACGACCGGCGGCTACCCGGTGATCCAGTCGGCGGTGGTGCGCAGTGGCGGCGCGGCGTTTCACCTCGCGCATCCCGACTACACCAGCCCGGACCAGACCTTCACCCTAGAGCGCAGCTTCGTCGCGCAGCCGGGGTCGCTGCTGACCTTCTACTCGCGCCTCCGCGCCTCAGACGAAGGCCAATGGGCGACGGTCGAGGTGAGTCCAGACGGTGGGGCGAGGTGGCAGAGCGTCTGGCAGCAGCAGGGACAGTTTGGGACGATCGAGGGCAGCTTCAGCCAAAAGTCCATCGATCTCAGCGCGTTCGCGGGGCGGCATTTAAAGGTGCGCTTCAACTACATGGCGAAGGTCGGCTACTTTTACGAGGGCACCTCGGCCTCGTATGGGTGGTATGTCGACGACATCGCGTTCACGGCCTTGCCCGAGATCACGTCGGCGAGCGTCAGTGCGGTGGGCAAGGGGGAGCCGGCCTACCACCACCTGGCGGGAGCGACCGATGAAGCCTTGTTCGTGCGGGCCCTGACGCAGGGCGGCGCCCTGCCTTGGGCGGATGCGTTCAATGTGGCGGTGGGCGCCAACGACTACGCCTCTTGGGCGGTTCGCCAGGAGGTGGCGGCTGGCTTGGCGGCGGGCAGCCTCGCCGACCCCGGCGGGGATTTCGATGGCGATGGAATCCCGCAGGCGGTCGAGTTCGCGCTCGCGCCCATGGGGCTCGATCCCGCCGTTGCGACAGCGGGCGCATTGCCGGTGCACCGGCGCGAGGGGGGCGATTTCGTCTACGATTTCACCATCGATGCCTCACGCGTCGGCGTGGCGGTGGCGGCGCTGGCCTCCCGCGACCTGGTGAACTGGCACGGCGTGGCGGACAGCGGAAAACCGGCGGGGTTCGAACTCGTCCTGCTCGCGGACGGGCCGGGGTCGTGGGAAACGTGGCGGGCGCGCGTGCCGATCAGTTCGAGCGCGACCTTCTTCCGACTTTCGGTGACGGTGCCGTAGCAGGAATGGTACTTGGGTGAGCCGGGTTCTCGGCGCTTTGGGTGGAGGACGGAACCGACGCTCGCTCCGGGAGATCCTCGTCGGTGCCGCCGTCTTCGCCGCGCGCGGCACAGCCCCTCGGAGTCGCGTTCCCAACCGGGGAGGCGTTGGGATCGTTCAACACGATTGGCTCCGGAGACGCGTACCGCGGTGAGAGGCCCTTCGCGTTGCTCAGGGTGACCGGATCGCTCCCCAAGCCCCGGGCTCCGGTTTGCCCTGCGCTACTCGACGCGGCGGATCGACTGGATCACCACGTTGTCGACGGGCACGTCCTCGGAGGGGCGAGCGATTCCATTTGAGGTGAGCGGCCGGACGCCGGTGGGCACCCCTTTGATCTTGTCGACCGTTTCCATGCCCTCGATGACTTCGCCGAATACCGCATAGCCGTCCGGGCTGAAGCCGCCGGGGGCGAGGCCCTGGGTATTGTCGACGACGTTGACGAAGAACTGCGCGGTCGCGGAGTGCGGGTCGCCCGTGCGGGCCATGGCGATGGTGCCGCGGGTGTTGCTGAGGCCGTTTTTGGCCTCGTTCTGGATCGGCGGGCGGGTGTCCTTCTCGACCAGGGCGCCGTCCTCGACCGCGAAGCCGCCGCCCTGCACCATGAAGTCTTTGATCACGCGGTGGAACACCGTGCCGTCGTAGTGCCCGGCATCGACATAATCGAGGAAGTTCTCGACGGTGAGGGGGGCTTTGTCCGGGTTCAGTTGGACTTTGAAGGAACCTTTGTCCGTCACGACTTCGACGATCGGCGTCTCGGAGACGGAGCCGCCGCCGGCTTCTTCCTGTTCAGCGTTCTTGCAACCCGCGAAGAGCGATGCGGCTATGGCAAAGGTGGCGAGGTGGATGCGGGACATGGAGTCGAGGGTGGAAGGTGGGTGACGTGCCGGTGCGCTCACTTGTCGGATGGCGTATCGGTGGCCGGCGCTGCCGGGGCTGCCGGGGCTGCCGGGGCTGCCGGGGCTGCGGCGTCGGCGCCGTCTTCCGCGCCTTGGAGCACGACCGACTCGATGACGACGGGCTTCAGCGGCACATCTTCGCTCGGGCGTTCAAAGAGTTGGTCGCCGGCGCGGGACTTGAGCGGCTTCACGCCGGTCTCGACGGCTTTGATCTTGTCGACGGTGTCCATGCCGGCCGTCACCTTGCCGAACACGGCGTAGCCATCGGGGCTGAAGACGCCGGGGTCGAGGCTCTCGGAGTTGTCGACGACGTTGATGAAGAACTGCGCGGTGGCGGAGTGCGGTGCGGCGGTGCGCGCCATGGCGATGGTGCCGCGGGTGTTGCTGAGGCCGTTCTTGGCCTCGTTCTTGATCGGCGCGCGGGTCGCCTTCTGTTCCGGCGGGTCGGTGTCGGCGAAGCCCCCGCCCTGGATCATGAAGTTACCGATGACGCGGTGGAACACCGTGCCGTCGTAGTGGCCGTCCTCGACATACTTGAGGAAGTTCTCGACCGAGGCGGGCGCCTTCTCGCTGTCGAGCTCGATGGTGATCTCGCCCAGGCTCGTCGTCATGACGACGACGGGGTTCTCGGCGGCGGCGTTGGAGAGGGTCAGCGCGCAGGCGGCGGTGGCGAGGAGGAGTGGCTTCATGGTGTCGGGTCGAAAGGGGTTGTCAGGACGGATTCTCAGCGCGCCAGTATGGCCAATCCGCACCGCGATGCAACCGCCTGAACCACCGCCGCCCGGCCCGGGCCGAAAGATCGTCCACATCGACATGGACTGCTTCTACGCGGCCATCGAGCTGCGCGAGCGCCCGGATCTGCGGGGCAAACCGGTGGCCGTCGGCGGCCGGCCGGGCGGGCGCGGGGTGCTGACCACCTGCAACTACGAGGCCCGCCGCTTCGGTTGCCGCTCGGCCATGCCGACCTTCCAGGCGCTCGAGCGCTGCCCCGGCCTGATCGTGCTGCCGGTGCGCTTCGACCTCTACCGCGAGGAGTCGCGGCGCATCCGGTCGATCTTCGCCGAGTTCGCCGACCTGATCGAGCCGCTGTCGCTGGACGAAGCCTACCTCGACTTGTCGGGGCGGCCGGAGGGCGGCGCCGAACTGGCCGCCGAGATCCGCGGGCAAATCCGCGCCCGCACGGGCTTGACCGCCTCGGCCGGGATCGCGCCGAACAAGCTGCTGGCGAAGATCGCCAGCGACTGGAACAAGCCCGACGGGCAATTCGAGGTCGCGCCCGAGGCGGTGGCCGACTTCGTCCGCGAACTGCCGGTGCGCCGCCTGTGGGGCGTCGGCGGCAAGACCGCGGAGCGGCTGGCGAAGATCGGCGTCGGGACTTGCGGCGACCTGCAGCGGTTCGACCTCGCCACGCTGCACCGGCGCTTCGGCAAGTTCGGCGTCGGCCTCTACGAGATGTGCCGCGGCATCGACCGCCGCGAGGTGCAGTCGCGGCGCGAGCGCAAGTCGCTGAGCAACGAGACCACCTTCCGCGCCGACCTGCCCGACCTCGACGCCGGCCAGCGCGAGCTGCGGCCGCTGCTCGACGAGCTGCGCGCCGACCTCGCCGGCAAGGCCGGGGAGGGGAGGGCGGTGCGGTCGGCTTTCGTGAAGGTGAAGTTCGCCGACTTCCAGCAGACCACGGCCGAGCGCCGCTGCGCGGGCGTCGAGGTGGAGGTGTACGAGGAATTGTTAGAGGAGGCCTGGCGGCGCGGCGGCGGCAAAGCGGTGCGGTTGATCGGCGCCGGCGTCCGTTTCGAACCCCAGGCGCCGGAGGGGGCGGCGGTGCAGCTGGGCCTGCTCTGAGGGGAGGGCAATACGGACTTGCCCAGCAACCCGTGATTCGGCCGTGAAACTTCCTCAGATCCGGCCATCGTATGGCTGACCAAGCCAAACTCCCATGCCACAACACCGACGCCGATTCCTCAAGAACACCGCCCTCGCCGCAGGGGCACCGATGGTGGTGCCCGCCTCCGTCTTGGGCAAAGACGGGGCGGTGGCGCCCAGCAACCGCATCGTCCGCGGCGGGGTCGGGCTCGGGCCGCGGGGCCGCAAGGTGCTCACCGCCTTCCTCAAGCACGCCGACGTCCAGTTCGTGGCGGTCGCCGACCCGCAGCAGGAGCGGCGGGAGATCATCCGCAAGATGGCGGCGAAGTACCACGGCATCGAGGGCGTGCAATCGGTGCCCCATATGGAGACGCTCTTCGAGCGGGAGGACATCGATGCCGTGCTGATCGCGACGGGGGAGCGCTGGCATGCGACGGCCTCGATCCTCGCGGCGCGGAGCGGCAAGGATGTGTATTCGGAGAAGCCCTGCTCGATGACGATCGCCGAGTCGATCGAACTCGACGACGAGATCCGCAAGAGCGGTCGCGTGTTCCAGGCCGGCACCCAGCGGCGCAGCGTGCCCAACTTCCAGCTCGCGGCGCAGCTGGCGCGGTCCGGGCGGCTGGGGAAACTGACCCGCCTGCACGCCAGCGTCTACAAGATGATGGACGACCTGCCGCCGCTTCCGGAACAGCCCTTGCCCGACGCCTCGGTGGTGGATTGGGACCGCTGGCTCGGGCCGGCCTCGGAGCGGCCGTACAACGAGCAGTACTGCCAGGGGCGGTGGCGGCGCCACACCGGCCTATCCTGTTCGTGGATGTTGCTCGATTGGGGGGCGCACACGGTCGACCTCTGCCAGTGGGCGGCGGACAGAGACGGCACCACCCCGGTGAAGTTCGAGGCTTTCAGCGACACCCACCTCGAGGCGGCCTATGCCGATGGCCTGCCGCTGGTGATGCGCGAGGGCGGCTTCAGTGACGAGGGCGATTGGATCGATGGCATCGGCACCTGCCCGGTGCGCTTCGAAGGCGAGGAAGGCTGGGTGGAGGCCGGCGACAGCGGCCGCCTGGAGGTGAGCGACCCCAAACTGCTGGACGGCTTCGCGGCGCCCGAGGCCCTGCCGGGCGTCGATCCCGTCTACCATGCGCGGAACTTCCTCGACAGCGTGAAGAGCCGCGAGCAGCCGGTCTGCAGCGCCACGGTCGCGCGCTACGGCCACATCGCCGGGCACGCCGCCGCGCTCTCTTGGAAACTCGACCGCCCCCTCAAGTTCGACCCTGAGACCGCCAGCTTCGACGGCGACGACGAAGCGAACCGCATGCGCAGCTACACCCGGCGTGAGCCGTGGACGGTGTAGAGAAAGGACGGGTTCGAATCGCGCCGGCGTCAGCTTCAGCCCCTTCACCCTTCACCGGCGAGGCCGACTTCCGGCTGGAGGGCGGAGCTCCGTCTCCGCCGTGACTGCCCGGAGGGCGCGCGTCCCCGCATGCCGCCGAAGCGCCCGAGCAAATTCACGGCGGGCGAGGAACTACCGAATCACCTGGCGCCTCCGTTCCACGCCCGCCCCTGCCCAGCATCGGCGGACACGGAGGTCCGCCCTCCAGGGTTTCCGGGCGCTGGCACGGGACTCAGAGTGCCTTTGCTGTCCGAGGGAGAGAGCTGGAACTGCCGCCTCCGGTCGCGGACTCGCCCAGGGCGGGCTGGTGACCTCCAGCGTGTATACCCTTCGCAGGTGCCGTACTTAGCTGCTCATGCGGTTTCGTCCGAGGCCGATTTCCGGCTGAAGGGCGGAGCTCCGTCTCCGCCGTGACTGCCCGGAGGGCGCGCGTCCACGCGTGCCGCCGAATAGCCCGAGCAAATTCACGGCGGGCGAGGAACTACCGAATCACCTGGCGCCTCCGTTCCACGCCCGCCCCTGCCCAGCATCGGCGGACACGGAGGTCCGCCCTCCAGGGTTTCCGGGCGCTGGCACTTCTCCGTTCGCCGAACCGTTTTGAGTCAATGGGTTCCGCGACTCGGCGGAAGTTGGTCCCTCCCATGGAAGAGCGCATCGCATCGCCCCACGTCCGTGAGCGATGCGCATTTGCGATACAAATCGAGCTTTTCCTTCAGCCCTCATTCCAATAGATCACCACGTTCTTCGACGCCCTTCCGGCGGCGATGATGTCTGGGTGACCGTCGTTGTCCAGGTCGGCGACCTTGAGGTCTTCGCAGGCCATGCCGTTGTCGTCGAGCAGGGCCGTCTCCCAAGTGTCGCCTTCGCCCTGATAGATCTTGATGCCGACCTTTCCGTCTTTGTCGGGGGACCGCCAGCCGGCGATGATCTCAGGCTTGGTGTCGCCGTCGAGGTCGGCGATGGCGAGGGCGTGGCCCTGGTTGAGGGTGGTGTCGATGACGGTGCGGGAGGGGGTGTCGCCGCGCTCCGGTTCTCCGTAGGCGACGACCTGGTGGCCGTGCATGGGCTCGATGGCGGCGATGAGGCCGGAGCCGCCGACCTTCAGGCCGCGCACCTCGCCGGCGCCGCCGGTCTCCGAGGGGATGAAATTGCGGGCGTCCCAGCCGCCGCCGTCGCGCGCGGGGCGGATGCCGCGGATGCCTTCGGCGCCGGCGACGAGCAGGACTTCCTTCCACGGGGCGTCGTCGCCGGCGTCGACGATGTCGAAATTGTGGGTTTTGTGCTGGGCGGCGTCGATGACCTCGTGTTTCCAGTCGCCGCCGTCCGGCCCCGGCCAGGTGTGGGCGCCCACTCTGACCGGGTCGCCCTCGCCGCCGCGGTTGCCGATGCCGTGCAGCGGCAGGACGACGAGGCGCCAGTCGCCGTCGCCGGCCTCGAACCAGTGCATGCGGTGGACGGTCGGGTCGTGGGGGAGGCGCAGGGGTTCCCACCGCCCGGTCGGGTCTTCGGGGCGGATCAGGTAGTGGACCGAGCCGCTCTTCTCCGGGTCGGTCGTCTCGCCGGGGTTCCAGTTGGCGCCGGCGGCGACCTCGACCTTGCCGTCGCCGTCGAGGTCGCGGGCGGCGATGCAGACGTTGTCGAGGAAGCGGACGCCGACGCGGGGGTTGAGGTGCTCGGCCATGACGAAGCGCTCCCAGTCGCCGTTGCGGTACCAGGCGATCTGGTGTTGGTCGGCGAGCAGGACGTCGGGTTTGGCGTCGCCATCGACGTCGCCGATCGCCAGCCCGTAGCCGATGGAGATGGCGTCGTCGATCACCTGGCGCCTGAACTCAGGGGGCGCGGCGCCGGCGCCGGGGGCGGTTGCGGACAGCGTTAGGGCGAGGATGGGAATTGCGTGGCGCATGGGGAGAGTTTAGGGGTGCGCGGTTCCGGTGGGAAGCGTCAAAACCGGAGCGAGCCACCGCCTTTTTCCCTCCGCCAACGATGTCCGCCGACCCCGTCCGCCAACGTCTCGACCGCCTGCGCGGCAAGGCCTTGGTGCCCGAGGCGCTGGGCGAGGAGGCGGTCGAGCTGGCGGCCGAACTGCTGCGCGCGGCGCGGCGCCGGTTCGGGCCGCTGGAGCGCTGGCGGGCGCGCAAGCTGTCGCGGATGATGGACGACCCGCGCGGCAAGGTGATGACATTGGGCATGGCGGACCAGGTGTTCCGCAGCCACGCTGCGGGGCGCGAGGCCAAGGCGATGCGGCGGTTGATCGACGACCACGGGGTGCCCGAGTACCTCCCTTGGTGGGAGCGTGCGGCGATGGCGACCGGGGCGGCGGTCTCCTACGTGGCGCCGGGTTTGGTGATGCCGCTGGTGTCGGCGATGATGCGCGCGCAGAGCCGGCAGGTGATCGTGCCGAGCGAGAACGAAGCCCTGCGGCGCTACCTGACCAGGCGGCGCAAGTCCGGGATGGGCATCAATTTGAACCAGCTCGGGGAGGCGGTGCTCGGCGAGGAGCAGGCGGCGCGGCGGCTCGACGCGGTGATCGGGCGCCTGCGCGACCCGGCGGTCGACTACGTCTCGGTCAAGCTGTCGGCCATCTTCAGCCAGATCAACCTGGTCGCCTACGAGGCCAGCTTGGCGGAGATCAAGGACCGGTTGCGGGCGATCTACCGCACGGCGGCGAAGGAGCGCTACATCGACCCCGGGGGGCGGGCGCGGCCGAAGTTCGTCAACCTCGACATGGAGGAATACCGCGACCTGCACCTCACGGCGGAGGCCTTCCGCTCGGTGCTCGACGAGAAGGAGTTCGAGACGCTCGAGGCGGGTTTGGTGCTGCAGGCTTACCTGCCCGATTCGGGGGCGGTGCAAGAGGAGCTGACGGAGTGGGCGCGGGGGCGGAAGAAGAAGGGCGGGGCGGGCATCAAGGTGCGCCTGGTCAAGGGCGCGAACCTGTCGATGGAGCGCGTCGAGGCCAGCGTGCACGGTTGGGAGCAGGCGCCGTATGCGGAGAAGCGCGACGTCGATGCCAACTACAAGCGCATGGTCGGCTTCGGGGCTTTGCCGGAGAACGCCGACGCGGTGCGGCTGGGGATCGGCAGCCACAACCTGTTCGACATCGCCTACGCGATGGCCTGCGGGGCGATGCGCGGAACGCTGGACCGGTTCGAGTTCGAGATGCTCGAGGGCATGGCCAACCACCAGGCCGAAGCGGTCGAGCAGGTGGCGGGCGAGGCTGCGGACGGCCTGTTGCTCTACGCGCCGGCGGTGCGCCACGACGACTTCCATTCCGCCCTGGCGTACCTGGTGCGGCGGCTCGACGAGAACACCTCGGAGGAGAACTTCCTGCGCCACCTGCTGCCGATGAAGGTCGGCTCGGCCTCGTGGGACTCCGAGAAGGCGAAGTTCCTGGAGGCCTGCGCACGCTCGGGGGCGGCGCCCGCGGGGCCGCGGCGGAAGCAGGACCGGTCGACCGAGAAGGCGGTCGCCGACCCGGCGGGCCAGCCCTTCGAGAACGCCCCCGACACGGACTGGAGCCTGGCGGCGAACCGCGCCTGGATCGCTCGGCACTTGGCGATGTGGAAGGTCAAGCGCCCCGAGCCGGTCAAAGCGCAGATCGGCGGCGAGGCGGTCGGGCGCGGGGAGCCGGTCGAGGTGGGCGACCCGTCGCGGCCCGGGCAGGTCGCCTACCGGCATTATCTCGCCGGCGCGGAAGACGTCGACGAGGCGCTGCGGGTGGCGGGCCGGGCGTTCCAGACCTGGCGCCTCAAGCCCTTCCACGAGCGCGGGTTGATCCTGCGCGAGGCGGCGGCGGTGTTCGCGCGCGAGCGCGGCGACACGATCGGCTGCATGGTGCTCGACGCCGGCAAGGCGGCGGCCGAGGCCGACGTCGAGGTCTCCGAGGCGATCGACTTCGCCAACTACTACGCCCGCGCCTACGGCGCCACGGGCCTGTCCGACGCCGAGCCGGACGGGCGCGGGGTGGTGGTCGTGGCGCCGCCGTGGAACTTCCCCTATGCGATCCCGGCGAGCGGGGTGTTGGCGGCCCTGATGGCCGGCAACTCGGTGGTCCTCAAGCCGGCGCCGCAGACGGTGCTGACCGCCGCGCGCCTGGCGCGGCAGCTGTGGGACGCCGGGGTGCCGAAGGAGGTGCTGCAGTTCCTGCCCTGCCCCGACAACGAGGTCGGCAAGGCGCTGATCACCGACCGCCGCGTCGATACGGTGGTGCTCACCGGCGGCTACGAGACGGCGAAGCTGTTCCAGAGCTGGCGCCCGCGGATCCGGCTGCTGGCCGAGACGAGCGGCAAGAACGCCATGGTCATCACCGCGGCGGCCGACGTCGAGCAGGCCGCCAAAGACCTGGCGCGCTCCGCCTTCGGGCACGCCGGGCAGAAGTGTTCGGCGGCGAGCTTGGCGCTGGTCGAGGCCGAGGTCTACGACCGGCTCGATTTCCGCCGCCAGCTGCGCGACGCGACCGCGAGCCTGAAGGTCGGCCCGGCCTGGGATCCGGCGGCGGTGGTCACGCCGCTGATCGGGCCGCCCGGCGAGGCTTTGGCCCGCGCGCAGACGGAGCTGGAGGAGGGCGAGGAGTGGCTGCTCGAGCCGCGCTGCATCGACGGCAACCCCCAGCTCTGGTCGCCCGGGATCAAGCTCGGGGTGCGCCCCGGTTCGGCCTTCTTCCGCACCGAGTGTTTCGGGCCGGTGCTGGGGCTGGTGCGGGTGGCGGACCTCGACGAGGCCATCCGGCTGCAGAACTCCGGCGAGTTCGGCCTGACCGGCGGCATCCAGAGCCTCGACTGGCGCGAGGTGGCACGCTGGAGGGAGCAGGTCGAGGTGGGCAACGCCTACGCCAACCGGCCCATCACCGGCGCGATCGTGCGGCGGCAGCCGTTCGGCGGTTGGGGGCATTCGGCCTTCGGCCCCGGGGCGAAGGCCGGCGGCGCCAACTACGTCCTCGCCTTCACCCGCTGGAGCCAGGCGGGGCCGCCGCGGCTGCGCTCCAACCCCGGCGAGGTCGCCAACGCCTACCTCGCCGAGCTGCGCAAGCACCTCGTCGACGACGGGGAGCGCGAATGGCTTCTAGCAGCGGCGTGGAACTACGGATGGGCGATCGCCGAGGTGTTCGGCGTCGAGGCCGACCCGAGCGCCCTGCACGGCGAGCGCAACGTGTCGCGCTACCGGCCGCGGCGGCGGGTGTTGGTGCGGCTCGATCCGGCGGCGGCCGGCTGGCGCGAGGTGGCGCTGGCGGTCTCGGCCTCGGCCGCCAGCGGGGTGCCGCTCGACCTGAGCCTCGCCCGGGACGCGGGAGGGGTCGCTCTGGAGCTCGCCCGCGCGGTGCCCGGGGTGGCGGTGTCGATCGAGGGCGGCAGCCAGTTCGCCGAACGCCTGCGTTCGCTCGCGGGCGAAGCGCGGCCGGACCTGGTCCGCGCGCCCGGCGGGGTGCCGCGCGAGGTCTATCAGATCGCCAACGGCTTCCACATCCCGGTGGTCGACGACGCCCTGTTGGCCAACGGTCGGCTCGAGTTGCGCTTCTGGTACCGCGAGCAGGCGGTCTCTGAGACGACCCACCGCTACGGCAACATCTTGCCCCGCTACCGCGAGGGGGCCTGAACGACGAAGCGGCTGGTGGAGGGAGGCAGCAGCCGAGACCGGGGCGCGAGCACCCCGCTCGGACGGGGAGCTGGCGAACGCGAGTAGGATCCATCTCGCCGGCCGGCTGATAAGCGATTGCGCTCGGTGAGAACCCGGGGTCAGAATCCGTGATGCCTGACCCACTCGGAGCCAACCCCCTCCTCGCCGCCGGAGGTGGCGGCGGCGATCTCGCGGCGAACCCGGCGGTCTACCTCGCATCCGTGCTCCTGCTCGGCCTCGCGGCCCAGTGGTTGGCGTGGCGGACGCGGCTGCCCTCGATCCTGCTGCTGCTCGGCTTCGGCTTCGCGAGCGGGTTGGTGTTCGACCCCGACGCCTTGATCGGCGAGAACCTGCTGCTGCCGGCCGTGTCGCTGGCGGTGGGGGTGATCCTCTTCGAAGGCGGTTTGACCCTGCGCTTCCACGAACTCAAGAAGGCGGGCGTGCCGGTGCTGCGCTTGTGTACCTGGGGGGCGGTGGTGACCTGGGTGCTGGCGACGCTGGCCGCGTGGTGGGTCGCGGGCTTGCAACTGGAGATGGCGATCCTGATGGGCGCGGTGTTGGTCGTCACCGGCCCGACGGTGGTGATCCCGCTGCTGAGGCACATCAAGCCCTCGCGCAAGATCGGCGCGATCGCCGAATGGGAGGGGATC
>JAUIGD010000188.1 GCA_030430255.1 Verrucomicrobiia bacterium
TCGGCGCCGAACGGTTCTCGTGCGGGGTCGCGGCGGTGGCGTGGGCGCGCTGGGGGATGGGCGCGGACGAGGTCTCGCTCCTGAGCTTCGACCCCTTCCGCGGTGGGCAGCACCACGGCATGGACGTCGGGGCGAGGCCGCCCGGTTGCCCGCACCAGGGCGCGCGGGAGGCGGCGTTCATCGATTCCCAGGGCTGGGTCCGCAGGCTCTGAGGTGAGCGCGTTCCTCTACTCGCCGCCGGCGGCGGAGCCGTTCGTGCAGTTCCCGGCGACGATTGGTTCGCCGGGGGTCGCCGCGGGGCGATCGGCCAGCGTGCGGACCTCCACTTGGCGGCGCTCCTCCTCGCTAGGGAGGGCGCCGAAGAGGGTGAGCTGATCGCCGTCCGGGTGGGTTTGCTACCCATTTTTGCTACCCGCTTTTGCTAATCACGGAGAGAGCGGATCTGGTAACTCTCCGATCCTCATGGAGCCGACTGTCGGGGTCGAACCGACGACCTACTGATTACAAATCAGTTGCTCTACCAGCTGAGCTAAGTCGGCCTTGAGGGGCTCGGGGACGGGTGGGATCTTACGCTTGTTGGCAAGCTTGCGCAAGCGATGGCGTCCCTGAGATGGCTTTAGGATTTGACCACCAGCGGGTTTCAAGGCACGGTTGCGGCCCGCCGCCCGCCGGGCGCCACCCTCTCAATCCATCCACACCGCTCACCGACCTATTATGCCCGCCCGCATCTACCGCGAGAAAGACGCCGACATGAACGTGCTCAAGGGGAAGACCTTCGCCGTGATCGGCTTCGGTTCCCAGGGGCACGCCCACGCCCTGAACCTGAAGGAGAGCAAGGTGAACGTCATCATCGGCCTCTACAAGGGCTCCAAGTCGCGGGCCGTGGCGAAGAAGCTCGGCTTCGAGGTCTACGACACCGCGGAGGCCGTGCGGCGGGCGGACGTGATCTTCATCGCCGCGCCGGACACCAAGATCGGCGACATCTACGATCAGGATATCGCGCCGAACCTGAGCAAGGGGAAGACGATCGGCTTCTCCCACGGGTTCGCGATCCACTACGGGACGGTGGTGCCGCCGGAGGACGTCAACGTGATCATGGTCGCGCCGAAGGGGCCGGGCCACATCGTGCGCCGCCAGTTCACCGAGGGCAAAGGGGTGCCCGCGTTGATCGCTGTCCATCAAAACCCCGGCAAGGACGCGAAGAAGATCGCGCTCGCTTGGGCACACGGTGTCGGCGGCACGCGCGGGGGGGTGATCCAGACCACCTTCGCTGAGGAGACCGAAACGGATCTGTTCGGTGAGCAGACCGTCCTCTGCGGTGGCGTGAGCGCCCTGGTGACAGCCGGTTTCGAGGTGCTTGTGGAAGCGGGTTACCAGCCCGAGATGGCCTACTTCGAGTGCCTGCATGAATTGAAACTCATCGTCGATCTCATGAACGAGTCGGGGATCGCCGGGATGCGGTTCTCCATCTCGGAGACCGCGGAGTACGGCGACCTCGCCGTCGGGCCGACGATCGTCGACAACGCGACGAAGAACAAAATGAAGCGCGCCTTGAAGCGGATCCAAAACGGCCAGTTCGCCGAGGAGTGGATCGAGGAGAACAAGAAAGGTCAGAAGAACTTCAACAAGCTCCGCAAGGCGGGCGAAGAACACGAGATCGAGAAGGTCGGCAAGCGCCTGCGCGGCCTCATGCCGTGGATCAAGAAGCGCTCGACGAAGGGCGCGCAGGCCTCCTACTCGTAGCAGGGTCTGGGGGGCGAGCACCCCGCCTGTTTGAGGGGCGAGCACCCCGCCTGTTTGAGGGGCGAGTGCCCGGCCTGTTTGTGGGGCGAGCACCCCGCCTGCTCCTACTGTCCACAGCGCAGCTGGCTGTCCGCCGATGTGCGTGCTGGAGGCGTCCCGCCCCCAGGCGGATTCGTTGGCACCGGCCGCGGATCCGCGGCGCGATGGCGACTGAAAGTCACCACTACGGGTGGCGGCGCCCCGCCTGCGGATTTGGTGATCGATCCGGGCCCGCAACACGCCCCACATTCCACTCTTGGGCTGTCACCCTGAGCAACGCGAAGGGCCTCCCACCACGGTCCGCGTCAGCGAAGCCATTCCGAAGCCATTCGTGGTGAATGACCGAATGACCCCAGCGCTCCGCAGGGTCCTTCGGCGCACGATCGAAACGGCGGCACCCACGAGGCTCTCCCGGAGCGAGCATCGGTTTCGTTTTTGCCCCAAACCGCCGAGAACCCGGCTTATCACCAAGCGCCGTTCAGGCTAGCCCGAATCGATCACCAAGCTCCGGGCTGCGGCTTGCCATCGTTGATGCTGAGGGTGTTGCCGTTGGGAACGGCTCGGGCAGGGTGTCCACCCAGCCGCTTCGCCGATCCCTGCCGCCGCCTACTCAGCATCAACGAATGGCGACGCCTCGCCTGCGGATGTGGTGATCGATCCGGGCTAGCCCGAATCGGTCACCGGGCTTCGGGCTGCGGCTTGCCCTCGTTGGCGCTGAGGGCGTTGGCTAGGTCAGTGCGTAGACTTCAAACTGTTTCCGAAACCCCTTCAGGGGGTGCATGCCGAGGCTGGTGAAGCGCTCCGCCAGCGGCTCCGGGCAGCGCTCGCGGAAGTCGGCGGAAGCCAATATCGAGTGGGGGACTTCACGGGTGAGGGTCTCGAGCCGGAAGGTCAAATTGACGGCTTCGCCGAGCGGGGTGTGCGCGCCCCCGGGGGCTGGCGAGAGGGCGGCGGAACCGGAGTGTAGGGCGACGCCCAACCGCGCCCCCTTGAAACCGGGAAGGTCGTCGAGCGAGCGTGCCAGGGACTCGGCGCAAGCGGCTGCGGCGGCGTGGGTGTCGGCCGCCAGGCCCGACCAGTAGGCGAACACGCTGTCGCCGATGAACTTGTCGACCGCGCCGGACTGCCCTTCCACGAGCCCGCGGCAGCGATCGTACCAGGGCCCGAGCAAATCTGCGACGGCGCGTTCCTTGAGGCCTTCGGAGAGCGAGGTGAACCGGTGGATGTCGGCGACGACGAACACCATGGGCTGGCGATCGACGAGCACCATGGTCGCGTCGGGGCGCAGCTCGGAGGCGGGGGGAGGGGGATCGAGACCTCCGAAGACGTGGAAGGTGAAGCCGAAGGGGCCGAGGCGGATCTGGCTGCCGTCACGCAGCGGCTGGGGCTTCGTCACCTGCTTGCCGTCCACCCAACTGCCGTTCGAGCTGTTCAGGTCGAAGAACAGATAGGCCCCTTCCTCGTCGCGGCGGAGCATCGCGTGTTGGCGCGAGATCCGCGGGCTATCGAGGACGAGGTCGGCGGCGCGGCTGCGGCCGATCGTGAAGCTGTCA
Organism: Verrucomicrobiia bacterium; assembly: GCA_030430255.1. GTDB lineage: Bacteria > Verrucomicrobiota > Verrucomicrobiia > Verrucomicrobiales > DEV007 > JAUIGD01. The sequence goes on from JAUIGD010000188.1 coordinate 3,336, forward strand.
CCGGCGACGACGTGGCGCTGGTGGGTCGCCATGTCGATGAGCAGCGGGGGTTCCTGCCCGTCCGGATCGGCTCCGGGGACCATGTGGCAGATCAGTGTTTGCGCTTGCCCTTCGGGCGACCGTCGTCGCCCTCGAGGGTCGCGATGACGTCCTCGACGTCGGGAAGGTGGTGTTCCTCGGGCTTGCGGCGTTCCTCTTCCTCTTCGGGGTCGCCTTTGCCCTTCTTCTCGGCCGCCTTGTCGTCGTCCTCCTCGCCGAGGTGTTCCTCGTCGTGGTGTTCGTCGAATTCCTCGTCGAAGTCGTCCTCATCGAACTCCTCGGGCGGGTGTTCGTGATCCTCCTTGAACTTCGGTTTGCGCATGTGCTCCGGGTGCGGGGAGATCATCGTCGAGATGAAACGGCCCGAGAGCCGGGGCTCGGAGTCGATGTGGCCGACGCCGGCGAGGTCTTCGCGGATCCGCTCGACGAGTTCGAAGCCGATCTCCTTGTGCGCCATCTGACGCCCCCGGAACATGATCTGGATCCGCGTCTTGTCGCCATACATGAGGAACCCCTCGGCGCGCGTGATCTTGATCAAGTAGTCGTGGTCGGCCACCCCGACGCGGAATTTCACCTCCTTGAGGCGGTGGGTCTTCTTCGGGTGCTCCTTCTTGAGCTTCTTCTGGTCGTACTTGAACTTCCCGTAGTCGATGATCTTGCACACCGGCGGGCGGGCGTTCGAAGAGACCTCGACGAGGTCGAGCCCGCGCTTCTTCGCGAGCCGCAAGGCCTCGCGCGTGTCCATGACACCGAGCTGTGTGTCCTCGAAAACCACGCGCACCTTCGGCACGCGGATCCGTTCGTTGACGCGGTCCCTGGGCGGACGGCGGCGCCTCGGTTTCCTCGGCCTAGCGATGGCGACCTCCCGCGTTGAGGGTTTGGGGGCGAGGCAGGACCGGAGTGTGTCCGGAACCGCCCAGCGGCGTAAGAATGATTCGATCCATCATTAAAACCAGCAGATCCGCTCGGTGGGAGCGGGGGGAGCCACAGCGCCGGAACTCTGCGGGCGGCTCTCCGGGGCGCAATGCGCGGGGGACGCCACCTTCGCGGTGGCGGAGAGAAACGGTGTTGGATTCGTCCTTCTGATCACCAATGACGGCGTGTTTAATGGCGATCGCCTGATTTTGCAAGGGAATTCCGTCGCCTCGGCAGCGGCGGGACCCGAGCCCAGCCTGGCGGCAGAGGTCTACTCGGCGGCGGCGATCGGCTGGAGGGCGCGTGATTCGACTTCTTGGCGGAACCGGGCGAGGAACTCGCCGGCGGGCATCGCGCCGAGGTCGCCGGCATGGCGGTGCCGCACGGCGACGGTGCCGTCCTCGACCTCTTTGCCGCCGAGCACCAGCATGTAGGGCACTTTGTCGATCTGGGCGTTGCGGATCTTGGCGCCCATCTTCTCGGCGGAGCGGTCGAGCGTCACCCGTGCGCCGGTGGCGGCCACTTCCGCGAGGAGCGCTGCGGCGGGGTCCATGAACTTGTCGGAGAGGGGCAAAATGCGCACCTGTTCCGGGGCGAGCCAGGTGGGGAAGGCGCCCTCGAAATGTTCGATGAGGACGGCGACGAAGCGCTCGAGCGAACCGAACGGGGCGCGGTGGATCATCACCGGCTGGTGCGGTTTGTTGTCGGCGCCGATGTAGCTGAGGCCGAAGCGTTCGGGGAGGTTGTAGTCGACCTGCACGGTGCCGAGCTGCCACTCGCGGCCGATGACGTCCTTGACGACGAAGTCGATCTTCGGCCCGTAGAACGCGGCCTCTCCGGCCTCCTCGGTGAACGGGACGTCGAGCGATCCGGCCGCTTCGCGCAGGGCGTTCTCCGCCTTGTCCCAGTTGGCCGGGTCGCCGACGTACTTGCTGGAGTCGGGGTCGCGCAGCCCGACGCGGACGCGGTAGTCGTCGATGCCGAGCGTGGTCAGCACTTTCTTGACGAGGTCGAGGCAGCCCATGATCTCGGGCTGCACCTGATCGTCGGTGCAGAACAGGTGGGCGTCGTCTTGGGTGAAGCAGCGCACGCGGGTGAGGCCGCCGAGCTCTCCGGACTTCTCCCAGCGGTAGACGGTGCCGAACTCGGCGAGGCGCACCGGGAGGTCGCGGTAGGAGCGGTGCTCGCTCGCGTAGATCTTGATGTGGTGCGGGCAGTTCATGGGCTTCAGCAGGAAGCCCTCGGCCTCGCCGGACTTGAGGCGGTTGCTGAGCTCGCCGCAGGGGCAGCCCTCGTCGGCCATCTGCGCCAGCGTTTCGCGTTCGACGATGGGCGCGAACTGGGAGTCTTCGTAGTAGGGGAAGTGGCCGCTGGTGCGGTAGAGGCCGAGCTTGCCGATGTGCGGGGTGAAGACCTGGCTGTAGCCGGCGCGGTCGAGTTCGGCGGAGATGAACTTCTGCAGCTCGTTGCGGACGACGGCGCCCTTCGGCTTCCAGAGCACGAGCCCCTGGCCGACCTCGTCGTCGAAGGCGAACAGGCCGAGCTCGCGCCCGACTTTGCGGTGGTCGCGTTTCTTCGCCTCCTCGATGCGCTCCAGGTGTTCGGCGAGCGCGGTCTTGTTTTTGAAGCAGTGCCCGTAGACGCGCTGGAGCTGGGCGTTCGCGGCGTCGCCTTTGTAGAAGGCGGAGGCGACGCTCATCACCTTGAACGCTTTGCAGTTGCCGGTGCGCGGCACGTGTGGCCCGGCACAGAGGTCCCAGAAGTCTCCGTTCTTATAGATGGAGATCTCCTCGCCCTCCGGGATGTCCTCGAGGAGGTCGAGCTTGAACGTGCTCTCGGCGTCGCGTTCGGCGAGGCCGCCGAGGCGCCCGGACTTCGCCAGCGCGATCGCCTCGTCGCGCGAGACGACGGCGCGCTCGAAGGGCTGGTTCTCTTTGACCACCTTCTTCATCTCCGCCTCGATGGCCTCGAAGTCGTCCGGCGAGATCCGGTGGGAGAGTTCGCAGTCGTAGTAGAACCCGTAGACTTCGTGGTCGATGGGGGGGCCGTAGGCGAACTGGGCGTCGGGCCACAGGCGGGCGATGGCGGTGGCCATGACGTGGGCGCAAGAGTGGCGCAGGCGCTCCGAGTCGGACATCTGAGCACGTTCTTCGAGGGTCTTTCGTTCGTTTCCTTGAGCCATGGCAGGACGGGACGGGTAGCGCCGCCACGGCGTTTGACAAGGGGCAAAGCCCGCGCCGCCCGGCGTTCGGCCGCGCCTCGGGTGGCGGAAATCCCGCTTGCAAGGTCCCCGCCGGAGGCGGAGTCTGGGCGCTGCGGAAACGGGGCGTAGCTCAGCTTGGCAGAGCGCCTGCTTTGGGAGCAGGAAGTCGCAGGTTCAAATCCTGCCGCCCCGACCATTCGCCGAGGGCGCGCCCGACGTCCTCCGCCTGGCTGATGCGCCCGACGTGGCCGATGCGCCCCACGCGCCCGACGCGCCGTGCCATCGGATTCAGTCGAGGGCGCGGATTCGGTAGCAGGCTCTTCCTGGCAGCGCACCGCCGGAGCGCCCGGCGAGGCCGGAGTCGGTGAACTCGGTGAGGGCGGACGCCGCTTCGACCTGGGCGATCTGCACCCATATCTCGAGGTCGGTTGAAAACTCGATCCCGTAGCGGTTTCCGCTGCGGCTCCGGAATTCCAAGGTCGGCGCCCCGTCCCCGGCGAGCCCCACTGCCGTGACGATCGGCCGGTCGGGGTCGCCCTCGATCTGTTCGAGGCGCACCAGCTGCAGCAGCAGCGTCCCGCCGTAGTCCGCGAGGGAGAAGGTGTGGGGCAGGCGCGGCTCGATCTCCGGCGCGAACGGCATCGGGAACGGTGCGGGGAGGGAGTCGCCGGCCAACGACGAGGCCGAGCCGTCGGTGATCGAGAGCCAGAGGTCGATGGACGGGTCCGGCGTGCCGTCGAAGGACATCGCGTGCTCGTCGCCACCGTCGTCGTAACGGAACGTCTCGCTGCTGCTGAAGTCCTGGACCTCGATCAACGGGGTCGCGGAGCCGGTCACGGTGTGGCCGAGGAAACCGGCGGTGAACGTCGCGCCGCCGGCGAAGCGGTACTCGCCACGATCGGGGGAGCTGTTCGAATCGATCGCTCCATCAGTTTGATAGGTGAAGGTGCCGGTCACGGTCGTCAGCCGCGGGACGTCGATCCCGAACGGGGTGCCGACCACCGTCGCGGCCTCGGCTTCGAACGCCAGCATGACCTCCTCGCCGCAGAGCGGTGTCGCCGCTGCGAGGAGGGCGGCGAGGACTAGGGCGGGGCGGTGGGGGCTCATCGTCCTGGCGGGTGGTCAGCGGGCGATGCGGGCGCGGAAGGTTTTGATGGCGGCGCTGGTGCTGGGGAGGAGGGTGCACTCGGCGAGGGCGTCGAGGTCGACGCCGGGCAGGACTTCGCTCGCTGCCGAAGCCCGGTAGCTCCCGGTGGCCGGGTCGAGGATGTACACCTCGAGCGCGTCTTTGCGCCAGATCCACAGCTCGGGCACGCCGAACTCGGCGTAGAAGGCGCGCTTGCTGAGGCCGCCGCTGGAGAGGGCGATCTCGATGACCAAGTCCGGGCGGTCCTTCACCTCGCCGAAGTGGAACGACTCGTCGGGTTCGCCGCCGGCCTGCCCCTCGCGCTTGAGCGTCGTCGAGCCTCGCCCGAACGAGGCGATGTCCCGTTCCTCGCACCAGACATCGACTAGGCGGCCGAGGTGGACTTTCTTCTCTTCGTGTTCGGCGGAGATGGGGGCCATGATCTCGATGTGGTGGTTTAGGAACCGCACGCGGACGCCGGAGCCGGACAGGAGTTCGTCGAGGGAGAGGTAGTGGTCCCACGTGTAGCCGGGGAGCACGAGCGGGCCCTGGCGCTCGTAGTCGAGCGCGCTGGCGGGGACGACGCCGGGGTGGAAGCTGAGGCGCTCCGGCGGAGCTTCGGGGGGGGCGACGAGAGTTGCCGACATGGGGCGAAGATAGCGCCCACCGCGTCCGGCGGCAATGCCTCTCGGCGGCGAAGAAGGGGCGCCGCCTACCGGGCGTCGGCGCGCAGGTTGGCGACGCTGTAGGCGGGGTCGTCGGGGAGGACTTCGACCTCGACCATGGCGCCGGCGCGCTCGAGCATGTTCCGGCAGTCGGCCGAGAGGTGGCGCAGGCGCAGATTTTTGCCCGCGGCGCGGTAGCGGCCGGCGAGGGCGTTGATCGCCTCCAGCGCCGAGAGGTCACAGACCCGCGCGCCGGCGAAATCGATGACGATGTTCGGCACGTCGGACTTCGCTTGGAAGTGCTCGGCGAACTCGCGCACGGAGCCGAAGTAGAGCAGGCCCTCCAGCGAGTAGATCTTCTCGTCCGCGCTCTCCTTCTCGACTTTGACGATGACATGCTTCGAGCTCTCCCAGGCGAACACGAGGGCGGAGAGGATGATGCCGACGAAGACCGCGGTGGCCAGGTCGTGCAGGATCACGGTGGTCAAGGTCACGGCGACGATGACGATGATCTCGGAGAAGGGCACCTTGCCGAAGGTCCGCAGCGACGACCACTCGAAGGTGCCGATCACGACCATGAACATGACGCCGACGAGCGCGGCGACCGGGATCTTCTCGATGACCGGGCCGGCGAACATGATGAAGCAGGCCAACGCGACGGCGGCGACGATGCCCGAGGTGCGGCCGCGGCCGCCGGATTTGATGTTGATCAGCGACTGGCCGATCATCGCGCAGCCGCCCATGCCACCGAAAAGGCCGGAGAGGAAGTTGGCGCCGCCCTGGGCGATGCACTCGCGGTTGCCCCCCCCCCGCGTCTCGGTGATCTCGTCGATGAGCTGCAGCGTCATGAGCGACTCGATGATGCCGACCATGGCGACGATGAAGGCGGTCTTGAGGAGGAACCCCCACTCGGTCGCCCAGGCGATCCCGGTGGGCAACGCCGGCAGCGGGAAGGCGCCGGAGAGTTTGCCCTCGGGGTTGGGGTTCACCTTCGAGCTGGCGAGGACGTCGGAGACGGTGGCCGAGTCTTTGAAGAAGAAGTAGGCGATCAAGCCGACGGTGACGATCGCCGCCAGCGCGGACGGCACGGCTTTGGTCAGCAGCGGGAGGAACTGGATGATCAGCATGGTGAGCGCCACCAGGCCGAGCATGGTGAACAAGGGCGCGCCGCTCAGCCATTGGCCGGTCCCCAGGTCTCTGAACGACGGGAACTGCGCCATGAGGATGACGATGGCGAGCCCGTTGACGAAGCCGATCATCACCGGGTGGGGGACGAGGCGGATGAAGCGGCCGAGCTTGCACAGGCCGAACAGGATCTGGATCGCGCCCGCCAGCATGATGACGGCGAAGAGGTACTGCATGCCGAGGCCCTCGCCGAGTTTGTCGCCGTGCTGGACGGCCTTCCCCGCGACGACGGCGATGGCGCCGGTCGCCCCGGAGATCATCCCCGGGCGGCCGCCGAAGGCGGCGGTGATGAAGCCCATGAACACGGCGGCCCAGAGGCCGACCAAGGGGTCGACGCCGGCGGCGAAGGAGAAGGCGATGGCCTCCGGCACGAGCGCCAGCGCGACGGTGAGGCCGGAGAGGGTGTCGTCTTTGTAGTTTCCGTTCTTCTTGCGGAAGAGATCAAACATCGGGTCGTTTCTGAGTGGGAGGCGCAGCGCGGGACGGGCGCGCGGAGGCGGGGAGGGTCGCCTGTGGGGAAACGACGGGCGGGTGCCCTAACACGGGCAGGGCGGCGGGTGAAGTGCTTTTTGTCCGCGGCGGCACCTCTGGGGCGCTGCCGATGCCTGCGGTCGGGGCGCGTCATCCTCCCGCATCGCGGACAGCGGGCAGAGCTCTACGGCGGCCCCGTGCCGCCGAGGTCGGGGGGGAGCTGTGCGCGGATGGCCTCTAGGCGGTCGAGGGTGCCGTGCTGGCGGCACCATTTCTCGATGTAGGGGAAGTCGAGCGCAGAGGCCTGGACGGAGATGACAGCTGTCGAATCGTCGAGGTCCTTCGGGCGTCCCCAGCGCAGCTTCTGGATGATCACATCCTCGGGGCTGGGGAACCACAGAAACTCTTCGCCGACCCGCCGCTGCTGCCGCCGCGCCCACCGCTCCCGGTGGTGCGGGTCGTCGGTGAGGAAGAAGAGTTCGATCAAAAACTTGGTGCCGGGGTGGCGAAGCTCCAGCTTTTTGGATCCTGTGATGCTCTCAAAGGTGATCTGCGAGTCGATCGTCCACTCGCCTTCGAGCGACTCGTAGAGGCGGCCGATCTGGCCGGGGGGCACATCGATCACAAAGTCCGCGTCCTTGGTGGAGCGCGGGAAGCTGTATTGACTGCTCGCGAACGAGCCGACCAGCATGTAGTCGATCCCGAGTTCCCCGAGCGTTCGCGCCAACGTGAAGGCGAGCGACTCCGTTCTCATCCGCGATAAGTCCGCCGAAGCTGGAGCCGATCGAGGCGGCGGCCGATGGCGAGGCGCCGGCTCACCTCCTCCGCAACCTCCCCCTCACCAGCCTCCGGCATATCGGTGCGGATATCGCCCAGCATTTGCACGCAACCCGCTTCGAACAGCTCCTGGCCCGCCTCGAACTTCTCTAACGCGCTCATCTCGCGCGCGCGCTCGACCTTCTCGCGGTAGATCGCGTCTTGCAGGGCTTTGAGATCGGCGTCGCTGTGCATCTGTCTCCGGAACGTTTCGGCAGCATACGGCAAGGGGTTGCCAAATCAAACTTCGGCCGCCGCGGGTGCACGCATCTCCCCGCTCACTCTACCGGCAGGAACTGCACGGCGTCGATGACGACGTAGCCCTCGGCGCCCTCGTTGGTGATCTCGACGATGGTGTTTTTCCCATCCGCCAGGTGGAGCCGGCCCAGGCGGTGCCAGAGGCCGTCGATCTCCGGGCGCTTCGTCTGGTCGATGGTGAAGCGCTCGACCTCGCGGCCGGTGCGGACTTTGACCTCGACCTTCTTGGCGCGGTTCTCGTGGGCGGGATAGGCGACGCGGATCTCGTAGACGCCGACCTCCGGCAGGTCGGGGATGAAGCGCGCGCCCTGGAGGCCCTCCGGGGAGTCGCCGTCGTGCCGGTAGCCGGCGCCGACGTAGGGGAAGGTGCTGGTGCTGGTGACCCCGAAGCCGGTCAGTTCGGCCTCGCTGTCGTCGACGACGACCCCGGGCAGGCTGTCGGCGTCGATGCCGCGCCCGCCGGAGCGGGCGGGCGGCGCCTGGTACTCGAGCACCTGCTTCTGCTCGAGCAGCTTGGCGCGGAGCTGCTCGTAGGGGACGTCCTGGACGGGGGCGTCGAGGTCGATGCTGATCGACGCGGCGACGGCGGCGCTGTGGCCGAGGATCA
>JAUIGD010000189.1 GCA_030430255.1 Verrucomicrobiia bacterium
ATGTCGATGCAGAGCAGGGCCGCGTCGCGGTTGCGGAGGTCTTTGCCGTGCTTGGGGTTCTCGATGAACCCTTCGCGGTAGATCGGTCGGAGCGGGTCGGAGTGCGCGCGGTCGGTCATGGTTGGTCTTCGTCCAAAACCGCACCCGCCGCCAGCTTCGTCAACGCCCCGAGCATCAGCTGCGCCCCGGCCTCGATGTCCTCCCACGAGGTCCACTCCGCCGGCGAGTGGCTCAGGCCGCCCTTGCTCGGCACGAAGACCATCGCCACCGGGGCGATGCGCCCGACGACCTGCGCATCGTGCGCCGCGCCGCTCAGCATGCGCTTCGACCGCAAGCCCAGCCGGGCCGCCTCGGCGGCGAGCAGGTCGACCAGATCGGGGTGGCAATCGACCGGCAAGATCTCGCCCTGCGGCTGGAATTCGAACCGCAGCCCGCGCCTTCGCGCCACGGCCGCCAGGGCCTTCTGGATGGCCAGTGAAAGTTCGTCGAGCACCGGCTCGCTCGGGTCGCGGAAGTCCAGTGAGAACTCGACCGCGCCCGGCACCGAGTTCGGCGCCCCGGGGCGGATCTCCGCCTTGCCGATCGTCGCCCGGCTGTGGTCGCCGCCGTTCTCCTCGAGGATGCGCGGCAGTTCGTGGGCGAAGTCCGCGAGCCCCATGAACGCGTCTTTGCGGTAGCTCATGGGCGTCGTCCCGGCGTGGTTCGCCTCGCCGTCGAAGCGCAGCGACCACGAGCGCAGCCCGGTGATCTGCTCGACGATCCCCACCTGCAGCCGCGCTTCGTCGAGCACCGGCCCCTGCTCGATGTGCAGCTCGAGGTAGGCGGCGATCTCCTCCGGCGGCCGGCGCGCGTCGAGCGCCCGCATCGGGTCCAAGCCGTGCGCCAACATCGCGTCGCGCAGCGGGACGCCGTCGAGGTCGCGGGCGCTCTCGAGCCGCTGCGGCGTGAGCTGGCCGGTGAAAGCCTCCGACCCGAAGGTGCCGCCGAAGCGCCCCTCCTCGTCGCTGAAGGCGATCAGTTCGACCGTGCGGGCGGGGGGCTGGCCGGAGGTCTTCATCACGCGCAGGCACTCGAGCCCGACCACCACCCCCAGCGTGCCGTCGAGCATGCCGGCACAGGGGACGGTGTCGATGTGTGAACCGACCATCACCCGCGGCGAATCCCGCTCCCCGTCCAGCACGCCGGAGATGTTGGCGGCGCCATCGGACCCCGGGCGCAGGCCGTTCTCCTCGATGCGGTGCAGCAGCCAGCGCTTGCCCTCCATGTCGGCGTCGCTGAAGGCCATGCGGTAGATCCCGCGCGAGCGCTCGTCGCGCCCGATCTCCGCGAGCGCGAGGATGTCGGCTTTGATCCGCTCGATATCGACGCGCGGTGGACCGGTCGAACTCATCCGGCGCAGAACTGCGAGTGCAGGATGTGCAGCGTCAGCAGGTGGTTGAGGAGCGTGTCTTTGCGCACCAGCGATGTGGCGTCGGTATCGGCCCGGTAGTCGGCGAGGAACTCCCCCACCCTCTCCGGCGAGCAGATGCCGGCGCCGGCCACCGCCGCGGGGTTCAAGTAGTCGCCGATCAGCGCCTCGACCGCCTCGCGTTTCGCCGGGTCGGTATGGGCCGGCGGCGCCATGAAGGCGAACTTCTCCCGTTTGTAGAGCACGTCCGGGAGCACCCCCTTCACCGCCTCGCGCAAGACGTGTTTCTCGATGTTGCCCTTGATGCGCAGGCTCGGCGGCACCTCCACCGCCGCGGCCGCCAGATGGTGGTCGAGGAATGCGGGGCGCGACTCCATCGAGTTCGCCATGTCGACGCGGTCGCCGCCCCAGTTCAGGATCTGCCCTTCGAGCTGGCACTTGCTCCAGGTGTATTGCGCTTTGTCGAGCGGGTGGCGCCCTTCGAGCATCGTCTTGTCGATGCGCCCGGCGATCTCCGCGATCGGGTCGTAGTCGCGCAGCTCGTGCCGCAGGTCGTCGGAGAGCAGCGGCCGGGCGAGGTCGAGCGTGTCCATCCACGGCTGGATCCACGAGGGGGTGAACCCGCAGAGGGCGTCCCAGGCCGGGTGGGTCCGCTCGTTCTCGGCGAGGATCGCGCCTTTGAACAGGGAGTTGGTGCGCTCCAGTGCCGCCTGGTACTCGGCGCGCACCTCCGGCGGCTCGTGGTCGAGCCCGTGCAGGAACATGTCGCGCTTGAAGGCCGGATAGCCGGCGAACAGCTCGTCGGCGCCCTCGCCGGTGATGACGCAGCGGTAGCCGGAATCCCAGACGCGCTTCGACATCAGGTTCTTGGCGACGCCGAGCGTGTTGTAGAAGGTGCGCTCGGCGTGCCAGACGGTGTCGATGTAATTCTGGCCGTAGAGGTCGGCGGCCTGCAGCCGGATGAGCTCCTGATCGGCGCCCATCGACTCCGCCATCTCGCGCGCGATCGGCGCCTCGTCGTAGGAGTCGTCGTCGAAGGAGATGGTGTAGGCCTTGGTCGGCGACTGCATCGCGCCGGTGGCCAGCCCGAGGATCGAACAGGAGTCGATCCCCCCGGAGAGATAGCAACCCACCGGAACGTCCGCCTCGAGACGCAGGACGATGGCGCGGATCAACTCGTCGCGGACGCGCTCGACATGGGCCTCCGCATCGACCTCGCGCGGCCGCGCCCCCTCCTCAGGGAAATCGTAGTCCCAATAGCGGTGCTTCGAGATCTCCAGCCGCCCCCCGCGCCGGCGCAAGCGCAGCAGGTGCCCGGGGTCGAGCGAGACCACGCCCTCGAAGGCCGAGGTCCCTGGGGCGATGGTTTGCATCAGCTGGTGGAGCGCCGCCTGCGGGCAGAGCTTCGCGGGCACGTCCGGGTGGGCGAGCACCGACTTCGCCTCCGAGCCATAGACCAAGGTCACGCCGTCGGGCGACAGCCAGTAGAACAGCGGCCGCACCCCGAACCGGTCGCGGACGAGGATCAGTTCGTCCTCGAGGGTGTCGTAGAGCGCGAAGGCGAACTCCCCCCGCAGGTGCTCGGTGAAGTCGAGCCCGTGTTTCCGATAGAGGCCGATGGCGATCTCCGAGTCGGACTTGGAGAGGAAGCGGTCGCCCTCCGCCATCAGCGTCGAGCGGTGGCGCTTGAAGTCGTAGAACTCGCCGTTGGTGGTCAGCACGTAGCGCCCGTCGACCGCCTGCAGCGGCTGGCAGCCGCCCTCGAGGTCGTTGATCGCCAGCCGCGTGTGCCCGAGCGCCACGCCCTTGTCCGCGAGCACGAACTGGCCTCGGCCGTCGGGGCCGCGGTGGACGATGGTGCGCAACTGCCGGTCGAGCCGGTCCGCCGTGTCGCCCGGCAGGGGGCAAGCCGAGAAGTGTCCTGCGATCCCGCACATGGCTAGCGTCCCGCGCGGGGTTGGCCCTCGATCTCGTTCAGGTCGGGGAGGGCGTCGAGCCGGCCGAGCACCGCCATCAACAGGGCTTGGCGGATGAAGACCGCGCCGTGCGCCTGCGACCAGTAGAGGTTGTGGTGGGTCTTGTCGAGGGAGGTGTCGAGCTCGTCGAGGCGGGCCAGCGGGTGGAGGATCACGGCGCTGTCCTTGATCGGGCTCCCGGCGTCGAGCTTGAAGCGCGCGTCGAGGTTGCGGTAGGAGTCGCCTAGGAATGCGATGGAGTTCATGTAGATCACGTCGAGGCCCGGGAGGTGTTCGCGGACGTCGTTGGAGACCTCGTAGTCGATGCCTGCGTCCTTCAGCTGTTCGGTCACGTCTTCGCCGAACGGGTCAGCCATCTCGGAGATGACCGTCACCTTGCCGATGTGCGCTTGGAAGAGCAGCGCCATCAGCAGGAACGATTTCACCGCCCGCATCGAGCCCGGCGTCCCGAGGATGCCGAGCTCCAGCTTCTCAGCCCCCGGGGCGCGCGGTGCGGCGAGCCCGGGCTTCCATTTGAGCAGGGCGAACCAGTCGGCCAGCGCCTGGGTCGGGTGTTCCCCGGATCCGTTGCCGGCATTGATCAGCGGGATGCGCAAACTCTGCAGGATCTGCTCCAGCGAGTCCGTCCTGGTGTGCCGCATGATGATCAGGTCGGCGTAGGCGTTGAACATCTCGCCGATGTCGGCCAGCGACTCCCCCTTCGCCTGCCCGGTCGTCCCGCCGTCGGCGATGGAGATCACCTTGCCGTCGAGCCGCAACACCGCGCTCTCGAAGCTCGTCCGGGTGCGGGTCGAGGCCTCGAAGAAGGCGGTCACCGCGATCTTGCCGTCGAGCGGGTGGTAGGGCCAGATCTCGACCTCCTCGAGGATCGCCGCCAGCTTACACAGTTCGGTGACCTGCTCGAAGCTGAACTGGCCGACACCGAGGATGTTCTCCCCCTCCAACTCGCGCAGGACGTCGAAGCGCACGGGGTTGTCCTCGAAGAGGTTGGATGGCTCCGGGCGGATCGCCTCCGAGCCGTCGGGCGGCTCGATGTGCTGGGCGACGGCGTTCTCGGGGAGGTCTTGGGCAGATTGGCGTGCGTTCATGGCAGGCAGGGGTTCGGGTTGGTCGCTACCAGAGCTTTCCTTTGAGCCAATCGCGTACCAGGAGGGCCAACAAACTCAGCGCGCCGAGGGCGGTCCAGATGAGAGCGACCAAGGCGAGCGCGTGTACGAAGGTGGAAGGGAACATGGGTCTTCGTCGACTAGGTTGGATGCGGTTCGGCCTTGCCCGGATCCGGATTCGCATTCGCATCTGGCCAATCCCGCGCGTCGATCCAGCGCGCCGCGACCGTGAAGAGCATCGACACCCCCGCCCCGACCACGGTCGCGGTGAACCAGCCGAGTTGGTAATAGGCGACGAGCCCGAGCAGCGATCCGGTCGCGATGCCGATCAGCGCGAGCCCGCGGTTGAGCCGGCGCCAGTAGAGCCCGGCGATCACCGGCCAGATCAGGCTCCCGACCAGCGGCCCGGAGACGAACAGCACCTCGAGGATCGAGTTGCTGAAGTGATAGGCCAGGAGCCAGGTGAGCGCCCCGACGCCGACGATCACCACCGACGCCACCTTGCGGAAGCCCGCCTCGCCGCGCAGCGCACCGAGCAGCCCGCCGCCGACATCTTTGATGAGCAGGTCGGAGGTCGCGGCGAGCAGCGAGTCGATCGAGGAGGCCATCGAACAGAACAGCACGATCAGGATCAACACCCCGGCCACCGCCCCGAGGCCGGCGTCCCCCATCACCGCCGCCGCCACCACCGGGCCGGTCTGGTCCTTGTCGACGATGTTGATGCCCATCGGCGCCGCGGCGAGCGCGATGAAGCCGGCGGCGATGGGGATGGGGAACCAGAGGAGGCCGGAGAGGAAGAACGCCTTCGGCGCCACCTCCTCGCGCATGGCGAAGGCGCGCGACCACCAGACGTTGTTGTGGAACACCTCACCGAAGCCGAACAGCAGGTTGTTGAACACCGCCAGCAACGCGGCTGGGGCGAGCACCGTGACCAGCGTCGGCTGGTGGGTCGAGACATGCGCGTAGGCCTCGGCGAAGTCGAGTTTGGCGACCACCAACCCCCCGATGAACACGATGCCGAGCAAGATGATCAGGCTCTGGATAAAGTCGGTCCCGATCACCGCGTAGAGCCCCCCGAAAAGGGTGTAGACCACGCAGACGACGAGGATCAAGGTCATGCCCTGCGCGTAGTCGATGCCCGCCAGCGCCTCGAGCAACTTGCCGCCCGCGACGGCCATGCTCACCAGCCACGCCATCGAGTAGACCATCGTGATGAGCAAGAACAGGGTCCAGCCGGCGCGCCCGAAGCGAAGCCGGAAAAAGTCTCCTGCGGTGAAGCCATGCGGCAGAAGGCGCCGGATCCGGAAGGCGAAGAACGCGAACAGCATCAGCCCGAAGCTCGCCGTGGAGTAGGCGAGCATCCCCCAGACGCCCATCGTCAGGGCGAAGACGGGCGCCAGCATCGTCGTGTTCGAAGTCACCCAGGTCGCCATCGCCGTGGCGCTGCCGAGAGAGAGCCCGACCTTGCGTCCGGCGAGCATGAAGCCCTCGGAGTCCCTCGCCTTGCGCCCCCACAAGACCCCGAGCGAAATCCAGACGAGCCCGAGCCCGATCACGATACCCCAGCCGAGCGCCGGGTCGAGTTTGGGGGCCGCCGCCGCGATCATGCCCGCCCCCCTTCCCGCCTCGTCCGCGCGTGTCCGAACAGGATCGCCCCGACGGTGCCGCACGCCACCGCCCCGCCGAGCCCCATCAGCAGGTAGAGCTTCCAGCGGGCGACGAACTGGACGCGGACGCGCAGCGGCGGGCTCCAACCGCCATCGGGTGACCTGCGGATGCGAAAGTAGTGGTCGCCCTCGGGCAAGCCCGTCACCACCGTCCCCGGGTCGCCGCCAGCGTAGCGCGTCTCGGCCTCGGAGAACTCCGCGTCCGCCGCCTGTTGCACCTCGACGAGCGCCCCCTCCGGCGCGCTCCAAGAGAGCACCGCGACGCCATCCTCACTGACCTCCTCCATGTCCTCCCGGCCGGAGAAGTCGATCCTATCTGCCTTCACGACACCCCCGCTGCAAAAAATAGCGATCGCGAAAAGGGTGAGGGCTCTCGGTCGTGATAAAAAGATTCGTCCGCGTCGTTTCGGGTGCGCGTTCGGGACTCGGGCGACAGACAACCACAGGGCAGCGGAGGATCAAGGGAAAACCTGCCGCGACCGGAACGGCTGCCCGGTTGCGCCGCTCGGGGGAGCACGTTTAGATGCGCCGTGCCCTCCCGACTCCCGTCCCCTCGCGCCGCCGCGCTTGTCTGCCTGCTCGTGGTCGCCGGCGCGATCGCCCTCGGCAGCTACCTGCGCACCTCGCGCCTCGACCTCCGCCCCATGCACACCGACGAGGCCATCCAGGCATCGCGCGTCGGCGACCTGATCGAGGGGCGCGGCTTCGACTACCTGCCCACCGACGGCCACGGCCCCGGGCTGCTCTACATCACCGCACCCATCGCCTGGTCGGGCGGGGCGAAGACGTACCCGGAGCTGACCGAGACGCTGGTCCGCCTCGCCCCCGCGCTGTGCGGCATCGCTTTGATCGCCGCCTCGCTCTTATTCTGGCGCCCGCTCGGCGCGGCCGGGGTCGCGGCGACGGCGCTCCTCGTCGCGCTGTCGCCGATGCATGTCTACTACAGCCGATACTTCATCATGGAGCTGCCGCTGGTGCTGCTGCTGGCGCTCTCCTTCGCCTGCCTGTGGCGCTACCTGCGCAAGCCGGGTCTGCTCCCCCTGCTCGGCGCCGCGGCCTGCGCTGGCTGGATGCACGCCACCAAGGAGACCTTCGCGCTGTCGATCGTCGCCCTGGGTGTCGCGCTCGCCATGACCTACCTGCCCGCCGCGATGCAACGCCAGGCTGAACCGAAGCTCCGAGCCCGGACGCTGCTGCTTCACGGCGGGATCGGTTTGGTCGCCTCGCTGTTGGTCTCGGCGTTGCTCTACGCGGTCTTCTTCAGCGATCGCGCCAACGCGTGGGAGAACATCCGCGAAAGCTACCTGACCTACTTCCACTACGGCGAGCGCGCCGAGGGCGTCGGCCACGAGAAGCCGGCGGGCTACTACTTGAAGCTCCTCGCCTGGTCGAAGATGGAGATCACCACCTTCACCGAGTTGCCCGCGCTGCTGCTGGCCCTCGTCGGCTTCGTCGCCGCCTTCCTGCGCCGCGACCTCGCCCCCGCGCGGCGGTATTTCCTCCGCACGCTCAGCCTCTACGCGCTGGCGCTCCTCCTCATCTACTCGGCCATCGCCTACAAGACGCCGTGGTCGATCCTCCCCTTCCTGCACGCCGCCCTGCTGCTCGCCGGGTTCGGGTTCGCCAGCCTCCTGCATTGGTGCCGGCCGCTGCCTGCCAAGGCCCTGCCGGCGCTCGCCATCGCCGCCGCCAGCCTCGCGGCATGGCGCCAGAACACCGCCGCCAACTTCGACTTCCCCGCCGAACCCAAGCGCACGCCCTACGTGTACTCCCACACGACCACCCGGCTGGTCTCGAAGCTGGTCGCCGACGTCGAAGAGATGAAGGGCATCAAACCCGACCTCACGGTGCAGGTCTTCCACCCCGAGTTCGGCTGGCCGCTACCCTGGTACTTCCGCGACATCGCGGCGGCTGGCCGGGCGGGGTTCGCGCCCGCGGTGGCGCCGCCGGTCGGGGCCGACGTGATCATCATCGACGCCGCCTACTCCGAGCAGGTCGAACCGCTCCTCGGCGACCGCTACATCGGGCCCGACATGCGGGAACTGCGCCCGAATGTGCTGCTGAATTCCTACACGGAGAAGGAGCTCTTCTACGAGATGGTCTCCCGCCGACCGATCACGCAGTAGGCGCCATCCCACCTTCCGCCCCCCCATCCCGATGATCACCGTCGCCGAACACGCCATGGCCACCGAGTTCCGGATCCTGCTCCCGGACGATGCCGGGGCGCATGGGAAGCTGGCCGCCGCCGAGGCGCTGCGCGAGTTGGAGAAACTCGAGGCCGAACTCTCCCGCTTCCGCCCCAGTTCGGACATCGCCCGCCTCAACGCCCTCGACGACGGCGAGTCCATCCTCCTCTGCGAGTCGGCGATCGACTGCATCGCGCTCGCCATCGATGTCCATGCGGCGACCGACGGCGCCTTCGACATCAGCGTCGCGCCGCTGCTGTCGATCTACCGCGGCGAACACGGCGAGCCACGGGCGCCGAGCGAGTCCGAGATCGCCCGCGCGAAGGCGGCCTGCGGCATGGACAAGGTGGAACTCGACGCCGCCGCGCGCCGCGCCACCGCCCGCGGGGAGGAGCGCTGGTTCGACCTCGGCGGCATCGGCAAGGGCTACGCCCTCGATCAGATGGCCGCCAAGCTGAGGGAGCTCGAGGTCGAGAACGCCCTCCTCGACGCGGGCGGCAGCACCTTGCTCGGCTTCGGCGAGGGGCCGGACGGCGACGGCTGGCCGACCGGGACCGGCGTCCCCGGGGCGCCCGCCTTCACCTTGCGCGACCGCGCCCTCAGCGGTTCCGGCTTCAGCGAACAGGGCGAGCACGTCATCGACCCGCGGCGCGGCGTGCCGGTCACCGCCGCCAAGTTCAACGCCTGGGCGCTCGCCCCGGGCGCCGCGCTCGCCGATGCCCTCTCCACCGCCTTCCTGGTCATGGAGGAGGCCGAGATCGAGGCGCTCTGCAGCGCCCACCCCGACATCGGCGCCGTGCTGCCCGAGTTCGACGCGGCGGACGGCGGTCCCGGCGGGGCATGAAATTGCGTTCATCGCGACCCGGGCGGGCGGCATCACCTTGACCCGCCGCAACCCGCGCCCGAACTTCGCCGCTGAGTTTGACCATGCCGAAGAAGCCGCGCGCCCTCGACGACCGCCCCCCAGCCCTCGCCCCGCTGTGGCGATGGCTGCTGGAGACGCCGAGGTTGGTGTCGATCGCCGCGCTGCTCGCCGTCGCGGCCGCCGCGCTCCACCTGCTCTTCCGTTCGCTGGCCGCGGCCTCCGAACGCTACCCGCTGTCCAGCTACGATGCCGACGGCGAACCGCTGCCGGTGTTCCGCTTCTGCATGCAGTCGGCCTACCTGTTGCTCCTGCTGCTGGTGCCGGTGTTGATCCTCGCCCTGATCCGCGCCCGCCGATCCGGACCGCCGTTCCTCCCCGCGGCCATCGGCAGCGGTATCGTGTTCGCGATCTGGATCGCCGAGGAGATCGCCAGCCAAGGGGCTTCCAACCTCGAGCTCGCCGGCGTCGATCCGCCACCGCTGAGCGCGGTGTTCCGCCTCGGCCTCACCGGGGTCCTCATCCTCAGCCCCCCGCTGCTGGTGTTCCTCTACACCCGCGCCTCGTTGCTCTCCCGCTACATCCTGCGGGCCTTCCTCGTCCCCTTCGCCTACTGCTTCCTCGGCTTCCTCGCCATCTGGTTCATCTTCGACATCATGGACAACGGCAAGGACTTCTTCGACCTCGATGCCCGGCCCGCGCTCGTGCTGCAATTCTACCTCGTGCAGATCCCCGAGGTCATCGTGTTGATCCTCCCGGTCACCCTGCTGCTCGCCATCCTCTACGCCTTGGGCAAGATGTCGAAGTCGAACGAGATCATCTCCATGCTCACGGCCGGCAAGAGCCTGCCCAAGGTGCTGATGCCCATCTTTTTCGTCGGCGCTTACGCCTCGCTCATCGCGCTGACATTGAACTACGAGTGGGCGCCGGAGGCTGCGGCGCGCAAGGAGAGCGTCATGACAACCATGGCCGACGAACAGAAGGGCGACTTCGATGGGCGGTTCTTCGTCGAGCGGGCGAAGCATTACCGCAACCGCATCGACAACCGCTCATGGTTCGTCGGCCGCATCCCCTTCGACCTCGGCACGGAGAAGCTGCGCAACGTCGAGGTGCACCAGTTTTCCGCAGACGGCAAACCCCTCTTCGTCTATCTCGCGGGCAAGGCGGACTGGAACCACCTCACCGGTGAGTGGCGGTTCATCGGCGGCAAGCGCTACGATTACACCGACGGCGACGGCGGCGTCGAGACGCGGGAGTTCACCAACGAGATCGTCTCCGGATGGCGCGAAACACCGTGGAAAATCTACAGCGAGAGCCTCGAGGCCGAAGCCATGGGCGCCCCGGGCCTCGGCTTCCACCTGCGCGCCAACCGCGACCAACCGGCCAAGCTGCTCGCCCCCTACCAGACCGAGCGCCACTACCGCTGGGCGAAACCGTGGAGCTGCTTCATCATCGCGCTCGTCGCCGCCCCGTGCGGCATCGTCTTCTCCCGCCGCGGGATGATGGGGGGTGTCGCCGCCGCGATGCTGATCTTCGTCGTGCTGATGGTTTCCACCGAGTTCTTCCGCGCCATGGGGCAAGGCATGCGCCTCCCCGCTTTCCTCGGCGCCTGGATCACCAACTTCGCCCTCGCCGCCGTCGGCCTCCTGCTCCTCTACCAACGCTCGGGCAATCGCGAATTGCCGAAGCTCGGACTCCCCAAGCTGCGGCGGGCGGGTTAGTCCCTCCTAGCCCGGATCGATCACCAAGCTCCGGGCTGTGGCTCGCCCTCGTTGACGCTGAGGGTGTTGGCGTGGTGACCGGCTCGTAGGCAGAATGGCGCTCGGTTTAGCCGGGCACTCGGCGGATTGAGTCGAGAACGAAATCGATGCTCGCTCCGGGAGATCCTCGTGGGTTCCGCCGCTTTCGCCGTGCGCGGAACAGCCCCTCGGAGTCGAGTTCCCAACCGGGGAGGCGGTGAGATCGTTCAACACGAAGGGCTCCGGAGACGCGGTCCGCGGTGAGAGGCCCTTCGCGTTGCTCAGGGTGACCGCTCCGCGGACTTGAGCGCAATCAGGGCGGTGTGAGGGGATGGCCACCAGCCCTTCCGAGGAAGTGTGGTGTCATCCTGACAAGCGCAGCGCCGGAAGGACCCCGCGCTGGAGCCGGCGCGCCGAGCCCCGGGGACGCCCCGGATGCCTTGACGGCTCCGAGCGAGCGGTCTCCGGGACGCTGCCACCCGTCGATGATTCTGCTTCACCAAGCGCCATTCAGGCTAGCCCCAATGCCTTTAGGGAAAGAGCGAAAGTAATTCTTGTACTTTTCCATAATAGGTATAGTTGGGGCGGATGCCGTGTCCGCATCCCAATCGTAGTAGTGGCTTTGTTAGTCAGTTTGA
>JAUIGD010000633.1 GCA_030430255.1 Verrucomicrobiia bacterium
TTCTCGATCGCCGCCTCGGTCAACGTGCGCGCCTCCCAGACCGAATGGGTCAAGGGCTTCTGACAATAGACGTGCTTGCCGAGCTGGACCGCCGCGTATGAGGCGTGGAAGTGCATGTGGTCGGGCGTGGAGACCGTGACGGCGTCGATGCTGTCCCCCATCTCGTCGAGCATCTTCCGGTAATCGGTGTAGCCCTTCGCCCCCTCGTATTTGCCCAGCGCGTTCCGCAGGGTACCCCGGTGCGCATCGCAGAGCGCGACGATGTCCGCCCCGGCGCCCTTGGCGCCCGAAACATCGCTCGCGCCTTTTCCGCCGACCCCGACCGAGGCGACCGCCACGCGTTCATTGGCGCCGAACACGCGGCTGGGGACGACTTGAAACGCGAGGGCGGCAGCGGCGCCGCCCTTCAGAAACTGGCGGCGGCGGAAAGGTTTGGGGGTCTGATCGGGCATGGTCGGTTCGGAGTGTTTCGTAGGGGGAGCGACGGCGCTCAGCGACGGGGGGGCGCGATCGCCCGCCGTCCTGAGAGGATGACGCAGGCGCCTCCAAACTCAACGCCCGAATCGCGCCCGGCCCGATCACCCGGCGGTGCGGTCTCGCAGCGCTCGGTTGATTTCTCCGTGTGGAGAGGCGTTTACTCTATAACCGGGCGCCCCGATGGCGCCGTCTGACCCACCATCACCCAAGCCCCCGAAAAGATGAAAATCCGCTCATCATTGCTCGCCTTCGCCGCCTTCACTGCCTGTGCCGCCGCCGGCGCCGCCCCGGACGGGAAGTTCCCCGACCACTGGGGCGACCCGCCGCAACGGCAGACCCGCGATCTTCGCCCGCTACCCGGCGGCTATGGCGAGGGCAGTTCGACCCTCGCCAACTGGATCCAGGTCAACCTCGACAAAGACGCCGCCACCGCTGCGGAGGGGGGAGACGGCGCGGGTTGGGTGACCCTGTTCGACGCGCACAGCACCGACCTCGACGGCTGGGCCGTGAAGAGCGGGTTCGCCACCTACGAGATCAAAGATGGCACGATCCTCGGAACCACCGCCGAAGGCAGCGGCAACACCTTCCTCTGCACCGAGCGAACCTACGCCGATTTCGAACTCGAATTCGAGGTGAAGGTTCACAACTCTCTCAACTCCGGCGTGCAGATCCGCTCGCAGCTGAAGAACCCCGAGGGCCAATACGGCGGTCGGGTCAACGGCCCGCAGGTCGAGATCGAGGCCAGCGGTGCTGGCGGCGCCGAGTCCGGCTATATCTACGGCGAGGCGACCGGGCGCGGCTGGCTGACCCCGAAGGAGCGGCTCAAGCGCCACAGCCACTTCAAGGATGGCGAGTGGAACCACTACCGAGTGGTCGCGCGCGGCCCCCGGATCCAGACTTGGATCAACGGCGAAGCGATCGAAGACCTCACGGACGAGGCGATCTATGAAACCCACTCCGAGGGTCTGATCGGCCTGCAGGTGCACGGGATCGGCAAAGCCGCCGGACCGTTCACCGTCCAATGGCGCAACATCCGGATCAAAGAGCTGCCCGCCGAAGGCGGCGCGGACTAGCTTGCGCCCAGTGGCGCTTGGCAAAGCCGAGCTCTCGGCGGTTTGAGTCGGGAACGGGATCGATGTTCGCTCTGGGGGATCCTCCTGGGAGTCGCCGTTTCAATCGTGCGCGGAAGGGTCTCGGGTTCTCAACTCAGGAGGCGCAGGAGTCATTCGACATGGATGGCTTCGGAGACGCGGATCGCGGTGAGAGGCCCTTCGCGTTGCTCAGGGTGACAGTCCTGGGGAGTGGAGGGCGCTGTGGGGGGGTGCCACCAACCCTTCCAAGGGAGTGCTGTGTCATCCCGACAGGCGCAGCGCCGGAAGGATCCCGCGCTGTGGAAACGGCGTGCCGAGCCACCGGTTCGCCCCGGAGGGCCTGCCGGGCGCGAAGCGGGCGGGCGCGCGGGGAGACGCTTCCCCGTCCATGCCTCACCTCGACCTAGCCCGGATCGATCACCAAGCTCCGGGCTACGGCTTGCCCTCGTTGATACTGAGGGTGTTGGCGTGGTGACCGGCTCGGGCAGGGTGTTCACCCAGCCGCTTCGCCGATCCCTGCCGCCGCCTACTCAGCATCAACGATCGGCGGCGCCTCGCCTGCGGATGTGGTGATCGATCC
>JAUIGD010000190.1 GCA_030430255.1 Verrucomicrobiia bacterium
CGGCGGCATCATGGACTGCGACGTCATCGCCCAGGGGATCGTCGCCGCCTGCAAGCAGGTCGAGCTGAACATCCCGCTGGTGGTCCGCCTCGAGGGGAACAACGTCGAGGCCGGCAAGGCGACCCTGGCGGCCAGCGAGGTGGCGCTCATCGCCGCCGACGACCTCGCGGACGCGGCGGAGAAAGCGGTCGCGGCGATCGCGGCCTAGGGGCGTGTCGGACTTGCCCATTCCGGCGCGAATCGTTCTACAATTTGCCCAAACCGCCCCGCTGTCTTGTCACCGATCTAGCGGGGAGTTGATGAAGACCGAATCTTGAATCCCTCCCCCGACATCGTCCTGCGCTTCTCGCGCCGCTACTCGATGGGGCACCGCCTGACCAGCGGCGCGGCGCCGAACTGCCGCGTGCCGCACGGGCACGACGAGGTGGTCACCGTCGATATCGCCAGCGCCTCCAACGCCGGCCTCGACCCGGAGACCCACATGCTGGTCGAGTTCGAGCAGGCGAAGGGGCGCTGGTTCGAATGGATCGACGGCGCCGTCGACCACAGCTTCCACATCGGTGATGGCGACCCGCTGGTGCGCTACTTCCGCGACCGGGAACCGGCGTTGGTCGGCAGGTTGCTGGTCACCCCGGGAGACCCCACCACCGAGCTGCGGGCGGCGTGCTACTTCGCCAAGCTGAACGCCTTCCTCGCCGCGGGGGAGGAGGCGCTGGTCTGCACCCGGGTGCAGATCCAGGAGACCCCGACGAACGCCGTCGAGTTCGCACCCCGGGACACCGCCCGCTTCCTCCGCCCCGGCGACGCCCACTGGTGGCACCGCGCCGACATGAGCATCAACGACCTCGCCGCCTGAGATGTCCGTCCGCGTCAAAGAGATCGCCTTCACCGGCTACCCGGTCACCGACTTCACGAGGGCGCGCGCGTTCTACACCGGCCTGCTCGGGCTCGAGGAGGCCGCCAGCCACGAGGAGGGCGGGGAGCTGCATTGGCTCGAGTACGAGGTCGGCGGCGCCACCCTCGCCCTCGCCAAGGCGAGCGAACACTGGCAGCCCCACAAGGACGGCGGCGGCGTGGCGCTGGAGGTCGAAGACCTCGACGCCACCCTCGAGCACCTGCGCGCCCATGGCGTCGAGGTGCCGATGGGCATCGGCGATTTCCCCGTCTGCCGCATCGCGGTCGTCCAGGACCCCGACGGCAACGGCGTCGCCCTGCACCAGCGCAAACCCCACCACCCCGATTTCTCCAACTGACCTCCCGATCCCATGGCCATCCTCGTACAACCCGACAGCAAGATTCTCATCCAAGGCATCACCGGCTCCTTCGGCGGCCGCCACGCGCAGCTTTCGCTCGACTACGGCACCCAGGTCGTCGCCGGGGTGACGCCGGGCAAGGGGGGGCAGACCTTCGCCGACACCGTCCCCGTGTTCGATACGGTAGACCAGGCCGTGCGCGAGACCGGTGCTGAGGTCTCCGCGATCTTCGTCCCGCCGCCGTTCGCCGGCGACGCCATCCTCGAGGCGGTCGACGCCGGGGTGGGCTTGGTCGTGGCGATCACCGAGGGGATCCCGGTGATGGACATGATGCGCGTGCGCTCGGCGATGGAGGGTTCGGCCACCCGGCTCATCGGCCCGAACTGCCCGGGGGTCGTCACGCCGGGGACGGGGCCGGACTCGAGCGGCGGCTGCCGCATCGGCATCGCGCCCGGCTACATCCACAAGAAGGGGAGCGTCGGCGTGGTGTCGCGCTCGGGCACGCTGACCTACGAGGCGGTGTGGCAGACGACGCAGCTCGGCCTCGGCCAGAGCACCTGTGTCGGCATCGGCGGCGACCCCATCAACGGCACCAGCCACCTGGACGTCCTGAAGCTGTTCAACGAGGACCCGGAGACCGAGTCGATCATCATGATCGGCGAGATCGGCGGCAGCGCCGAAGAGGAGGCCGCCGAGTGGATCAAGGCGAACGGCAAGAAGCCGGTCGCCGGCTTCATCGCCGGCGCCACCGCGCCTCCGGGGCGCCGCATGGGGCACGCCGGCGCCATCGTCTCGGGCGGCAAGGGCACCGCCGAAGCCAAGATCGCCGCCATGCGCGACGCGGGCATCGAGGTCGCCGAGACCCCCAGCGACATGGGCGGCGCCCTGCAGCGGGCGATCGCGCGCGCCGCGGGCGAGTAGGCCCCCAGAGCGTCGGCGGGCAGGGTGCCTCGCCGATGGATTTGCGGGGGGATCCGGGCTATGGCGGAGGGATGGTCACCCGAGATTCGCTCGCCGAAACCCTGCGACACATCGCCACCCTGCTCGAACTGAAAGGGGAAAACCCCTTCAAGACACGCGCCTACAACACCGGCGCCGAGGTCGTCGAGTCGTTCGCTGGCGACATCGTCCAGCGGGCTCGCGACGCCGACCTGAAGGGGATCAAGGGGATCGGCACCGCCCTGGCGGACAAGCTGCATGAGCTGGCGAGCACGGGGCGGCTGGAGTACTACGAGAACCTCCGGGCGGAGTTCCCCGACACCATCTTCGAGCTGTTCGGTGTCAACGGGCTGGGGCCGAAGAAGATCAAGGCCCTCTACGAGGCGCACGGCGTCGCCTCGCTGGAGCGCCTGCGCGAGGTCTGTGAGTCCGGCGAGGCCGCCTCGCTGGCGGGCTTCGGCGCCAAATCGGTGGAGAAGATCCTCGCCGCTCTCGATTTCAAGGAGCAGTTCGCCGACCTGTTCCGCCACGGCGATGCCGCGCCCGAGGCCGAACGGATCCGCGAGCTCCTGCGCGCCCATCCGGCCGTCGGCCAGTGCGCGATCGCCGGCAGCTACCGGCGGGGCAAAGAGGTCCTCCACGACCTCGACTTCATCGTCTCGACCAAAGACGCGCCCGCCGTCATGGCGGCCTTCACGGGGATGGAGGGCGTCGACACGGTGCTCGTCGCCGGTGAGACGAAGTCGAGCGTCCGGCTCGCCTCGGGCCTCCAGTGCGACCTGCGTGCGGTGACCGACGCCGAGTACCCCTTCGCGCTGAACTATTTCACCGGCAGCAAGGAGCACAACGTGGCGATGCGTTCGCGGGCGCTCAAGTGGGGCTATACGCTCAACGAGTACCGTCTCGCGCCCGCCGGTGACAAGGAGCCGCGCCCGCTGCGGGTCGATCCGGTGACGACCGAGGAGGAACTCTACCGGGCGCTGGGGCTCGACTTCGTGCCGCCGGCCTTGCGCGAGAACAGCGGGGAGATCGAGGCCGCAGAATCGGGCGGGCTGCCCGAGCTCGTGGCGCTCGACCAGCTGCGCGGCACCTTCCACAACCACACACTCGCCAGTGACGGCAAGGCCTCGCTGGGGGAGATGGCCGACGCGGCGCGCGAGCTCGGGCTGCAGTACCTCGGCATCGCCGACCACAGCAAGAGCTCGTTCCAGGCCAACGGGCTCGACGCCGAGCGGCTGCTGGCGCAAGTGGAGGAGATCGCTGCACTGAACGAGACCTACCCGGAGGGCGAGTTCCGCCTGTTCGCCGGGACGGAGTGCGACATCCTGCGCGACGGCAGCCTCGATTTCGAGGACGGGGTCCTGGCGCGACTCGACTACGTCGTCGCGTCGGTGCACAACGCCTTCACGCTTCCGGAGCCGGAGATGACCAAGCGCATCCTGCGCGCCGCCGAGAACCCGCACGTGACCATGCTCGGCCACCTGACCGGGCGCTTGCTGCTGGAGCGCGAGCCGTATGCGGTGGACGTGCCGAAGGTGATCGACGCGTGCGCGGCGAACGGGACGGCGATCGAGATCAACGCCAACCCGTGGCGCCTCGACATGGACTGGCGGTGGTGGAAGCTCGCCAAGGAGAAGGGCGTGAAGACCTACATCAACCCCGACGCCCACCGGCCGGAGCACCTGCAGTTCCTGCACTACGGGATCCTGGTCGCGCGCAAGGGCTGGCTCGAGCGGGGCGATGTGTTGAACTGCCTGCCGCTCGGCGAGATCGAGGCGGCGCTGGCCGCGAAACGCCGGGGCCGCTGAGCCCGCGAGCGCGCCGGTTCGCGGGTGGATTTGGTGATCGTTCCGGGATAGGATCCGGGTGATGACCGCCCACGAACTCTCCCTGCTCACCACCCGCCGCCATCTCTTCGGGCGCGCCGCGCTCGGCCTCGGGACGGCGGCGATGGCGCAGCTCTTTGGCGAGGAGCTGCTCGCCGAGGGCGGCGCGACCTCGCCGGGCGGCGCCGATCTGAACGGCGGGCTGCACCACCGCGCCAAGGCGAAGCGGGTCATCTACCTGTTCATGTCCGGCGGTCCGAGCCACCACGACCTCTGGGACTACAAGCCGAAGATGCGCGAGTTGTTCGGCCAGGACTTGCCCGAGCACGTGCGCGACGGGCAGCGCATCACCGGCATGACCTCGGGGCAGAAAACGCTGCCGGTCTGCCCGTCGAAGTACGAGTTCACGCGATACGACAACAACGACCGCGGCGTTTGGATCAGCTCGCTGCTGCCGCACACGGCGACGGTGGCCAAGGAGCTGTGCGTCGTGCACTCGACCTTCACCGAGGCGATCAACCACGACCCCGCGGTCACCTACATCCAGACCGGCAGCCAGATCCCGGGGCGGCCGAGCCTCGGCTCCTGGCTCAGCTACGGCCTGGGCAGCGCCAACCAGAACATGCCCGGCTACGTGGTGATGCACGCGCGCAGCAAGCACGCCGAGCAGAGCTTGTTCGGCCGCCTCTGGGGCAGCGGTTTCTTGCCCTCCGAGCACCAGGGCGTGTTGCTGCGCAGCGTCGGAGATCCGGTCCTCTACCTGAACAACCCCCCCGGGGTGCCGCGCGAGGGGCGCCGGGCGCAGCTCGACGCCTTGGCCGCGCTGAACACCGCCCAGCACGAGCGCTTCGGCGACCCGGAGGTGCTGTCGCGGGTCAAGCAGCACGAGATGGCCTACCGCATGCAGGCCTCGGTGCCGGAGCTGATGGACCTCTCCGACGAGACCGAGGAGACCTTCGCCCTCTACGGCGAGGACGCGCGCACGCCGGGGACCTTCGCCGCCTGCTGCCTGAACGCGAGGCGGCTCGCCGAGCGCGGGGTGCGCAACATCCAGATCTTCCACCGCGGCTGGGACGCTCACGGGAACCTCGCCGGCGAGCACGAGAACCAGTGCAAGGACATCGACCAAGGCAGCGCCGCCCTGATCAAGGACCTCCGCCGCCGCGGTCTGCTCGACGACACCCTGGTGGTCTGGGGCGGCGAGTTCGGCCGCACCGCCTACTGCCAGGGGAAGCTGACGAAGGAGAACTACGGCCGCGACCACCACCCGCGCTGTTTCACCGTCTGGATGGCTGGCGGCGGCGTGAAGCCTGGGATCACCTACGGCCAGACCGACGACTTCGGCTACAACATCGCCCACCCCGACGGCACGCCGATGCGGCCGATCCCGGACAAGGAGAAGTGGATCCCCGGCACGATGCACATCCACGACATGAACGCGACGATCCTGCACCTGTTGGGGATCGACCACCGCAAGCTGACCTACCGCTACCAGGGGCGCGACTTCCGGCTGACCGACATCCACGGCCACGTGATGCACGACTTGATCGGGTGAGGCCTTACAATACCGAAGTCGGAGGGGTTGAGTTTTAGGGGGGCGCAAGGCGGTGTTCGGCCAGCCTGAGACCCGGGAGGGTGTGCGGGGGCGCATCGGTGGCACGCGGGGACGCGTGCCCTCCGGCAAGGGCGCCGGGTGTCTGGAGGGCAAACGTCCCCGTTTGCCGCGTGGAGGGTTTGTGCGGGGATCGGGATCCGGCGTGCTGGGCGCTGGGGTCTGCCCGTGGGACCGGGGGCTGGTGAGGGCGCATCGGTGGCACGCGGGGACGCGTGCCCTCCGGTGGGGCGCCGGGTGTCTGGAGGGCAAACGTCCCCGTTTGCCGCGTGGAGGGTTTGTGCGGGGATCGGGATCCGGCGTGCTGGGCGCTGGGGTTTGCCCGTGGGAACGGGGGCTGGTGAGGGCGCATTGGCGGCCCGCGGGGACGCGTGCCCTCCGGTTGGGCGTCGGGTGTCTGGAGGGCAAACGTCCCCGTTTGCCGCGTGGAGGGATTGTGCGGGGATCGGGATCCTGCGTGCTGGGCGCTGGGGTTTGCTCGCCTCGCTTCAGGCCGCAGCGGCGACGCACACGCCGACGGCGATGCAGCCGATGGCGGCGGCGCGGCGGCGGCTGATCGGCTCGCCGAAGAAGAGGCGGGCGGCGAGCGGGACGAGCGCGAAGTTGAGGCTGAGCAGCGGGAACGCGCGGTTGAGCTCGAGGCGGCTGAGCGCGAAGACCCAACAGGCGGCGGAGAGGGCGTTGAGGGTCAAGCCGGCGAGGACCGGCCAGCGGAACAGCGCCCCCGCGGCACGGGTCGCCCCGGAGGCGGCGCGTTTGAAGAGCAACTGGCTCGCCGCCATGAGGAGGACGGCGGAGATGGCGGCGGTGAACTCAGGCATGGCGCGACCTCCTCTCGGAGAACAGCAGGGAGAGCCCGGCGAGGATCACGGCGACGCCGAGCAGGCGGCCGGGCGGGATCCGTTCGCCGAGGATGGCGGCGGCCCCGGCGTAGACGATGACGATCTGCAAGGCCGAGGCCGGATAGGCGAAGCTGAGGTCGAGCCCCCGGAGGCAGAGGATCCACAGCACGGTGCCGGCCGCGTAGACGGCGACGCCGGCGTAGATGCCCGGCCGCAGGGCGAGGGCGGCGGGGCCATCGGCACCGCCGGCCGCCCAGCGGAGGACGAGGTGACCGGCGGCGGAGAGGAGGACGCTGGCCGCGAGCAGGGCGACCCCCGTGAGGTGGTGCTGGCGGGTGTGCTCGCTCACGGTCGGGCCGGCGGCTCGGGGTGGTTGACGGTGTAGCGGCCGAACGCGCGGGCCGGGAGCCAACCCGGTGGCGGTGGGGCATCCGCGCTGATGAGGGCGACCGCGCCCTCGGGATCCTCGCCGGGCAGCGTGCGGAAACGGCGGCCGGTGAACGCGAGGACGTATTTTCCGTGGAAGCCGGCGGCGGCGAGGGGGCCGGCCGGCGAGTGTTGATCGGCCCAGCGCAGGGCATGGTAGAGGTCGAGCGAGTCGCCCCGGTAGTAGCGCTCGATGTCGGGGCTGGCGAGCATGGAGAACCCGGCGCGCGACCGCTCGAGATTGCCGCGGAAGAGCAGGTGGGCGTCGAGGGCGAGCAACCAGACCGCCCACAGGGCCGCAGCGCCGAGGCGGGCGGCGTTGAACCGGTTCGGCAATGCGCGGCGGAGGGCCGGCTCGACGCCATCGATCAGGTAGCCGAGGAGGAACGGGGCGATGGGGACGAAGTAGCGCTCCGGCTTATTGAGGTCGCCGAGCAGGAGCAGGAGGGTGACGCCGACGTAGGCATCGCAGGGGGCGGACCTCCCCGAGCGCCAACGCCGGTAGGCTCCGGTGACCAGCGCCGCGGCGACCCCGGCCCCGGCGATCGCGCGCGCGGCGTCCCAACCGGTGGCGGCGGCCACCGCTTTGCCGAGCGAGAGGAGCACGGCCTCGATCTGGGCGAACAGCGCCAAGGGGTCGAGATGGGTGAAACGGGCGAGGTAGTAGCCGGCCTGGTCGTAGGCGCCCGGCGGCGCATGGCCGGCGCCGATGAGGGATTCGCACCGCACCTTCCAAGCCAGCCACAGGGCGGCGCCGACCGCCGCGGCGACCAGCTCGGGGAGCGCGGCGCGGGCGCCGCGGGCGCGGGCGACCCGGAGCGCCTGGACGACGATGGCGGCGCCGAGGAACACGCCGACGAAGCGGGTGAGCGACGCGAGCGCCAGCAGCAGCCCGGCGAGCATCGCCCAGCGGAGATCGCGGCGGGACTCGAGCTTCCCCAGCGCGAGGAGGAAGGCCAGCGAGGCGGCGAGGTAAGGCCATTCCGAGAGGACGGAGACGCCGCTGATCAGCGACACCGGGAGGAGGGCGGTGAGGCCGGCGACGAGGGCGGGGTGCGGCATGGCGTTGGCTTTCGCGGTGCGCACGATCAACATGATGCCCGCCACCACCGTCGCGAGGACCAGCCCTTTGGCGACCCAGACCGATGGGCCGAGGGCGGACATGGCGAGGGCGATCGCCGCCGACAGCACGGGCGGCCAATCGGTGATCGGCACCCCGCCGAGCGCGAAGCCCTCGCCTTCAACTAGGGAGACGGCGCCGAAGAAATAGAGCACGTCGTCGTGCTGGTCGGGCACGAACCAAGGGTTGAGCGCCAGCACGTAGAGGAGCACCGGGGCGAGGATGGCGAGCCGCGGGAGGACGGCGCTTTGCCGGCGGTCAGGCATCGGTGGCTTCCGGCTGGAAGAAGGTCGCCGCGCCCGGGTCGAGCGATGGGGTGGTGAGGTGTTCGGCGCCGTAGCCGAGGCGGCGCATCAGATCGGCGACCTCGGGATCATCGGCCCATTCGCTCAGCCGCTGTCGGCACCAGGGGGGCAGGTCCTCCGCGCGGCGCCACTTCTGCAGCGAGTGGGTCCCGATCTCCCGGTAGTCGTGGACGCTGTCGTGCCACCCCTCGCCGGGATGTTCGTTGCGGTAGCGCCGGTCGATGCGGGCGGGGTCGACGTCGATGCCGATCCAGCGCAGGAACGCCATCTTTGCCGCTTCGGGGCTGCCGACGAGGTCCTCGTAGCGGACGAGGAACAGGCAGTCGCCGCGCTCGCCCTCGCGCGCGTAGCGGAGCAGCCGCTCATGTTGACCGAGCCAGTAGCGCCAGAAGCTGCGGTCGCGCGGGACCTCGCGGTTCTCCGTGTAGCGCGCGAAGCTGACGAGGCAGTCGCGCGGGTCGCGCAGGACGACGACGGCCCTGGCGCCGCGGCCGCAGCCCCTGAACAGCAGGGGGAGCGAACCGATGTAGTGGTTCGACTTGTCGACCAGAATCTCGTCCGACCGCTGGGCGCGGGACCAGGCGTCGTGGAAGCCGACGGGGGTGAAGGCCGTCTGGCGGAGCCCCGGGTAGCCGGCGAAATAGTACTTCAGCATCGTTGTGCCGCTGCGTGGGAAGCCGGTGATGTACACGACCCGGAGGGGGGCGTCGGGCCCGGGGGCGAGCCGTTCGGCGGCCGCGCGCTCGCGCCGAGCGCGGAGGGCGATGTAGGCCCGGGTGGCGGCGCCGCGGACGGCGGCCGGCAAGGCGCTGTAGAGTTTGACCTTGAGGCTCATCGGATGGGTTCAGTCGCGGAGGTCGTCGAAGGCGATCACCTCGACATCGGGGTCTTCGGCCAGCCAGCGGGCGACTTTGTGCAGTTGGGCGATGAAGGGGCGGTCGGGTGCCCCGCCGTCGAAGTATTCCCACCAGTGGGTGACGAGGACGGTGAGACCGTTCGAGCGGACCTCGCGCTGGACTTCCGCGAGCATCGTCTCGCGGTCCTTGTTGTAGGACAGCAGGCAGCCAGGGTGGCTAAGCAGCCGGAGTCCGCCGGCGCGCCAGTGCGGGCGCCGGGCGATTTTCTTGGCGATGTAGCCGGGCAGCCACGAGGAGGGGATGCGGCGGCGGTCGAACCAACCGGTGGAGAAGGTGTCGAAGCGGTCCGCGATCTCGCGGAGCGCGTCCGGGCAGTACTGGTCGTAGGGGGCGACGAAGGTGCGCGGGCGGCCGAGTCCGGCGGCGGCGAGCCGTTCGGAGCCGGCCGCGAGCTTCTCGCCGAGGCCTGAACGGCTCCCGTCGGCGAACTCGAAGTAGTCGTGGCGATGACCGTGGTGGGCGATGTGGTAGAGCGCCTCCGAGCGGAGGTAGTCGATTAATTCGGAGTGTTCGCCGACCGCGATCGCCTCGGCGCCGGCGGGCAGCTCGCGGCCGTTGCGGAGGAAGCCTTCGAGTTGGCCGTCCGGGGTGTGGGTGCCGGTGGCGACCTCGGGGATCACGGCGAGGTTCACCGGCAGGCCGCGGTCGAGGAACGGGCGGTAGAGCTGCTCCAAGTACGGCACCGGCGTCGTGGCGCAGGTGTCGTCGTCGCGGAGGATGACGCGGTGTTTGGGCATTCGGTCTCGGGTCCCGTGCGGGGCGCTGAGGAGGTGGGTTGCGGCCGGGCCGGGCGTGCGTGGAGGCGTGCCCTCCGGTGCCTGGTTCAGGCGGCGTCGCTTTTGGATCTGGCGGCGATGAGTTCTTCGTAGAGGGCGCGGACGGGGGCGGCGGCGGACTCGATGCTGTAGTCCTGCGCTCGGGCGCGGCCCGCCGCCGCGAGCCGGTCGGCGGTGCCCCCGTCGCCGAGGAGGCTGTCGAGGGCGCGGTGGAAGGTCGCGGGGGCGTCGAGATCGAAGAGGAGGCCGTCGCGCCCATCTCCGATGAGGTGGCAGGTGCCGGTCGTCCTGCTGGCCAAGACGGGCGCCCCGGCGGCCCAGGCCTCGACGGCGACGAGGCCGAAGGTCTCGACCTTGGAGGGGACGAGGACGGCGGCGGCGTTCTGCATGAGGCCGGCGAGCGCGGGGGCGCCGGGGGCGAAGGCACCTAGCAATCGCACGGAGTCTTCGAGGCCGCGATGGCGGACGAATGTTTCGAGGCCACCCGCGTAGCTGGCGTCGGTGGCCGCGCCCGCGAAGGCGAGGACGGCGCGCGGGTGGCGCCGCAGGACCTCGGGCCACTGCTCCGCGGCCCAGCGCTGGTTCTTGACCGGGTCGATGCGGCCGACGACGAGCACGTAGGGGCGGCCGCCGAAATCCGGTGCGGCCTCCCTCCGGCCGGTGGCGAAGCGGTCGAGGTCGATGCCGTGGAAGGTCTGCAGCACCCGCTGCCGGGGGTAGCGCGCGCGGAGCAGCTCCGCCTCGCGCGGGTTCACCGTGAGGATGGCGTCGGCTTGTTCGAGGACCTTGCGGGCGCGGAGGAGGGCGCCGAAGGGCTTGCCCCACTCGAGCCCGGCGCCCGCCTTCATCGAGTCGGCGACCTCCGCCGGCAGGTCGAGGGCGCCGCCGTGGACGGTGGCGACGAAGGGGCGGCCGCGCAGCCGGGCGGCGGTGAGTGCGGCGCCGCCGATGCGGTTCAGGGCGTGGGTGTGGATCAGGTCGAGGCCCGGTTCGCGCAGCAGTTGGGAGAGCAGCTGGAAGGAGAGGAGGTTGCCGCCGACGGACTCGAGTTGGAGGCGGCGCTCGCGCGGGATGCCGGCGACCGGCAGCGTCGCCCGGTAGCGGCGGACGGGGTGGCCGATGGGGCCGGGGTCGGCGCTGGAAGGGGGGCGCCGCCTCGGGGCGAAGACCAGCGATTCGATGTCGCCGAGGCCGTCGAGCAGTTGCTTGACCGCCGTCTCGGTGCCGCCCCATTCCTCAGGGACGTATTTGCGCAGGACGTGGGCGACCTTCATGGGCTGGCGTTCGGCACTAGGGCGTGTTTGAAGACGCCTCGCGGCGCCAGATTTTGAGGGAGGAAGCAGTGGCGGCTCCGCCCGGCTCGGGTCGCCGCTCAGCGGATCTCTTCACCGCATGCCGGGTTGTGGCTAGCGCGGATCGATCACCACATCCGCAGGCGAGGCGCCGCCATTCGTTGATGCTGAGTAGGCGGCGGCAGGGATCGGCGCTGCGGCTGGGT
>JAUIGD010000191.1 GCA_030430255.1 Verrucomicrobiia bacterium
ACGAACGCCTGACCCGCTAGGAGCCACGAAGGCTTGTCGGCTTCGTTGAGAACCGGTAGATTAGAGAGGGATCGAAGGCGCCAGTCAGGCGTCGCTCATCCAAAACGTTCGGCAGAGAAGAAACACCATGAACTTACCCAGAATCAAGATTCCAGTCTTTGTATCTTGCCCAAGCACTCTTAGCCCGAAACAGCTAGAATCCGCGAAGCTCATTCAGCGAGTACTTCGCAAACATCACCTCGAGTGGAGAGCCTTAGGGCGGAACGAATACCCGGATGAATTACCACTTCGAGAAGTGCTGCGCATGGTCAAGCATTGTTCAGGAGGAGTGATTTTGGGCTTTGAGCAATTCCGTGCTCCATCGGGTGTTTTCAAGCGAGGGTCGAAAAAACAAACTAAGACGACAAAACCTGTATTGATGCCCACTCCTTGGAATCAACTGGAGGCCGGAATCTTGTTCAACCAAGAGTTACCAATGTTAATTTTCCGAGAGCCAAGCATCACTGGTGGAGTTTTCGACGTTGGAACATCTGAGGTGTTCATTCATGATATGCCGACGCCGAAGATGGCGAAGAGTGCCAAGGAGAGTCTCCAGATGGTCTTTGAAAAATGGTCGGCCAAGGTCTACGCACACTACTATGGAGAGTGAATATATTCCCAAGCCTATCGACATTTCTTCCGTCAGACTGCTAGCGGAAATCGAGGATCTCGTCGAGTTGCTCGCGGAGTATGCTCACGACATTTGGGCGGCACAGCGAATGGAGCAAGGGTGGGTGCACGGATCTCAGAGATGCGACAAGTCAAAGACTCACCCGTGTCTGGTTCCTTATAGCGACTTGCCCGATTCGGAACGGCAGTATGATCGCAATGCTGCCACAGGGACATTGAAAGCAATTCATGCGATGGGCTATTCCATTGTGAGGAGCAAAAGACACAATGCCGAACAAGGCGCGGATGATCAACTGCCTGCCCGTGCTGAGTCGAAAGCGCAATGAAAGTTCAACCGTCAACCCAGAAGTCGGAGCGCGCTGTCGGCAGGCAGTGACATCGCTCGAACGTTCGCCGAAGAAAATGACTCGCTCTGAGATGGCATCATTCATTCGCAAGATTGCTGCGGATGATTTTGATCAGACAGAATGGAACAGCGTTATGGTGAACCACTACGAGGACATTCCAACTGAGGACGCGCGGGCTCGTGCTGTTGAGGTATACCACGGTCACTCGGAGGTTCCCGAGGGGCACAAGACTGAGTGCCTGACACGATTGGCGGACGCCCTCGAACTGCCAATCAACGAGAGAGATTTCTACCTTCACGGAGGAGCAGTTGGTATTCTCCGAGAGTTTCCTTCCTCAGATGGAGAGATCGGATATGAGCCTTATCGAGGGGACAGTCACTACGCGATGCAGAATGCACTCAAGGAAGGAAAGCAGCCAATATGTGAGTTCATGCGTGACGGGACAAGATGTTCGTTTACGGTTATTGGTTGCCCATCGTATGGCCACTTGACGATCAAGATGAACCGATAAACCAACCAACGGCGAATCGGGTCCCCCGGGGGATTAACCCCGGGGTCCCACACCACCGGACATACGGCTCCGTATCCGGCGGTTCCGACTGACCCGCGCGCCAACTGCGCGCGGGATGAGGGCGAGGCCGAAGCCTAGCCCCCGACTGCCCACATGCTTCCCATCGGCGAGGCTCTCAGCTACACTAGGCCGGTCGGCCTTCGATGTGCTCACTGTCCCCGCTGCGGTTAGGGCGGCCCCTGTCGGTTCGGCCCTTCGTCGGGTGAGTCCTCCGGTCTCGTTGTTTACACGGGCTTCTCTCAGCCCCCGGCTCGTCGCTCCGACTACTATGGCCTCTGCTGACTTCTGCCCAACCCTTCCCGGCCTTGCGGCCTCGGGCGCTACCGCGGAGCGCGGACGCCGGGTCTGGCAGATCTCCCCAGGTAAGGACACGTTGCTCCGCCGCACTGCCGCCGTATTTACCTCCGCGCGCATACCAGTCGATTTCGCTGTGTTGTGCCAGCTCATCGCGGCGCGTCGGCCTTCTATGCGGTTCTTGTCCATCGGCTCGCGGCTTTCTCCTAGCCTTACTTCCCACGCTCGGTCGCCCTCACGCAGTTGGCTTCAGATGGTGGTTTCTTCATTTCCATGTTCCGGTGTTCCTACAGGGGACTTGAACCCCATTTACAACGTGCCCATGCTGGGCACACACAAGTGCATGCAGCCGACCTCTCACCTGCGCCGAGCGCAAATGCTTCAACACAATCCCAACCCGTGTCCTGCTTCGAGTGTACGCTCCCGGTCAGCCGTGCCTCATGCTGGACGTTCTGCTAATAATTAATGCAACCACTCCTCCGAGCATTCATTTCATCGTCAGCAGATCTTCTCGAGTACCGAGATGTTCTCTCTAAAGCGCTCCTGACCTCTGGGGTGCAACCAGTACTTTGGGAGAATCTCCCCGCCCAAGCCGAATCGATTGAGCATATTTTGGAACGCACGATCGAAAGTGCCGACCTTGTGATTGCCCTCGTGGGGCACCGTATGGGGGTGACTCCTAGGGGAGAGGCACGCTCCTATTTGGAAATGGAGCTTGAACGCGCGAGAGAACTTGGAAAGCGGATATACCTCTTCTTCTTCACGGGACACATTCCAGCGGATGAACTCGATCCAAGTCAGCTGGAGGCAGTTTCGCAGTTTCGCAAACGGATCTCGAAAGACCTCCTATACAGTGAGTTTTCCAACCGTTCCGAACTAGAACTCGCTGTCGCGAAGATTAGGTGGACCGAGGAAGCGGCTCAAGGCCGATCGGATACAGGCTTTAGAGTCTTCTTGTGTTACCGTCGGAAGGATCTCGCCGCACTTTGT
Organism: Verrucomicrobiia bacterium; assembly: GCA_030430255.1. Lineage (GTDB taxonomy): Bacteria > Verrucomicrobiota > Verrucomicrobiia > Verrucomicrobiales > DEV007 > JAUIGD01. Next base: position 2,872 of record JAUIGD010000191.1, read on the forward strand.
GTAACTGCCCGATTGTACGAAAGGATGGTAAGGGAATTTGGACACAACAATGTGTTCCTGGATGTGAAGAGCATTCCATTAGGTCGGAATCTTCGAGATGAGATCACCGCAGAGATCTCGCGTGCAAACATCGTTTTCGCAATTATTGGGCCAACCTGGAAGCAAGATATAATTGACCGCCGTGATGATCCGAGGGACTTCGTTCGCATTGAGATTGAATCGGCTTTCCAGCTTTCGATCACCACGATTCCCATTCTATTAGGAGATGTTGAGTTGCCGTTGCCTCACGACCTTCCTTCTTCGATAGAGAATCTCGCCGATGTGAACGGATTCCAGATGGACGTTGGTTTCCCTCTATTTGATGAGTTGGACCGGCTGGTGGAGGAACTTAGGCAGTGGTTCGGCGACCAATACCAATAGCAGAATCGGGTAGGCGGGGGGTTTTAACCCCCGCCCCCCACACCACCGGCCATACGGGTCCGAAGCACGGCGGTTCCTACATGCCACCTGTTAACCCGGCTTCGCTTTCGGTCCGCCGGGGTAACGGATGGACACCCACTGTTTCTCTAGACTTGGCACGCCCTGCCGTTCGAGCCACGCATCGGTCATCTGAGCCGGGTTGATTTTCTGGACACCGGAGGTGCTTAGTCCACCCCGCAAATGCCTCCGAAGAAAATACAACACGCTGCACCCAACACCCAACATCTGACCCGCTGGTGAGTCGCGCGCTGCCCCTTTCCGGGCCGTCGCTGTCACGTCGCCTGCGGTCTGTGCGCTTCGCGCTTGGCAGGCGCCGCGCCAGCGCCTAGCTTCTCGTTGATCCAAGGCTCGCCCCCCGGTCAGATGTCGGGTGAGCTGAAACGTTCTGCTAAGAAACCTCCGGGCGAAGTGTCCTACTCTCAACCACCCACCGTTCCCAACCTTCGCTGGCTGTCACTTCCAAAAGGAGAACGCTCATGACAAGATTATCTCGACGCAAAATCCTGCTCACCTGCGCTGCCGCCCCCATGGCAATCGTGGCTTCCCCAACTACTGCAGCGAGCGAATGCGATCAGACGATCAATTTACCTACACGCTTGACCAAAGCGGAGCTTCTCAAGTCTGGCCGAAAGCCCGATGCCACATTCAACGGCACAAACATTTTGGTCGAAACAGCACACGTCCTTTGCGGAGCCTTAATTACATACGTCGGTGTCTACATGCAGGGAGCTGAGCAGAACGATTTCCACTTGCGGCTTTACGCTTCGCTGAGTGCAGCGCCGAAGATGGATGTCAGAGTAGACAAGAGATCCGGCGTTCTCGAGCTCCATAGTGAGGGGAAGACTCTGCTCACCTTCAATCTGACGACAGCCTAAGGGTTTTCCTGTATCCCGTAGCCCCAGCCAAGTTGAGCAGAACAAGTCGTGGAACGGAATGCCGGACATGCGCCAGGGCCCCTCGCGAGGGCCGTCCTTTGCACTCGCTTCTTGGCGGCAATCCGTTCACTACGACGTTAGCCTGGAAATGAGACGCACCCTCTGGATCGCAATCACTGCATTCTGCGTTGCTAGCTGCGGAGACGATGGGGATGAATCCGCGAGGCAGAAAGACACCTCTCCCGAGACGGTTCCACTCGGAAAATTCTGGGAAGGAACCCGTATTCGCCCCGATGACTGCGCCAAAGAGTTTGCCAAGTGGGTGGGAATGGAACCTCCCTCGGACCTAATTGCCATGGGGGGAGGCCGTGTCGAGTTAGAAGGGGGTGGCGAAGGCACCACGGCACTATGCTTCATCGGGGCGCCCTCATCTTGCCTGGAGGTAATCGAGAAGGTGTATGATCACTGGATGAACGACGGGCTTGATTACCTCGGCTTGCCTCGGAAAGGCGAGGAGTGGGTAACTCGGGGGGTGGATCCGGAAGTTTCTGTAACGGCAGACGAGTCGAGCGGGCTCGTGTATCTGCTCGTCAGCGACGACTAGGGCTAATCGGGTAGGCGGGGGGTTTTAACCTACGCCCCCCACACCACCGGCCATACGGGTCCGTAGCACGGCGGTTGGGCTATGCGTTCGTCTCCGACGGAAGCACAGTCTACCTGCTTCGCATCGAAACGCCACCTGTCAGAGAAGCGGGTCGCGAACGCCACCGACGAGCGGCGCCTGCGCGCCCAGCGGCGCTACTTTGGCATGTCCAACCACGGCGGCGGTTTCGCCACCTCGATCCCGCAGGCGAAGGCGCTCGGCGAGCGGGCGGCGGAGCGGGTGCACGCGGTGTTGAGCGAGCCTTTCACCGTCTACACCGGGTTCGCCGACGCGCGCGGCGCCCCCCAGTTCAAGCGCATCTACGGCTTCGTCGAGACGGCGGCCGGCGACGACCTCGCCGAGCTGTTGGTCGCTGAGGGCCTGGCGAGGGCGTTCGGCGTCTCGCGGCAGCGGTCGGAGTCGGTGAGCGGCGACGAATACCGGTCGCGGTTGGCGGACTTCGAACTGCAGGCGGCCAAGGCGGGGGCCGGCGCGTGGGCGTTCACGGACTGGGAAGCGCTGCCCGCCGAGCGATCGGAGGAACGGCGCGAGGAAGAGCAGGTCGCACTGGCGATGCGCGGTCCGGCGCTGCCGCCCGCCTTCGTCGACCCGAACGCAGCCCCGCGCCCCGCGCGACCTGCTGATGGAGCTGCCTGGCATCGGCGAGACCCTCGCCGACCGCATCATCGAGGAGCACGCGGACGGCGTCTACACACGGCCGGAAGACCTGTTGCGCGTCTCCGGGATCGGCGAGGCGACGCTGGCCCGAATCGATCACCAAGCTCCGGGCTGCGGCTCGCCCTCGTTGATGCTGAGGGTGTTGGCGTGGTGACCGGCTCGGGCAGGGTGTTCACCCAGCCGCTTCACCTGTCCCTGCCGCCGCCTACTCAGCATCAACGAATGGCGGCGCCTCGCCTGCGAATGTGGTGATCGATCCGGGCTGGCCCGTTTCCGCGAGCACCTGCGGTTCGGCGGCGGGGAGGACTGATCCGGCAGAGCGCTGCCCCGATCATCTCCCCGCGGGAGCTCCGGCCGGGGCGGCGGCGCGGTGACCTCCGGTCGCCGGAACCACTGCGCCTCGGCGACCGAAGATCCCCACTGCCGGGGGGCTGCCGGCGCCTCCGACCACCCCGCGCAAAAAAAGTTCGCCCGCCGTGTCACACCGGCATCGCGCTTCCCCCCCTATGGGAGATGACGGCGCTGCCGACGCAGCCCGAAACGAACCAAAACGAACAACCATCAACGACACAGACCCATGAAAACCAAATCCATCCTCAGCCTCGCCCTCGCCGCCCTCATCGCCCTCGTCGCCGCCCCGGCGACGGCCTCCGCCGGCATCGTCCACACTGACCGCGTCAACGCCAACACCACCGACGTCTTCGAGTTCACCTTCCCCGCCGGCGAGGTGACCCGGATCACGGTGAGCGGCGACGGCGACACCGACCTCGACCTGTTCATCTACGACGAGAACGGCAACCTGATGGACTCCGACGAGGACGACACCGACTACTGCATCGCCTCCGTCCGCCCCCGCTGGACCGGCAAGTTCAAGATCAAGATCAAGAACTGGGGCGACGTCTACAACGAATACCGGCTGATCATCGAGTAACCACTCGCGGGATCCGGGAGGGAACACGAGCAGGGCCGCCCCGAGGGGCGGCCCTGCTCCTATTTCCGGGGCACGTGGTCGAGCCGGGCGCTCCGGAAGCGGCGGTTTTGCAGAGGACACACATTTGTGTCGGAATTCCGGAGGGCGCGGCTTTGTTTCGGTGAGACCACGCGACCATGCCCGACCACGAACCCGACACCGAGAGCACCCGGCTGATGCGCGCCTTCGCCGACGACGGGGATGATGCCGCCTTCGGCGAGTTGGTCGCGCGCTATTCGGGCCTGGTGTTCGGGGCGGCCTCGCGTCGCTGCGGGGGGCGCGCGGCGCTGGCCGAAGAGGTGGCCCAGGAGGTGTTCGCCGATTTCGCCAAGCGCCTCCAGGCCGGGCGGTTTCGGATCGGCGCGGGGGCCGGCGCTTGGCTGCACCGGTCGGCGACCCTCCGCGCCGGCGACTTCATGAAACGAGAACGACGCCGGGAAGCGCGGGAGGCCAAAGCGGCGGCCCGCGCCGAGTTCGAACGCCTGCCCGGAGCGGATGCCTGGGCGGAGCTGTCGCCGCAGATCGACACGGCCTTGGCCGGGCTGCGCGAGGCCGACCAGCGGGCGCTGGTGCTGCGCTATCTGGAGGGGCGCGGGACGGTGGAGGTGGCGGCGGCGCTGGGGGTCGGCGAGAGCGCGGCCCAGAAGCGGCTGGAACGGGCGCTCGGACGCCTGCGCGAGCGCTTGCGCAAGCGCGGGGTCGTGGTCGGCGTCGGATTGTTAGGGACGACGCTCGCCGAGCGGGCGGACGGCGCCTCGGTGGCGGTGCCGGCGGGGTTCGCCGACGGGGTGCTGGCGAAGCTGGCGGCGGCGGGGACGGGCGGGGCCTGGGCTTGGTTCTCCGCGCGCTGGGCGGGCGCCGGCGCGGCGGCGGCCCTGGTCTCCGGCGGCGTGCCGCTGGTGGCGGGCGGGGCGAGGGAGGACGAGGCGCGGGAATCGCAGGTGGTGGGAACGGGGGCAGAGGTGTTGGCCGGGGAGGCGGTGAGCGTCGCGCCGCCGGCCCCGGCGCTGCCGTACGGCGAGGGGCTGAGTTTTGAAGAGGTCGTCGCGGCGCTCGGGGAGCTGCACGCGCGGCCGATGACCCAGCTCGACCGGAAGCGGGTAGGAATTTTGCTAGGGAAAGTGCCCCAGCAGCGCGCGGGCGAGGCGTTGTCGCTCAGCGAGCGCACGTGGTCGGCGGAGGCGCGCGACCGGGCGGACGGGGTGACCGGCAGCGCCCAGTTCGAATCGTTCCGGCACTACTGGTGTTCGGATTGGGGGAGGAGCCAACCGGAGGCGGCGCTCCGGTTCGCGGTCGCCCGGGTGCGCATCGGTGCGGAGGCTCGCCGCAACCCGATGGCCTGGGGCCGGACGGCGGGGCGCGTCGCGGCGCTCTGGTCGGCGGCCGACCGGGCGGCGGCGGTCGCGTGGCTGCGGTCGGAGTCGGAAGCGGGGCGCCTGGACGCGATGCCGGCGGCGAGCTTGACGGCCCAGATCATGGGGGGGATCGCCTCGGCCTACCCCGCCTGGCGCGCGGAGCCGGGGGCGGTGCGATCGACCTTCGACCTGCTCTGCGACCTGAACGGCGGCGGCGCGAGTTCCGTCTTCCGCGACGCGGTCGGCGGCCTCGCCGCGGGTTTCGTGTCGGGCGCGGACCTGGAGCATGCGATCGAGCGGGTGCGTTCGGAGATGGGCGACGTGCACCAGCGGATCGCGTTGCAGGAGCAGCTGATGCGGCGTTGGCGGGAGGTGGATTGGGACGGGGCGCTCGCGTGGGTCGAAGCGCGTGCCAATGCGGGAGAAGCCGCACAGCTCGGGTGGGCGCTCGGCTTCCCCGATCCGATGGGCGCCGGCTTCGATGCGCCCGCCCATGCCGAGCGGTTGTGGTCGCTGCGCCCCGCGGCGACCATGCGGGAGCGCGAGAGGATCACGCGGGAGGTCGTGTCCGGGTGGATGCCGCAGCGGCCGGGTGAGGCGGTGGATTTTCTGCTCGCCAACGCCTTTTCCGAGCAGGATGCGATGGTGGGGATCGTCGCCGAACTGAGCGCGGGCCGCCCGGAGGCGGACGGGGAGTGGCGTGCGGCGGCAGTGCGGTTGTTGCGCGGCATCGATCCCGAAACCCGCGGCCGCGCGGAAGACTGGCGGGCGTTCGCGACCGACAGCGGTGGGGAACTCGAGGTGCTGCATGAACTGATCACAGAGGCGGAAGGGGGGAGCGAGTGAAGCCCGCGCTGGGTTCGCTGCTCTGCGGCGCCGCGCCGGTGCTCTTGGTGCTGGCGTTGTTCGGCCGGTGGTCGCGTCGCGACGCGGCGCCACCGGAGCCGGCGCTCGCTGCGGGGGTGGCACCGCCGGTGCTGCCCGCGGGCGCGGGCGCCGCGCCGTTCGACGCGTGGCAGGATGCTGCAGCGCGCTCCGAGGCGGAGTCGATCGCCTACTTGGAGGCGCTCGACGCGGATGGTGTCGAGGCCGTGTTGCGACACTGCCCCGGGGGCGAAACGCGGCAGCTGGCGTTCGCGAGGTTGGTCGAACTCGACGTGTCGAGGGCGTTCGCCTTCGCGGCGCGCTGGCCGCTCGACGAGCAGTTGGCGGTTGCCCCGCTCGCTGCATCGCGCTGGGTCGACGAGGATGCGGTGGCGTTCTTCGCCTGGCTGACCGAAACCGAGCGGGCGGCCCGCGAGGACGTCGATGCAGCGAAGCGGTGGGGACGCTTTTTGGAGGACTACTACCACTCGCGCGCCTTCTCGACCCCGGCGCGGGCGGAGGTCGTGCGGGCGTGGCGCACCATCGACGCACCGCTCGGGAGGGTCGCGGGATGGACCTGGAGCTCGATGGACGGCGGCCTCGTGCGGCACTCTCACAGCGACCTGCCGGCGTTCAGCTATTGGACTTTGATCAACGCCGCGCGGGAGAGCGGCGATTGGCGAGGGACCATGGACGCGCTGATGGCGAGCGATTGGAGGCATTCGATTGCGCCCGACGCGGTGGCGGAAGCGTGGTTGAGCATCGACGTGGAAGCGGCCCTGCGCTGGGCGGGTGAGCAGACCGACCCCGGACGGCGGCAGGCTGCCGTGACGGCCCTGCTGCCGGTGAGCGGTGGCAACGACGCGGCGCTGCCGATCGACACCGAGGCGGTGTACGGCTGGGTGTTGACCCACGCCCCCGACCAGTTCCCGCGCACATTTTCAGAGGGGGATGCCCCGGTGGTGACTGCCCTGGCGGCTGCGGAATTGCCTGCTGATCCGAGTTCCGACCGCGTGCGGGGCAAGATCGCCGGCGCGCTCGCCGAACACGATCTCGAGGCGGCGATCGCGTGGGCCGAAAGCATCGGCGATGAGCGGGGGCGGGAGCTGACCTTGCGCGGGATCGCGAGGGCGTGGGGGCAGCACGAGCCCTGGGCCGCGGAGCATTGGGCGCGCGAGGAGTTGGGGTGGAGCGACGAGGAGTGCGCGCGGTGGTTCCGGTAGGCGGGATTGTCTTGTCGCCGGTCGCCGGCGTCGCTATCAACGAGTTTCGGCCGGATCCCGGGTGGCATGCCCCCGGCTGATGGTCTGCCCCCGCATGAACCGCCCGCCCATTTTCATCTCCACCGTGAGCGAGGAGTTCACCGGTGCGCGCGAGCTGATCGCCGAGCGCCTGCGCGATATCGGGTTCGAGCCGAAGTTCCAAGGCTCGTTCCCGACCGGGCACGGCAACCTCTTGGCGTGGTTGCGGAGCCGCATCAAACCCTGTGCGGGGCTGGTGCAACTGGTAGGTGAGGCCTACGGCCGCGAGCCGCCGGAACCGGTGAAGGGGTTCGGGCGGGTATCGTACACCCAGTATGAGTTGCTCTATGCGGCAGACCGCAAGATGCCCGTCTGGGTGTTCGTCGCGGGGCCGGACTTCCCGCGCGACCGGCCCGCCGACGCGCTCGACCGCCCGGCGGACCGCACGGGCGACGATGCCGCGCAGTGGCAGCGCGAGCGGCGCGCCCTCCAGCGCGCATACGTGCAGCGCCTGCGCGGCATGAACCTCCTGCGGCACGCGGTGCGCGACGAAAACCAGCTCGTCGAACTCGTCGAGCGGATGCGCGACAGGGAGGATGAACTGCGCGGGCGCATGGAGCGCCGGTGGCGCCGCTTGGCGATGTCGGTGGGCTTGATCCTCGCAGGCCTGTTGGCGATCGGGTTGGGCGGATGGTGGGGTTTCCAACGCTTGCAGGCATCGGTTCAGGCCTCCGGAGACCCGGCCGAGATCCGCCGCGAGCTGGACGCCGCGGCGGCGGAAGCCGAGCGTCGGCGGCTGGAGGATGCGGCGGCCCGGCTCCGCGGAGGCGCGGCCGATGTGGAATCGGCGGTCGCCGCGCTGGAGGCGGTGGTGGGCAGTTCGAAGCCGCCGCCGGGCGACCCGCTCTGGGCGCTGCCGGAATGCCGGCCGGTGGCGGAGGTCATCACGGCCGCGCTCGCGACCCCGGGCGGCTACGACGCGCTGCGGCGTTCGGGAGCGGCGGAGCGATTGCACGGCTTGTTTCCGGGCGGCGACCCGCAGCCGGTCCCCGCGGAGTTCGCTTACCCGGCCGCGCTCCTGCGCGCTTGGCGCTGCGATCCCGCCGGGTGGCGGCATTGCTTGGACGCGCTGCTGGCCGCCTGCTCGGCCGACCCGGGCAGGCGAGAGTCGGCGACCGCCGCCATCGCCCACCTCGCGGCGATGCTCGGCGACGGGGACGGCGAGGGCGGGCTCGCCGCGCGGGGGTTTCAGCCGCGCGAGGTCGAGGGCGCGGCCCCGGCGCTGTTGGCGGCGATGGACTGGTTGGGCGACGGGCCGGTGCTGGCCTGTGCCCACGCGTTCGCGGTCGGCTCCACCGAACGCGAGCGCCTCTTGCTCGCCGCCGCCGAGGCCGGCTCGCGGGCCGCCCGCGGCGAGGCGGCGGCGGCGATCATCTTCCGGATCGGGCGCGCCGGCGCGGCGCGAGGACCGGACGACGAGGCGAAGCTCGATCTCGTCTTGCAGTGGGCCGGTCAGGACCTGCCCTGGCGG
>JAUIGD010000634.1 GCA_030430255.1 Verrucomicrobiia bacterium
GACTTGCCTCCGCTGGCGCTGAGGGCGTCCGCGCAGGGATCGGTTCGGGCAGGTGCGCACCCGGCCGCTCGGCCGGTGCCGGCCGCCGTTTGCTCAGCATCAACGGATGGCGGCGCCGCGTGCGGGTGGGATGATCGACCGGGGCTCCGCCGAGAGGTCTTGCGCGGGCGGGCTTGTCGGCATTTAGTGGACTCCATGAGAACCGCGTCCCGCGCTCTGTGCGCCCTCGCCCCGGCGCTGCTGCTGAGCAGCTGCATCGGATTCCAGCAGAAGTGGAACGAGGCGCGGGAGGCGTTCCCGGCACCGCAGCAGGATTTACGTGGGGTGTGGGAGGGGCGCTGGACGAGCGGGCACAACGGCCACAGCGGCGAGCTGCGGTGCGTGGTGACGGAGCGGCAAGCGGGAACCTACGAGTTCGCCTACCGGGCGACCTGGGCGCAGGTGTTGAGCGGGAACTTCACGATCGAATGTGAGGTGGAGGAGACCGACGGGAGCTACTCCTTCTCCGGCACCATGGACCTGGGGGCGCTCGGTGGTGAGTTCTCGCACGAGGGCGAGGGGGACGCGGCGAAGCTCAGCGCGACCTGGGAGTCGGCCGGGGGCGACCATGGGACCTTCGAGCTGAAGCGGCCCGCGGAGGGCGACGAAGATCCGGCGGGCTGATGGCCGGGCGGGCTGCGTCGGAGTTCACCGTCCGCAGGGCGTCGTGGGCGGGGGATGCGGACGCGCTGATGGCTGTCCGCGAGGCGGTGTTCGTGGTCGAGCAGGGGGTGGCGCCGGAGCTCGAGCGCGACGGGCTCGATCCCGATTGCTGGCATGCCTTGGCCCTCGATGGCCGTGGCGGACCCGTGGGGGCGGGGCGCCTCACGCGCGGGGGCAAGGTCGGGCGCGTGGCCGTCCTGGCCCGCTGGCGCGGGTGCGGGGTGGGTGCGGCGTTGATGCGGGAGCTGCTCGAGCGCGCCGATGCGGAAGGGTTGGCCTCGCTCTATCTGCACTCCCAGGTCGAAGCGAAAGGGTTCTACGAGCGGCTGGGCTTCGCCTCGCGCGGGGAGGAGTTTGAGGAGGCGGGCATCACCCATGTGGCGATGGTCCGCGAGCGCTGAACGGCCCGCCAGCCTCGGGCGGCCGCTCGAAGCCCCCACGCTATTGGCGTGGTGCCCGGCCCGGGCGGGGTGTCCACCCAGAGTGGCATCGGCGACCCGCCGATGTCCGTGCCGGAGGTGTGGCCTGGCGACCGGGGTCAAGCGCCACAAAAAAACGGGCGCCGCAGTGCGGCACCCGTTCGAAGATTGTTGAACTCCGGGAGGGGGTTCCCGGTCACGCTTCGGCGGCGACTTCGTCCGCTTCGTCGGCGGCCTCGAGGGAGTAATCGACCCAAGAGATGAAGGCCATCGGCGCCGAGTCCGAGGGGCGGGCGCCGAGTTTGGTGATCCGGGTGTAGCCGCCGGCGCGGTCGGCGGAGGCGGGGGCGATCTCGGCGAACAGTTTCTTGACGGTCTCTTTGCGGCGCAGGAAACCGAAGGCCTGACGGCGGCAGTGGACGCCCTTGGCGGTTTCGCCGGCAGCCTCGGCGGCGATGCCGCGCTTGGCGAGGGTGACCAGCTTCTCGACGACGGGGCGCAGGGCCTTGGCCTTGGCGAGGGTGGTGCGGATCTGGCGGTGCTCGATGAGGCTGCAGGCCTGGTTGGCGAGCAGGGAGCGGCGGTGCGCTTTGGTGCGCTGGAGCTTGGAGGTCTTGCGTCGGTGTCTCATGGCGGCCGGTGCCTCGCGGCGGTTGCGGTGTTGCGGAAAGGTCGGTTGAGGAGGGGCGCGTCGGGTGCCGAGGCGCCGCGCGCAGGGGGCGGGGAGTATAGGCTCTCCGCCCCCGCGCGCAACGGTGAATTTGCTCCGTCCCCGTGCGGGGATCGAAGCGCTTAGTCTTCGTAGTTGATGAGGTCCTCGAGGCCGCCGCCATCGCTGTCGGCGGTGTGCAGGGTGCCGCTGGCGAACCCGGGGTCCATGAGGGCGGAATCGAGCTGCATGCCCAGCGAGAGGCCGAGCTCCTGGAGCTTCTCCTTGATCTCGTTGAGCGACTTCTTGCCGAAGTTGCGGTACTTGAGCATCTCGGCCTCGGTCTTCAGCGCGAGCTGGCCGACGGAGGTGA
>JAUIGD010000635.1 GCA_030430255.1 Verrucomicrobiia bacterium
CGCGCCGTCGCGGTAGAACTCGAGCACCTGGAGGATGGGGTAGTCCGGATCCGTGTAGCGCGCATACTTCGCCGCCAGGGCCGCGACCTTCTCGGGGTCATCCTCCTCGAAAACCAACTCCCCATCGACGGCAGCGAACGGGGTCGCTGGGAGCCCCGCCCGATTGTAGAGATTCGAGTTCTCGGGGACGGCGCTGTAGGCGTACTGCACGCCGATCGGCCTGGGCACATCGGCGGAGGTGACGACGACCGTGTCGCCAACAATCTCCGCAACACCGGCGTGCCATCGCCTGTCGGCCCCACAGAGACGGAAGTGATTGAGCGCCTCCCCCGGTGTCGGTTCGGCAGGCTCGACGTACCTCGCGGGATCGCGGTAGTCCCTCGCGGAACCCTTTGCCCCGACCATCAGGCCACCGAAGAGACTTTCGCTCTCGAACCTGACGATGACTCGCCGCCCCTCGATCTCATATCCATCGTAGATGGGGCCGGTGTAGGCGATGTCTCGGCCGTACTGTTTCGCGAGCGCCCACCGGGCCAACCGCATGCCCGGGTGCAGTTTGTTGAAGTAGTGAATCCCGCCGGGGTTGGCCGGGTTGAGGTCGGACTGGACGACCATGCCGACGTGATCGCGGTTGTTCTTGAAGAAGAGGTGCTGGGCTTGGCGGATGTCTGCGAAACCGACATCGTCCGGATCGGGGGCGCCGTAGCACTGCATCTGGGTGAAGTAGAAAGGCATCTCGGGCATGCCCCAGGCGTCGCGCCACCCCTCCACGAGCGCTTCCATCCGGGCGGCGTAGATTCGGCCGTCGCCGCTGTTGCTTGTTCCCTGACACCAGATCGCCCCGCGGATCGCATAGGGGATCACCGGGTTGATCTTGCCGTTGAAGAACTGGGTAGGGCCGCGCCACATACCGGCGATGCCGGGGAGCTTCGGGCGTTCGGGCACTCGGCCGCCAGCGATCGCCACCGGCCCCGCTCTGTCTTGCCAGGCAATGAGTTCGGCGTAGTAGCGTCCATACGCAGCCCTCCCTTGTGCGGTCAGAGGGTCAGCGTCGCGGATCAGCTCGGCATCCCGCGTGAGCCGCGGATGACGTTCGATCGCTTCCCGTTGGGTGAAGGCCTCGATCCGCGTATTGCTGTGGGCGCTGAGGAGGATCCCGACCGGCACCCCCAACTCCCTGTAGAGTTCGTGGGCGAAAGACAACGAGAGTGCGGAGAAACCGGAGGCTGCGGCCGATCGCCTCCAACCGGCCTCCGAACCGGCGCGCACCTGCGGGTAGAGCGCGGAGACGGTGTCGATACTGATCTCGCGAATCGGCTCCTCCCGTGGGGCGCCAGCGATCTCGCGAGCGAGGTCGCTGCACATGCTCTTCCCCGCTTCCCAGACCATGTTCGACTGGCCGGAAGAGAACCAGACCTCGCCGACGAGCACTCCTCCCAGTGCGAGTTCCTCGCCGCGCAGATTCCTCACCCGCAACGTCCTCTCTTCCGCCGAGGCTGTGAGAGGATCGAGCTCCACCATCCACTCACCGCGCTCGCAGGCGGTCGCCACTTCGCGCTTCCCCGCGAACTCCACCGTCACCTCGCTTCCGGGCGCATCGAAACCCCAAACCGGAACGCGGCAGTCGCGCTGGAGAACCATGTCGTCGGTGAATGGGGCTGCCAATTCGAGGCGTGCGTCGGCGGTGGCGACCCACATGGAGGCCACCGCTGATCCGAGAAGCAGAGCGCGGGCGGAAGAAATCATCGGTCGGGTGGGGGGAGGTTTTTCAGGGCTAAGATCGCGCCGCTGGAGCACCGGTTCGCGCCGGAAACACAGGGTAGTGGGTGGCCGGACGAGCTTCGGCAGGCGGAGGAGTGCGATGGGCTCCGAGCCCGGATCGATCCCGACAGCCGCGGGCGGACAGCTGCCAGCCGAGTTTGCTGAGCGCGCGGGGGCAGGAGCGTCCAAAGCGGCGGGGAGGACACCCCGCCGGCACCGAGCCCGCGCGGCCGATGCGCCTAACTGCGCCCGGCCAGAGTCTCTCTGGGGGTGACATGGGGAGCGGTGCCGGGGTTCGAGCTATTCGCCTGCCAACAAGTGCACCATCGCTGCTCCCATTGCCTCGCCGACGTTCATGTATGTCTCGGCGTTGCCGCTGTA
>JAUIGD010000192.1 GCA_030430255.1 Verrucomicrobiia bacterium
ACAGCGCCGAGCTTTAGCCCGGCCGTCGATCAGCGTTGGAGGTGGCTCGGCGCCGTCCGCCGCGGCCGGGCAACGCGCGGTTTGCAATCGCCGTGCCGCCCGCCGATCATGCCTGATGAAACCCACACCACACCAATGCATCGGAGCCCTCGCCCTCGCCGGAGCGCTCGCCTTCGCCCCGTCTTGCGCGACTTCGGGAGGTTTTGCAAACAAGCGCGCCGAGGCTGCGGCCAAGGCGGATTTCGCGAATATCGTCAAGCCGCTGTTCGAGCATCGATGCTCCGCCTGCCACAATGATCTCGGGTCGCCGGCAGGCCTCAACATCCAAAGCCGGGAGAGCGTGTTCACGGCCGGCGCCGCCTTCATCGTCCCCGGTCAACCGGAGTCGAGCCGCGTTTTCCTCGCCCTCACCCGGCCGGCGAGCCACCCCGGGGTGATGCCCGCTGATGGCTGGGGCATCACCGGCGAGCAGGAAGCGGCACTGACCCGCTGGATCAAGTACGGCGCCCCATGGCCCGAAGGGCCGGAGGGCGAGATCGAGCGCAAGCCGTATCGGGTCGATTTCGACGACTACCTTTGATTCCTGATCGCGCCCTGCCGCCTCATCGCTGATCGCGTTCCAACCGCCCCTCCCAGGGTGCCGACCTGGATCGGGCTTCCGGGGTGTTCGGCGCTTTGGGGGTGCCATGCTTCGAAGCTCTCCGTAAAAATAGCTCCCGAGCGGGAGTGAACTCGCGATGCGATACTCCGCCCTCATCCCCGCGTCCGTGATCGTCGCCACCGCCCCGTTCGCTGCTGCGCTGCTGCAGCCGGAGCCGGGCGCCGAGATCGGGCATTGGTCGCTGCAGCCGGTGGACGCGCCGCCCATCCCGGAAGTCGATCGCGCGGATTGGCCCGATGGGCCGGTCGACCGCTTCATCCTCGCGCGGCTCGAAGCCGCCTCCCTGGCCCCGTCCCCCGAGGCGGACCGCGCGGCATTGATCCGGCGCCTGCATTTCGACCTCACCGGTCTGCCGCCCCGCTTCGAGGAGGTTCAGTCCTTCGTCGCCGATCCCGACCCCGACGCCTACCGCAAGCTGGTGGAACGCCTGTTGGCGTCGCCCGCCTTCGGCGAGCGCTGGGCCCGCCACTGGCTGGATGTCGCGCGCTACTCCGACACCAAGGGCTATGTCTTCGAAGAGGCGCGCGACTACCCCTATGCCTACGCATACCGCGACTGGGTCATCGGCGCCTTCAACAGCGACCTCCCCTACGACCAGTTCCTGCTCTATCAGATCGCTGCCGACCGCGCGGTCGAGGAGGAAGGCGCCCACCGGAAGCACCTCGCGGCGATGGCTTTCCTCACGGTCGGCCGGAGGTTCCTCAACCGCCAACCCGACATCATCGCCGACCGGATCGACGTCACATTCCGCGGCATGCAGGCGCTCACCGTCGCATGCGCCAGATGTCACGATCACACCTACGACCCCATCCCCACCGCCGACTACTACTCGCTTTACGGGGTCTTCGACAGCTCCGAAGAACCGGGGGAGTTGCCGCTTTTGGGCGAGGCTCCGGATAGCGAGGCGTTCCGGGCCTTCGAGGCGGAGCTCGCCGCGAAGCAGAAGGCCATCGACGACTACCTCGCGGGACGCAGCGCCGAGTTGGTCGAGGCGGCCGCCATCGCCCGCTACCTCCAATGTGCTCAGGACGGCCTCGGGCTCGACGACGAAGCCCTGAAAAAACTCGCCTCGGAGCGCAAGCTGTTGCAGCGGGTGACCCTGCGCTGGCGCGACCGCCTGCGCGCCACCGCCGCGGGCGACCCCGACCCGGTGTTCTCTCCGTGGCACGCCTTCGCGACGATACCGGATGAGGGGGATGAGGGGTTTCGAGGCCGTGCCGCCGAGGTCTGGCGGAAGCTGGAGGCCGGGGGGGCGATCCACCCGGCGGTCGCCGCAGGCTTCGCCGGGGCGTCGTTGGAGTCGATGGGCGATGTCGCCTCGGTCTACGGGGCGGTGCTGGCCGCGGCCAGCGCCGGCGACGACGCGGCATTGCTCGCCGCAATCGAGCCGGCGACCATCGATGCCGGACAGATCTACCGCCTGCTTGAGACGCCGGGACAACAGCATGTGCGCCGCCTGCGCAGGGAGTTGGAGAGCGTCAAAACGGAGCACCCCGGGGCACCCCCGCGCGGCATGGTGATGGTCGATCGCGAGCAGGCGCGGGAGCCTCACATCTTCCAACGTGGAGACCCGGGAAGGCGGGGCGAACGCGTTCCCCGACAGTTCCTGAAGCTGCTCAAGGGCGACTCCCGGGAGCCATTCGAGCGGGGCAGCGGCCGTTTGGAGTTGGCCCGAGAGCTCACCTCGCGGGAGAATCCGCTCACCGCGCGGGTTTGGGTGAACCGGGTGTGGGGACACCTCATGGGGGCGCATCTGGTCGACACGCCCAGCGACTTCGGGCTGCGCAGCGAGCCGCCCAGCCACCCGCTCCTGCTCGATCACCTCGCCGCCGGACTGATGGAGGATGGGTGGTCGACGAAGGCGCTGGTGCGCGACATCGTCCTCAGCCGAACCTACCGGCAGGTCGCGCGGGCGTCGGAGGCGGCGCGCACGCGCGACCCGGAGAACCGGCTGTTCTCCCACGCCAATATCCGCAGGGCCGATTTCGAATCGTTCCGCGACGCCATGTTGTCGGTCGCCGAGCAACTCGACCCGACGACGGGCGGGCGGCCGGTGGAGATCAGCGGCGACGCCTATTCGAAGCGGCGGACCGTCTATGGCAAGGTCGAGCGTCAAAACCTGCCACCGGTTTTCCGGACATTCGATTTCGCCAGCCCCGACGTCCATGTGCCGAAGCGTCCGGAGACGACGGTGCCGCAGCAAGCCCTGTTCATGCTCAATGGGCGCTTCGCGCAGGACATGGCCGCCGCGCTGCTCGCCGCTCCCCGCTGCCGAGACGAGGAGGGCGCCGATCGGGTGCGCGCACTCTACCGGCAGGTGTTCGCCCGCGACCCGTCATCGGCCGAGATCGCGGATGCGCTGGCATTTCTCGACGGGGGTGGGGAAGCGGAAGGGGGGAGCTGGGAATATGGCTACGGTCGATATGACAGCGAGCGGGCCCACCTCGCGTTCACGCCATTGCCCCATTTCGAGCGCAGCCGTTGGCAGGGTGGGGCGAGTTTACCCGATCCCCAACTGGGCTGGGTCTCCATCCACAAGACCGGCGGCCATCCCGGCGGTTCGGGGAAAGCGGCCATCTGGCGCTGGCGCGCCCCCGCCGACGGGCGCTACCAAATCCGTGGCACCATCGAACTGCCGGCGGCCGAAAGCGACGGCGTCGTCGGTGCCGTGTTCAAGAACGCGGGCGAGCGGCTTGGGGCCTGGCATGTCGAGCCGCAGGGGAATGCGGCCACGCACCTGGACGAGATCCCTTTGAAGCGCGGCGACTCCCTCGAGTTTGTGGTCGCTTGCGGCCAGCGCGAGAACCACGACTCCTTCCTCTGGAACCCCGGGGTCCGCGACGTCGAGACGCGCGCCACTTGGGTTGCCTCAGAGGGATTCGCCGGTCAGAAGCCCCCATCCGAGGCGTCGCGCTGGGAACAGTTGGCGCAGGCCCTCCTCGCGAGCAACGAGTTCGCATTCATTGATTGAGCGCAAACGGTTGGAAGGCGCAGCGCTCAGAGCCGAAGAACTCCCGCTCAATGGATCCAAGTTCCTCGTTTCCAGCGACTTAGGCGATCGCAACCCGCGGGCACGAAAAAGTGCAGAAAAGAGTTGCTTCATTGCCGAGCGTGGGTATCCTCAGTCCCATGAGGCAGCCCGGTTGGTGTCTCCTGTAAGTTTCGTGGGGGTTTCTTGCAGAAGAATTGATCGGGCTGCCTCTTTCTATGTACAGGTCTCACGGGTCTGTGGGGGGGCGTGTATGGGGCAGTCGGAGGCCGCTCAGTCCTGCTCTCGAGGCAGCCACTCGGATTCAGCGGCACTTAGTAGTGTGCGGAGCGATCACCATCTCCGCAGGCGGGGCGCCGCCCATCGTTGATGCTGAGTCGGCGGTGGCAGAGATCGGCGAAGCGGCTGGGCAAACACCCTGCCCAAGCCGTTCCCAACGGCAACACCCTCAGCATCAACGAGGGCAAGCCGTAGCCCGGAGCTTGGTGAGCGATTCGGGCTAGCCCGGATCGATCACCACCTCCGCAGGCGAGGCGCCGCCGGTCACCACGCCAACGCCCTCAGCGTCAACGAGGGCAAGCTGCAGCCCGGAGCTTGGTGAGCGATTCGGGCTAGGGGGGCGATCCGGTTCTAGCTGGACTCGACCAGTCCGAGGAACAGGCGCGGTTCCGGCATGGGGAGATTGCCGTCCAAAGTGGAGAAATGATCGATCACGAGCTCGATGGGCGTATCGGAGCCGACGATGGGATCGAGGCCCGGCACCCGTTCCCACCCTTCCAAGTCAGTACTGTAGAGCAAAAGGAAGGACCGACCTTCGGGGATCGAGATCGAGAAGCTGGCGGAGCCGCGGTGGTCGATCGCCAAGCGGCTGATGGCGGCCTGCATCTCTGCAGCGATTCCCTCCCCGCCCAAAGCGAAACTGTAGGCACTCTCCGCGTCGGGGGCATTCGAAGCGATCGCGATCTCGGTTTGGCCGGGGCCGCGGCGGCTGGGAGCGAAAGTGACCGTGAAGTCGTCGTGATCGCCGGGTCGGATCGTGGCCGCCAAACCCGCGATGGCGAAGTCACCCGAGCTGCTGCGCGCGGAATCGATGGTCAAATCCGCGTTGCCGGTGTTGTAGATGCGGAACGAACGTGCGCGTTCAGCGCCGATGGTGACCGGCCCGAATTGTGTGGCGGCTTGATCAGGCGTGCCGTCCCCGTCGGCGATCTGCTCCTCTTTGCCCGCGTCGTCGAACCCTGCGACCGCGATGTCCGACGCGTTCGCCGCCGGGGTCTGCCCCGAGATCGAGAAGGTGAAGGGGTTCTCGTCGGCGTCGCTGCTGCCGATCGAAACGGTCGCCTGGTGTAGGCCGGGAGCCGAGGGGCTGTGGTCGATCGTGAACAGGATGAACTCGTCGGGGATGATGATCGCCCCACCTTGGGGGATTCCGGAAATGTTGAAGTGCTCCGCCCCTGCGCCTGCGAGGCTTACCTGGTCCCCGGGGACATTGAGGAAGATGTTGCCACTGTTGCGGATCCGGAAGGTATGTTGGGTGCTGCCTCCGACGGCGGTGGTCCCGAAATCCGTCGCGTTCAGGGGCGACGGGGTGGTGCTCCCGTGCGAAATGGGGGCGAAGCTGCCAGAGCTGCCGTCGCCGGAGACGACGATCTCGGGGCCACTCGAGCTTCCGGTGATGGTGAAGGTGTAGGGACCTTCGTTGGGGTCGTCGTGGAGGATGGTCACGGTCGCCGTTTCGGTGCGGCCTCCGGAGATCGGGTGGAAGTCGATGGTGAAGTTCCTCGCGGTGATCGGTGGGACGGGGTCGAAGTCGCAGTCGCAAACGGTGAAGTGTTCGCTGCCGTCGCCGCCGATGATCGGCGCCTGCCAAGAGAGGGGGCCGCTGCCCGTGTTGTAGATCCGGAACCGGCGGGTGACCGACTGCCCGGCCGCGACGCTGCCGAAGTCGGTGCTATCGCCGGCTTGCGGGGTGGAGTCGCCATTGGGGATGGTCTGATAGCTCCCCGAGGGGGTCTCACCTCGGATGTCGATTTCGGGGATCTCGCCGACGCCGCGCAGGCGGACGATGAACGGTTGGAAGGTGGAGTTGTCGGTGATAAAGCGGAGTTGCGCCTCCCTGTTCCCGGGGTGGGTCGGGGTGAAGCGAATTTGAAAGGCCAGGGTCCCGCCGACGGGGATCTCGGCGGGGTCGAAGCCGAGCAGTTCGAACTCGTCCATCTGCGGGCCGCTGATCTCGGGGAAGGCGAGGACCAACGGCGCCGAGCCGGAGTTGTGAACGTAGAAGGCGTGGGTGGCGGAGGAGCCTCTTTCGACGAGCCCGAACGACGTGCCTTTGGCAACGCTGGGGTTCTCGTTGTGGGCGATGGCCGGGTCGCTCCCGGCAGGATCGTCGTAGTGGACGGACGGGTGGCCGCAGGACGCAGTGCCCTGCACCCAGAATTGATGGTTCCCGGCGGCGCTCGACACGCGGATCAGGGTGTCGGATGCGCTCTGTCTTTCGTCCGTGGGGAGGAAGCGGAGTTTGAACGGCCGGGTGCCTCCCGGGGCGATGGTGAAGTTGCCGCTGGGGAAGTCGGGGAAGGAGTATGCGTGTGCCAGCGAGCCGATCAGCGCGGTCGGGCTGCGGTCGATCGGATCGGGGTCATCGAGCTCGACGACGATCTCCAAGTCTTCGTCCCCGGCATTGCGGATTCGGAACTGCTTCTCGACCGGCTCGTTGCATCGAGTGGAACCGAAATCCACCGTGATCTGGTCGGGCGAGGGGGCATCCGGGAGGTGCAACCATGCGCCTTCGCTGAGGAGGTCGATCTCGATGCTCGCGGCGGCTCGCGCCAGCGGGGCGAAGGCGAGGCCCAAGGCGCAGCCCAGGGCGGTGGCGAGCAGCGGATTGCGGGAGGTGCGGCGGGCGCTCTGCAGCGGATGGGTTGTCGTCGAGTCTGGCATCACACCGGTCATTACCGGGCGCACCCAAGGCGATGACAGGGTTTCTGAAAAACTACCGCGCCGCATCCGCGTCGGGGTCATGGAAGCGGGCGCCGGTATCCGCGGCGCCGGGCACGGCGGCGAGGAAATCGTCGAGGGATTCGAGGAACTGCGTCTCGGGACGCGATAGGCGGACAAAGGGCGTGCCGGCGGTATAGGTGTTGCGTTCGCCTCGCCAGACGAGCGTCTCCGCCAGCGACTGGACCGGTCCCCGGGCGATGTGCAGGTGGCGGCTGGAGACGAGGAACTGGTTGTCTCTCGCGGTGATCCGCGTCGGGCGCGGCTCGTTGTAGCTGCTGTAGCCGATCACCGTATGGCCGCGCAAGACGTTGCGCTCGAGGGTGATGTCGAACTCGGTCTCCGGGCGGCGGCCACGGGTCATCGTGATGGCCCGCGCCTCCAGCTGGCAATCTCGCATGAGGAAGTGACAACGGCGCGGGCTCGTCGCTTCGAGGGAGTCGTTGACGATGCTGGCGACGAGTTCCTTGCCGAAGAACCGGCACGAGTCCATGACGGTCTCGTCCACCGACTCCGCTTTGAGCGCCCAAGAGAGACCCTCCGGGATCCGGTCGTCGAAGGTGCAGTTGCGGATCTCCAAGCGCTCGGCATCGCGGGTGACCAGGAAGATGAAGTTTTCCTCGATCCGTTCAGTACAGAGGAAGGCGATCCCCTCGGCGCTGGCATTTCCCTCGATGAGGATCCCGTAGTCGTCGAGATGTTTGAACTCAACGGTCGCCTCGGCGCCGTCGGCGGCCCTCAGGTGCAGATCGAAGCGGGTGCGGGTGGCGATCGGTTCTTCGAGGGTGAACCAGCCGTTCAGCTCGAGTGTCGCCCCCGACGGAGCCTCTGTGATCGCGCGGGAGAGATCGGGGTAGTGCGTCCCGGTGACCGTGTTGAAGACCGTATTGGGTGCTGTGGAATTCTGGGGCGCGGAGGAGGGCGGGGGATCGGCCGAATCCGGCACGAGCGCCCAGATGGCGATCCCACACCCGGCGCATGCGGCGGCGACCGGCAACCACCTGCGGGGGCGTTGGCGGGAACCCGCCCGGGCGGCGAGCCTCGCCAGCAAGGCGTCGGCGCTGTCCGGGCGCCGCTCAGGATCATTGCTGAGGAGTTCATCGATCGAGCGGCTGAGCCAAGAAGGGAGGGACGGGTTGAGGCGCGCGACCGGAGGGGCGTTGCCGCGTTTCACGAGATCGATGACGGCGGTCTGGTGGTCGCCCTCGAATGGCGGCCGGCCGGTCGCGCAGTGGAACAGCACGCTGCCGAGCGAAAACAGGTCGCTGCGCGCATCCACCTTCCGCCCAGCGGCCTGTTCGGGAGACATGTAACGCGGCGTGCCAGCGATGGCGTGGGTGAGTGTCAGCCCGGGATCGTTCGCCGAGCGCGCGATCCCGAAGTCCGTCAGCCAGCAATGCTCGCCGTCGTCGTCGAGCAGGATATTGGCCGGTTTGAGGTCGCGGTGGATGATGCCCGACGCATGGGCTTTGGCGAGCGCCCCGGCCATCTGGGTGGCGAGGGACTCGAGGAACGACGGGTCGGCGAGCCGGGCGTGTTCGGCGTCGATCGCATCCTGCAGGGATCCGCCGCCGATGTAGCGCATCGCGAACCACGGCACGGGCTCGGGATGGATGCCGAAGATCGGCAGGATATTCTCATGTTCGAGGGTCGCCATCGCGCGCGCTTCGCGCAGGAAGCGCGTCCGTGCCCCCGGATCGGCGGCGAGTCCGTGGGAAAGGATTTTGATGGCGACGAGGCGGTCGAGTTCCGGGTCGAACGCTTTCAGGACGACCGCCATCCCGGTGACGGCGAGCACCTCCAATACGT
The DNA here is from genome assembly GCA_030430255.1 of Verrucomicrobiia bacterium. Classification (GTDB taxonomy): domain Bacteria; phylum Verrucomicrobiota; class Verrucomicrobiia; order Verrucomicrobiales; family DEV007; genus JAUIGD01. Next base: position 8,460 of record JAUIGD010000192.1, read on the forward strand.
CGTAATTCCCGAGTGTCCCGAGCTGCCCCGGGCGGTCGGTGGGTTGGATGATCTCCATCCAGCGATCCTCCGAGCGGGTGTCGAACGACTGCGCTTTCAGCGATTCGATCAGCCCGCGGAGTTGGGGGTCGGGATCGTTAGACGCCGCCGCGTCCCGGAGGATGCCCCGCTCGAGTTCGATCGCCGCGAGTGCGTCGGGGTGCCGCTCGAAGTACGCATCGACCTCCCGTGCCGCCCCTTCGGGCAGCGTGCCTGCGACCCAGGCTTCGAACTGCTCAGGAGGTGGGTGGCGGTCAGCCATGGTTGCCTTTCCTTACCGGTTCGGCGGCCGGCGATGACGGCGTTTCTCCGCGCCCCGCGGCGACCATCTCCCGCTCCCAACGCTCGGGGTCGATGGTCTGCACGACTTGGCGAAGGCGCTGCATGATCCGGTACTTGATGACGGTGACCGTGTTCGGCCTCAGATCGAACTGCTCGGCGACCTCGCCTGGCGGACGTTCGTTCAGCGAGGTCTCGGTGAAGATCGCCCAGTTCCGTTGGGTAAACTCCGGTCGCACCCGCTCCATCGCCCAGTTGAGGATCCGCAGGCGGTAGTCGTGATCCCAGTCTAGGGCTGCCTCATCCACCGGCGTCTCGAGCCGATCCAGCCAAAGGGTTTGGCGGCTGGGCGTCGGGGTGCGCTTCGCCTTGTGGTAGTGGTCGATGATGGTGTTGCGCAATACGGTGAAGAGCCATGCGCGGAAATGCCCCTTGTCAGGGTCATAACGGAAGCTCGACATCGCTTTCCACACGGAACGGAACACCTCCTGGGCGATATCGGCGATGTCCTCTGAGCGGAGTTCGCGCTTCCGACAGTAGGCCCACACAAGCGGGGTGTAGATCTCGACAAATTCCGCCCACGAGCCATCGTCTCGGCGGTCGCGAAGACGGTGCAGGAGCGTGATGCGAGTGTTGGTGCTCTCCACCTCGATCCCAATAAGGCGCAGGATCGAGCCCGGGCAATCGCCGATGGGGAAATCTGCAATGGGGCTCCGCTCCGGCCTGCGGCCTCCGAGTCAAACCCCCGCCGTCTAAATCGCACCGCAGGGATCGCTCCTCCCCTCCGGCGAGGGCGAATGGCGGACAGGGTGGGATTCGAACCCACGGTACCGTTTCCGGCACACACGCTTTCCAGGCGTGCCCAATCGACCACTCTGGCACCTGTCCCTTGCGCGAACTCGCATTGTCATGCGAAAATCCTTTCTCGCAAGCGATTCTCGCCCAATCTCTCGGCCCGCCTGGCGGCGACGCCCCCCCGAATTCGATGAAGCCGACGACAGCTCGGGTTCTGGGGATCGAACCGATCCGAGCTGCTACTAGCCCGAATCGATCACCAAGCTCCAGGCTGCGGCTTGCGCTCGTTGATGCTGAGGGTGTTGCCGTTGGGAACGGCTCGGGCAGGGCTAGCCCGAAAGGCTGAAGTTTAAGGTGGGCATCGCCGGGGAGGCGCCTCCTCGCCCGCCGGCTTGGCACCCGGTCGGTCATCCGGGACGTCCCGGTGGCCAAGGTGCGCCGGTTTCAGCGCGGGATCCTTCCGTCGCCGCGCCCGTCAGGAGGACACAGCACTTCCTTGCAAGGGCGGGTGGCCATTCCCACGCACCTCCCCCGACTTTGCAGACTGTCACCCTGAGCAACGCGAACGGCCTCTCACCGCGACCCGAGTCTCCGGAGCCCTCCGGTGTTCAATGACCCCAGCGCCCACTGAGCCAGCTAGCCCGAATCGATCACCAAGCTCCAGGCTGTGGCTCGCCCTCGGTGACGCTGAGGGTGTTGGCGTGGTGACCGGCTCGGGCAGGGTGTTCACCCAGCCGCTTCGCCTGTCCCTGCCGCCGCCTACTCAGCGTCAACGAATGGCAGCGCCTCGCCTGCGGAGGAGGTGATCGATCCGGGCTAGCGGACCCGACTCAGCGAGGCACCTCGGAGCGAGCCTGCAAGGCTCGCAGCCGGGCGCGCATCATACTAGTGTTCGCCCAAATCGCCCCGCGGTCTCGTCGCTGATCTAGCGATCGGATAGCGCCTTGGGGCGCCCGAGGATCTCGGCGAGGATGATGGCCTGTTTGGCGCCGCCGGGTTCGCGGAGCTTGGCAATCAGCGGGTGCGGCTTCTTCGCATCCGGCTTCACCTCCCAACTCGAGCGGGCTTTGGAGATCCGTTGCAGCGCACGGCGCTCCTCGGCGCTGAGTGCCGGGGGCGGAGGCGCCTGGGGGCGTCCGGTCGCGGCGCGTTGCTGCTGGGGATGGGAGGGCGAAGGCTGCGGCTGCCGGGCGCCGGCACCTTGCTGCCTCGCGCGTTCCGCTTCGGCCGCTTGAGCCCCCGGCGGCACCGCGAGCGACTCGAAGTAGTGACGCAACGCATCGAGACCGGTGCCGGTGCCCGCGCTGCCTGCCGACTCGGCGGGACCTGCCTCCGGCTGATCCACATAGACCACCTCGAAGTCGGGCTCATCGTCCTCGACCTCCTCGCCGTTGGCGATCCGGCGCTCACGCTCTTTCCGCGCCGCCGCCTCCTTCAACTGGTTGAACAGCCAGTTGACGAAGGCGATGACGAGCGCCGCGAGGACGATGAGTGACTCGCTGTCGAAGGGCATGCCGGACGGTTAGCGCGGGTTGTCGTCCGCGGAGCCGTCGGCGTCTTCGCCGGCGATGGCCTCGCGCATGTTGGTGTCCGCGACGACGTTCTTGTACTTGGTGTAGTCCATGATCCCGAGATTGCCTGAGCGGAAGGCCTCGGCGATGGCCATCGGGATCTCGGCCTCGGCCTCGACGACCTTCGCGCGCATCTCCTGGGTGCGGGCCTGCATCTCCTGTTCATTGGCGACGGCGGCGGCCCGGCGCACCTCGGCCTTCGCCTGGGCGACTTGTTTGTCCGCCTCGGCCTGCTCGGTTTGCAGCTTGGCGCCGATGTTGTCGCCGACGTCGACATCGGCGATGTCGATGGAGAGAATCTCGAAGGCGGTGGAGGCGTCGACGCCC
>JAUIGD010000193.1 GCA_030430255.1 Verrucomicrobiia bacterium
GGCAGAGTATCTCAAGCTGACCTTGATGCGCCTGTCGGCCGATGCGGATCTGGCCCTCGACCTGCATTGCGACGACGAGGCTCTCAAGCATGTCTATATGGCCCAGCACTCTTGGCCCGCTGGCGGCGACGTGGCCGCAGACCTCGGGATCGGTGTCGATGCCAGCCCCGAGCTCGTCGCCCTGTTCCGCCAGAACGCCGTGGAAAAATGGATGAGAGACGACCCCTCCGCGGCGGCGACCTGGCTGATGGCACACGAGGGTTGGCAGAGCCATGACGGGCTCGTGAGCCTATTCCAGAAGGTGCTGCGTTCCGGAGATCGGCAAACCGCCGAGCGGCTGATGAACGCGGTCGAGAGCGAGTCGGACTTCGAATCGATGGCGCGTAGCTTCGCGATGGCAGAAGCGCCCGGCGACCCCGAGGGCACCATCGCTTGGGCAAAGTCGCTGCCCGGAGAGCTGAGCGATGGCGTGCTGAGCTCGGCGTTCGTAGCGATCGCCAGACGAGCGCCCGAGGCGGCCCGCCGCCTCCTCGGTGAGTTCAGTGGCGAACAGCGGTCCCGCCTCGAGGCGGCGATCCGGCTGGTCGAAGGGGCTCCGGCGGAACTCGCCGAACGGCAACGGCAAGACGGCATCCAGCAGCGGGGCGGCGAGTTCGTCGCGGAGGGTGCGGCCGACCTGGGGTTCGCCGCCCTCCAGAAGGCGCAGTTCGGGAGCCAGGAGGACGCCGCGACGGCGACCTACGGCTGGCTCCACAAGGCCGCGGCGACCCACCCGGAGCGGGCGCTCCGGCTCTATGAAGAACGTCCCGAACTCCACGAGATGGACCAGATGGATCAGGTGCTGATCAATGGCCTCGGCGCGGCGGACAGGCCATTGGCAGCGGATTGGGCCGCGGCGAGACCTGATCCGGACGACGCCGCCGCGCTGACGGCTGCGGTGGTGAAGGGTTGGGCAGCGGACTCGCCAAACAGCGCCTCGGAGTGGCTGCGGTCCCAGCCTGCTGGCGCGACCCGCGACGCCGGCGTCGGGGAGCTCGTCGGACGCCTCCTGGAACTCGGCGACCGGGAATCGGCTGCAGCGTGGATCGGTTCCGTGGACGATGCATCCGTCCAGGCCGACCTGCAGCGCGCTCTGGAGCGCTCGCGGCCGTAGCGTGCGCGCGCCGCCCCGGCTGGCGACCCCGCCCTCCCGCGGTACCGCTTCGAGGACCTAGCCCGGATCGATCACCAAGCTCCGGGCTGCGGCTTGCCCTCGTTGATGCTGAGGGTGTTGCCGTTGGGAACGGCTCGGGCAGGGTGTCTACCCAGCCGCTTCGCCGATCCCTGCCGCCGCCTACTCAGCATCAACGATCGGCAGCGCCTCGCCTGCGGATGTGGTGATCGATCCGGGCTAGCCCTAAGTGATCACCAAGCTCCGGGCTGCGGCTCGCCCCCGTTGAACCTGAGGGCGTTGGCGTGGTGCCCGGCTCGGGCAGGGTGTTCCCCGAAAGGCGCTTGGCGAAGGATAGGCATCGACGGGTCGCGCCACACGCTCCACATTCCACTCCCGCGCTGTCACCCTGAGCGACGCGAAGGGCCTCCCACCACGGACCGCGGCTGCGAAGCCATTCGTGTTGAACGATCCCAGCGTCTCCCCGGTTGGGAACGCGACCCCTCGGGGCTGTTCCGCGCACCATTGAAACGGCGGCACCACGAGGATCTCCCGGAGCGAGCACCGGTTCCGTTCCCGACCCAAACCGCCGAGAACCCGGCTTTACCGAGTGCCATCCGGGCTGGCCGGGATCGCCTACAAGTGGCTCCCCGCCTTCTTCGACTGGGTTCGCACGCGCTTTGCGAGTTCGACCAGGTCGTCTCCCGCGAGCGCGCCGTGGACGAGTTCGGGGAGCTTCGCGGGCGTGCAGCCGAAACAAGGCACCCCCAGCCTCGCCAACTTCGACGCCACCTTCTCGTCGTAGGACGGGATCCCGGAGTCGCTGAGGGCGAGTAGGCAGAAGGTGCGGACGCCGGACTCCTTGATCTCCCCCATCCGGCGGATTAACTGCGCCTCCACGCCCCCCTCCATGAGGTCGGTGATCAGGATGAACAGCGTCTTCGCCGGGTCGGTGATGTGCTCCTGGCAGTAGGCGACCGCCTTGTTGATGTCGGTGCCCCCGCCCAGTTGCACGCCCATCAGCATGTCGACGGGGTCGTCGCCGCACTGGTCGGTGAGGTCGACGACCTCGGTATCGAATGCCACCACCCTGGTGTCCAGGGCGGGCAGGGAGGCGAAGATCCCCCCTGTCACCGCCCCGTAGACGACCGAGTCGGCCATCGAACCCGATTGGTCGAGCGCGACGATGACGTGCCAGGCGTTCACCTGCCGGCTCCGCGCGAAAAAGAACACCCGCTCCGGCACGAGCGCCTCGATCGAGGGTTGGTAATTTTTCAAATTGCGACCGATGGTTGCCTTCCAGTCGATCGAGTCCGCCCGCGGCACGGGCGAGTGAGAGCGCCGGTTCAGCGCACCGACCACCGCCTGCCGGATCTCGTTCTCCAACAGCTGCTTCAGCTCCTCGACCACCTTGCCCACGACCTCGCGCGCCGTCTCCTTGGTCTTCTCCGGAATGCGGTTCGCCAGCGAGAGCAGGGTCCCCACCAGCGCCAGGTTCGGCTGCACGTTCCTCAGCGTCTCCGGCTCGAACAGCAGTTGCTCCAACCCCCGGCGCTCGATGGCGTCACCCTGGATCACCGCGACCACATCCTCTTCGAAATACGTGCGGATATCGCCCAGCCACTTGTTGAGCTGCGGCGACGACATCTCCCGCCCTGCCCCGCGCCCGCCCGCCTCGCCGCTGCGGCTGCCGTCGCCGTCGTAGATCGCCGCCAGCGCCTCGTCCATGCACCGCTCCTCCGCTCCGAGCCGCAGCCCTCCCCCCCCGGCCATGCCCCCCAGGCACTCGTCGGCCCCGCGCCCGAGCACGAGCCGCCAGCGCTTGAGCTGTTGTTCGCTGTATTCCATTTCCAAACTAGGGCGTCTTCAACACCCTGCTAGAGATCGTCGAAGTCCATGTCGCCCAATTCGTCGATCACCTGTTGCTCTTCCTCGCTCAAGTCCGCCTCGAGCGCCTCGGAAACCTGCTCGGTGTTCCGCCCCCACAGCTCGCCCAGGTTCTCGGCGATGTGCCGCTTCTCCGCCGGGGTGAACGCGCCCAAGGCCCGCCTCAGAAAGACCAGCGCGCGCGGGAACTCCACGTCCGACAAGTCGCGGATGTACGAAGCGAGCGCCTCCCAGACGCCCAGCCGGGACAGCAGACCATAGCGGTTGCGGGTGGCGAGCCCCTCGAACCACCCGGCCCCGAGGTCGGCCTCCATCCCCGGGGAGAGGCGCTTGGAGACCTCCCCCTGCAGCGCGCCCTCGTCGATCGCGTTTCGCTCCAGCAGCAACGCCGCGGCAAAACCCGAGAGGTAGGGGTTCAAATCGTCGCGGAAGGCGACCCCGCCGAGCGCCTCGAGCCAAGTTGGCTCGTCCACCAAGTCATGGAAGTCGTCGCAGACCGCGTGAACATCGTTCATGCCCTGGGAGACCGCCTTCGCGGCGGAGGCATCGACGAGGCAGGCCCCGCCGAGGTGGATGACGGCGGCGTTGTAGAGATCGACGAGCAGGGGCCTCAGCGGCTCCGGGTCGACGCGCCGGAGGTCTCCGTACTTGAGGGTCTGGGCGAGGCTGCGGCAGGAGTCCGCGAGCGCCGCGAAGTCGGAGGACTCCGCCGCCACCGCCTGGAGGCGCCCGCGCGCCTGTTCCAGCACCGCCGGCATGCCGCAGAGGCAAGCCCGCCACATCACGTCCGCGGCATCGGCGATGCCCCGCGCGTCGTCGAGGAGCCCGCGGAATTTGAACCCCGCCGCGAGCTCGACGGTGTCGCCCAGCAGCACCGCCTCGACGAGTTCGATCTCGCGCTCGGGCTCCCACTGCAGGCTCCACGTCTCAAACCATGGGGCGTGGTTCGAGAACCGCGGCGGTGTGCCGAACGCGATGCCGAGGACGCTCAGCCTGTGCAGGAAGAACGACCGCCCGAGGTCCAGGAAGGCCAGCTGCTCGCTCTTCACCCGCCGGTTCTCCCGCAGGTCGAGTTTGATCTCCTCGGCGACCACCTTCCGGTAGCCCTCGAGCTTCAGGGCCGCCAACTGTTGGGCGAAATCGACCTGGATCGAAGTCTGCCGCGCATCCGACGGCAGCTTGCCGATCCGTGTCCCCACCTCGACCTCGGCGAGCGCTTCGGCGACCGCCGCGAGTTCGCCGTGCCCCAACAGCGTCATCGCCGCGTCCTCGAGATCGCGCAGGGTCGGCGCCGCCCCGTCCTTGAGGGAGGCCAGGGAGCGCGCGAGGCGCACGCCCTCGATCACCTCAGCGGTGGAGCGATGCGTCCCCCTCTCGCGGCTGGCGCGCACGACCCGGCTCAAGAACTCGGCAGCGAGCCCCGAGATCTCGCCGCGCGCCTCGAGGCTCCGCCACAGGAGTTCGAAGTAGGCCGGCGCCTGGTTGCCCGCCCCATAGCCCGACTGCCGGCTGAGGCGGAAGTACGAGTACGGCATCAGCGTGAGCTCCGTGTCGATCGCCGGGAGCGAGGCGAGTTCCGAGTCGCTCATGGCGTCCTCCGCCGACCGCACCGCGGGGGCGTGGAATGCGCCCACCACGACGACGACCTGCGAGGGGGCGAGCCCCTCCCCCTCGAGGCAACGGCCGATCTCGCGCCGCATGTGGGACTCGCGCACCAGGTTCTCGGCGAAGTCCAAGTCCGGGGTGCCGCGCTCGACCTCGCGCAGTCCGTCGCCGAAGGCGATGGCCGCGCGGCGGTAGGCGTCGCGGGAGAGATTGTGCTCGAAACGTTGCTCCCAATACGTCTCGTAGTCGGCCACCCCGGCGGCGCGGGCAAAGGCATCGTAGACCTCAGCCCGCAGCGCGTGTTTCCCCACCGGAGCATCCCCACCGCCACCCGGGGCATCGGCTTCCGCCGCATCGGCCTGCCCGGCCTGCCCGGCCTGCACCTTCTGCCTCGCGGCCTCGAGCCCGACGAAGTTCCTCGACGGCAGGTCGATGAACCGGGCGATCGCACCGCCCCTGCGTGCCCAGCGGAGCGCCTGGAGCTCCGGGCTGTACTCGGCGAACGGGTAGAGCGTCGTGCGGACGGGGAGGCACTGCGTGTATGCGAGAAGCGCGACCGGTGGGGCGACCCCCCGCCCGGTGATCTCGGGGATCAGCTCGGTGAAGTCCGCCGGCCCCTCGACCAAGACCGCCTCGGGCTGGACCTCGTCGAGGAACGCGCGCAGGTGCCAGGCCGCCCCCGGGGAGAGGTGGCGGACGCCAAAGACATGGACCTCGTCCGGCATCGTCGCGACTCAGACTAGGTCATCGCAGGCCTTGTAGAGTTCGCGCCAGGCACTCCCCCGCTTCCGCATCACGTTGGCGAGGTATTCCTTCCATGTGCCGAGGTCCTTCTCCTCGTCCCTGATCACCGCGCCCTGCAAGCCCGCGGCGAGGTCGCGCGCCCCCACCTTCCCGTCACCGAAGCTCGCAGCGAGCGACATGCTGTTGGTGAGCAGCGAGATCGCCTCGGCCGTCGAAAGCACGCCGCTGGGCGACTTCACCTTGGCCTTGTTGTCGAGGGTTGCCCCCAGGCGGAGCTCGCGGAAGATGGTCACCACCTGTTCGACCGCGCTGTCTGCCGGGACCTCCGACTGCAAGCCCAGCGAACCGGAGAGGTCACGGACCCGCTTCTTCACGATATCGACCTCCGACTCCAGCGTCGCCGGCGTCGGCAGGACGATGATGTTGAAGCGGCGCTTCAGGGCTGCCGACATGTCGTTGACGCCGCGGTCGCGGGTGTTCGCCGTCGCGATGACGGAGAACCCCCGCCGCGCGCCGACGGTCGACTTCAACTCGGGCACCGAGATCACCTTCTCCGACAGGAGCGAGATCATGCCGTCCTGCACCTCCGAGGCGCAGCGGGTGATCTCCTCGAAGCGCGCCACCGTCCCGCTCTCCATCGCCCGGAAGATCGGCGAGGGGATCAGCGCCTCCTCCGAGGGGCCCTTGGCGATCAGCATCGCGTAGTTCCAGGTGTAGCGGATCTGTTCCTCCGTGGTGCCGGCCGTGCCCTGGACGACCTTCGTCGAGTCGCCACAGACCGCCGCCGCGATGTGCTCCGAGAGCCAAGATTTCGCCGTGCCCGGCTCGCCGATCAACAGCAGCGCCCGATCGGTCATGAGCGTGGAGATCGCGATCTCGACGACCCGCTCGTGGCCGATGTATTTGGGCGTGATCTCCCGCTTCCCCGCCCTGCCGCCGACCACGTAGGTGAAGACCGACCTCGGCGACATGCGCCACCCCTCCGGCACGGGGTGCTTCTCTGCCTCGATGAGGGCATCGATCTCCTCTTGGAAGAGCTCTTCGGCGGGTTGGCGGATGGTGGACATATCAGGGGAAATGAGCTCGGATGGCCGTGGTCAGGAGGGTGCCGACCCCCGGCTCGCGGAGGTTGCCAGCCAGGTCCGCTGCCAAGTGGTTCGCCTCGGCACCCTTCTTCGCCGCGACCGCGCCCAGCAGGTCGCGCAACCTGGCGGGCTCGTCGCGCCAGTAGCGCTCGTCGCTGAGGTCGAGGTTGGCGCGGATCGCCTTCGCCTTGGCCGGGGCGGCGGCGAGGCAGAGCGCCGCGAGCGACAGCTCGCGGATCTTCCCCTTCAGCAAGCCCTTCGCGACCGCCGCCGGATCGACCTCGAACAGGTAGGCGGCCATCGCCGGGAGGCGCTGCTCGACGGCGAACTTCAACCACGCTCTGCCCCACTCCGCCGGCGGCGGCAGGTCGAAGTCGGGAAAGCCGAAGGGCGTGTACCCCATGAAGAGGGAGTCGATCTCGATGCCCCTCCGGCGCAGCCCCGAAAAGGTTTTGCCCGCCTTCTTCCAAAGCGCCCCGGGCCCGGCCACGCTCACCATGGCCGCCATGGCGTGCCCGGAGTTCTCCAGGTGGGCGAGCTGGCCGAGGATCGAGTCCACCGCCCCGCCATCCCCAGACCGGCCGAGGAAGGCCAGGAGCTGCCGTTCGAGTTGGACGACCCTCGCCTTGGCGCTCCACGATTCCTTCGAGAACCGTTCGACGATCGCCCGGTAGCGGTCCATGCCGCGGATGGCGATGGGGGTGCTCGCCGCATCGGGATCGGAGCGAGCGATGGCGGTGAGCAACTGCACCAAGGTGTTCGCCTCCGGGAGGGAGGTCTTCTCGATGTCCCCCAAGTAGGTGGCCAACAGCTTCTCGACCGCCGAGAGGATCTTCGCCGAGCGGACGGATGGCAGCGACTCGATCGCCTCGCGGACCTGGGACGCACTGCCCCCCAGCTTCCCGAGCACCAGCTCCTCGGCCTCCGGGTAGCCGTGCTCGACGAGGCGTCTCAACGCGGCGACGCGCACTGCCTTCTTCTTCGCCTTCAGGTGATCGAGGAGGACGCCGGTGTCCGCGTCGGAGTCCGTCAGGCACTCGAGCGCCGCCGCACGCACCTCATCGGTCGCGACCGCCCCGCCCCCGAACCGTCTGCCGAACTCCTCCCCGCCCTCGAGGATCACCCGCGCCAGTCCGGCGGCAGCTGCGGGATGGCAGCCGCGCAGCGCCGCCATGACCCGCGCGCCGGGCTTTTTCGCCCCGGGGTCGAGGCGGCCCACCAGCAGCGGGGCGATGCCCGGCCCATAGGGCGGCACGAGCAGCTCGGCGGCCATGTTGGCGACCTCGTGCGAGTTGTCAGCGAGCGCCGCGACCGCAGCTTCGGCGAGGCGGATGTCGCCGAAGAAGCCGCGCTCGTAGGCGTTCTGAATCGTCTCCAACCTCCCCTCCCCGCCGCGGATGAGCGCCGCTTTGACCTCCTCCAACGAGCGGGCGGACACCGGCTGGTTGCCCTTCAGGCTCGCCTCGCCGAGCGGCGCGATCTCGCCTTCGACCGAAGACTTCCCCTGGGTCTTGAGCACCGCCATGACCAGGGCGTTGACGCGCAGCAGGGCGCCGGCGGCAGTCTTCCGGTCGGAGTCGACCAACGCCTTCGCCGTCTCGGCGATCTTCGCGAACACCGGCACCTTCTCGCCGGACTTGGCCAACGCGGGGACGAGCCTGGCGATGCGATGGTCGCCGCATGCGAGGGATGCCCCGGCGATGGCGAGGCGGCGCAGCTCGTGCGACAGTTCGGTGACGGCGGCGAGGGACATGGCGGTGGGTCAGTAGGCGAGCCGGGTCAGGGTGTTTTCGTGAACAAAGGTGAGCGGCTGGGCGGTGAGCCGCAAGGTCTCGAAGTCGAGGTGGAACAGGCACAGCAGCGGGGCGCCGGCGAGGTGGTCGCCGACCAGCGGCATGAGCTGGCAGGTCGGGGGGATGCCGTGCAGCTGCTCCGGCGCGTTCGCCAGCTCGATGCGGATGCCCGCCGCGTCCTCGATGACATACCGGGCATCGATGCCGCTGCCGATACGGCCGATCTTTTCAGGGAGGAGCAGAGCGGTCGGGAACCTCGGCCCGAGCGGCAGCTTCATGCTGGCGCGGATGGCCTTCGAGACCGGCGCGAAATCCGTCGCGGCGGCGCTCCGCACCTTCGAGAAATCTTCACGCGACGGGGGGCGCGGGACCATCGCCTGCCAGCGCGCCCGCGCTGGGGCCTCGCCCGGGTAGCGGACGAACCCGGGGACGGTGGCGACGGAAAAGAAGCTGTCCTCCCCCTTGATGTGCCCCACGGCGCGGTAGGGGCGCAGCGTCTCGGTGTAGAACATCCGGGCGTCGCCGAGGTGGAACCAGATCCCGGTGTCGGCGAACTCGCGTTTCACCCTGTCGTCGCGGATGAAGAATGCGAGCTGGAGGAACTCGGCCGCCGGCTCCCCCAACCCAGCGTCCTGGAGTTCGTCGAAGCGCCACGCGTGGCCGAGCCACGCCGCGATGTCCGTCCCCGTCTCCGGTTTGAGATCCGGGTCCTCGGAACGGGCGGCGAGGTATTCCCGCCCGCGCCGCGCGAGCGCCTCCAAGCGCGCGAGCTCATCCATCGCATCGAAGAACATCGCCCCGTCGTTGCCCCCGCGCTGGCGGGCGGCGCTCGCCCCCGCGATCGTCGCGCTGAGCCGGAGCAGGGCGAGCTCGGCCCCGGGCAGGTAGGAGGCGCGCAGCCGGGCCGCCTGGTCGGCCAACGCCGCCGCCTCTCTCTGTCCGTGCGCCCCCAGGCCTTGGTTGAGCATGTCTTCGAGCAGCTGCCCGAGCAGGTCGAGCGCCCCCAACTGCGCCGCCAGCTTCTTCCGGAGCGCGGAGAGGTTCGGTTTTCTCGGCGCCTTCGGTTCGCCCGCCGATGCCGCTTTCTTCGCCGCCCGCTTCACCGCCCTCGCACGCTTCTCGGCGATGTCGGCCGGCAGCTCCGCCACTTTGAACGCGCCGCTGTCCTGAATCCAGGCGTAGAGGAGGCCGAGGCAATGCTTGCATGGGAACTGCCGGCTGGGACACGAACAGCGCGAGACCGGCTTGCCCGGATCGACGAAATCGAAGGAGCACGAATAGGGGTTCGCCCCGCTGCCCTTGCACTTGCCGAACAGGATCGTGCCATCCCCCGTGGTCTGGAGCTCGAAGAACTTCCCGCCGCTCACCAGCTTGCGCCCGTTCTTGGTCGCCGAGGCATTGGGCGCCATGGCGTCGATGCCGTTTTCGTCGATTGCGATCATCCCGAGGTTTGCCCCTTCTCCCGCAACCCCGCGCCCCGGGCAAGCCCAATCTGTCTCGACCCGGAACCGCATCGGTCCGGGCAAGCCAGAATGCGGTTCGCCCTCGCCTCGCCCCGTAGGTCCCCACGCCCCGCCCGGGCGTCACTCGGCGTCGATCTTCACGAAGCGCCGGGGCGGGGTTGCGCGGGTTCCCGTCTCGGCGGGGGCGGGTTCGACGAGGTCGAGCCAGATCGTCTCGCCAGTCCCCGCGACGGTGGCCGCCTTCTGCCAGCCGGCGAGGTCCACAGATGCCCAGACGGTGTAAACGACACCGGTGTGGCTCTCGAAGGCCAGCTGCACGACACCATCGATCAACCGGAAGTCGGTCACCTCGGGTGCCGTGGGCGGCGGCGTGCCGCCGGCGAGGTCAATGTGGAACCTCTGCTGCACCGGGTCGTTGCTGAGCAACACCAGCACCGTGCCGGCCGGGCCGTAGGTGGTCGGCCGGTACCGGATCGGGAACTCCGCACTCTTGCCCGGGGCGATGACGAGGTCCTCGGGCAGTTCGAAGGGGGAGTAGATCGACACCCCCCCGGACACCTCGAGGTCGCCGATCCCGTCGTTGCGCAGCGTCAGCGTCACCGTGCTCTCCGACCCGGGGTGGGCGGGAGGGAACTCCAGCCGCTCATCGTTGTGCTCGAGGCGGCCGCCGTCGGGCCCGAGGACGACCATGAGAGGCTGGTCGCGCTGGATCGGGATCCCGTAGCCAGCGACGGCGAAACGGTAGACCGGCGTGAAGACGCTGTTGGCGTAGATCTCCACGGTCTCGTAGGCGTAGCCGAGAGAGCGGGGGTCGAACCGGATCCAGAGCGAGGCGGAGCGGCCCGGTTCGATCGTCCGTTCGTCGTACGATCCGGCCCCGAAGCCGCCGTTGGAAGTGCCCGCGACTCGGATATTCGTGATCTCGAGCTCGACGTCGCTGTGGTTGCGCATCGAGAAATAATGGATCGGTGAGGCGCCGAGCGACACCGCGCCGAAATCCGTGCCAGCCTCAAGGTCGGGTTCGACGCTGCCGGGCTGGATGGTCACGATGCCGCCGTTGGCCCCGCTGGTGACGCGGAGCGTGGGGTCGTTCTGCTCGCCCTCGCCGGTGCCGTAGACGGTGAAGGTGAACGGCGTCTGGTCGGACACGTTGGTCTCGACGACAATCTCCCCATAGGCGCGCCCCCGGCTGTCGGGAGCGAACAGCACGTCGAAAGTCGCGTCCTCACCGGGCGCGACGCTCTCCGGCACGTTGCGGATCAAGAAGCGCGGGTGGGTGCTGGTGATCGATTGGACGACCAGCGGGTCGAAGCCGCCGACGTTGCGGATGCGGAACGTACGAGTGCGCGGGTAGCCGATCTCGACCTCGTTGAACTCGCGCCCGTCGAGCCGGTCGAAGCCCCACTTCATGCCGCTGTGGATCTCCACCCAGGGCAACGCGGAGCCGTCGCGCCCGTGCACGCGCAGCCCCCCCTCGTCGGCGTCGAGGCCGATCCCGGCCACGACGAACTCGTGCACGCCATCGTCGCCGCTGGCCGCGTTGGTCGCGATGCGGACGGTGGCGTGGTGGGCGCCGATCCGCGTCGGGGCGAAGGTGATGTCGAAGTTCCCCTTCGCGCCGCCGGCGATCGTGGCCGGGAAACTGCTGATCACGTACTGATCCGAGTCGCAGGTGATCGAGTAGATCTCCAGCTGGCCACCGCCCGTGTTGGTGATGCGGGCGTCTTCGCCG
>JAUIGD010000194.1 GCA_030430255.1 Verrucomicrobiia bacterium
AACGACCCGCGGGCACCGTTGTCCAGGCGCAGCAGCGCTCCGGCGTAGTCGTCGACGAGCCGGTTGGGCACGACGTGGCCCACCTCGGCGGCGACGGCGTCCACCTCGAGGCCCGTGACGAAGCGGACGAGGTTGTGGGCGTGGGTGCCGATGTCGCCCATGCAGTTCGAAGAGCCGGCGATCTTCGGGTCTGAGCGCCAGTTGGAAATCTGCCCCTGCCCGTCGCCTTCGACGTCGCCGACGGCGTAGCCTTGCGGGTATTCGGCGACGATCTTGAGGATACGGCCGAGCTCGCCGTCGTCGACCATGCGCTTGGCCTCCTTGACCATCGGGTAGCCGGTGTAGTTGTGGGTCAGGCAGAAGATCTGGCCGGTCTCGTCGACGATGTCGCGCAGCTGGCGGGCCTCGTCGAGGGTGCGGGTCATCGGCTTGTCGCAGATGACGTGGAACCCGGCTTCGAGGAAAGTTTTGGCGACGTCGAAGTGAAGGTGGTTCTGGACGACGATGGAGACAAAATCGACTTTGTCCTCGCGCGCGGCCTCTCTCTCGGCCATCTCTTGGTAAGAGCCATAGACGCGCTCGGGGTCGAGGAAGAAGTCCTCGCCGGAGAGCTTCGATTTCTCAGGGTCGGAGGAGAAGGCTCCGGCAACGAGTTCGATTTTGCCATCGAGGTTGGCAGCCATGCGGTGGACGGCGCCGATGAAGGCGCCGCGGCCGCCGCCGACCATTCCCATGCGTAGTTTGCGGTTCATAGTGTTCTGGAGCGCTTAATTTGCAGGTTGAGAAGAGAGAGGCCAGATGCCAGAAGGCAGAGGCCAGAGAGCTTGACTTTCTAGCGGGACGGAGGTGCGAAGGCTTCGGGCTTTCGCACCATCGAACCTAACATTTTTCCGATCTGCGCGCAGAAGTCGTGCGCCTTCTCAAGCTGATCGGAGGGGATGTAGCGGCGATCGGTGATGATGTTGAGCCAATGGATCGTCTCCAGTTGCTCGCCGTCCGCGTCGGTGAGTTTAGAGACAAAATGTTTTGGATAACGGCGTTTCGCCCAAGCCTCCGCGATCTGCCCTCCGACCGAACCCGATGATCGCCGGATCTGATCGGTCAAGGAAAACCTTTCGTCCTTGGGCAACTGAAGCGTCAACCTGAACACCTCGCCAGCAAGTTCTCGCGCTCTCTTATAGACCTCTAGATCTTCGAACGAGTGAGCGCGTTCAAGTCGCTGATGCTTCTCTGAGTCAGGCACGATCTCTTAATTTTGATCTCTGGCCTCTAACTTCTGGCTTCTCAAAGCCTAGCACCCCACCGGTTTGCCACTCGCCGCCGACGCATATGCCGCGTCGATCACCTTCATCAGATTGAGGGCTTGGTCGGGGGTGTTGAACGGTTCTTCCTTGCCTTCGATAGCCCAGATGAAGTTGGTGGCGCTACGGATACGCCCCATGTCTTCGCACTCCTCGGTGACGATCTGGCGGTTGACGCTGTTGCCGCCCTCTTGGGTGAAGAGGTAGCAGTCGTCGGTGGCGGTGTCGTCGAGGCCATCGACGCGGAACAGGCGGCGGACGCGGCCTCCGGCTCCGGTGCCTTGGAAGACCACGCTTGCCTCCTCGCGCTCGACGAGCTCCGCCCAGCTGATCTGGAACTGGCACACTTGGCCAGTTTTGAAGCTCACCATGCCGTGGGCGGCCGCTTCGACGTCGGTGGTGCCCTCCTTGTTGTCGGGGATGCCCCACGGGCCTTTGAAGTTCGGGTTGGTGATGAAGTCGTCGAAGGTCGCGGCCATGACGTGTGCGGGTTCGGGGTAGCCCATGAAATACATCGCGAGATCGAGCATATGGAGTAGGTCGATCATCGGGCCGCCGCCGGAGAGGGCTTTATTGGTGAACCAGCCGCCGAACCCGGGGATGCCGGTGCGGCGGATCCACTTGGCTTGCGCTGAGTTGATGGTGCCGGCGGTGCCGTCGTCGATGTATGCCTTCAGCGCCATCGAGTCGGGGCGGGCGCGGTTGTTGAAGTTGAACATCAGCTTCTTCCCTGCCTTGTCGGCGGCGGCGATCATTCCCTCGACTTCGGCGGCGTTGAGCGCCGGCGGTTTCTCGCAGAAGACGTGCTTGCCGGCCTCCAGCACCTGGACCGCGAGGGGGGCGTGGAATTTATTGGGAACGATGACGGTGACGGCGTCGATGTCGTCGAGGGCAAGCAGTTCCTCGACGGATCCGAACACCTGTGGGATACCTTGCTCGTCGGCGACTTTTTGTGCGGCGGCCTTATTGAGGTCGGCGATCGCGGCGATGTCCGCCCCGGCGTTCTTGAAGCCTTGGATGTGATAGCCGACCATGCCGCCGGCGCCGATGATTCCTACTTTGGTTGCCATAAAATCGTGGTTGGGGGTTCTGGGTGTGGGTGTTCGGAGACGTCCGTATTACGGGGGGCGGGGGAAAAGGTCAAGCGGTGGGGAGGGGGGAGTGCCGATCCCAAGGCCCCAGCCGTTGGCGACGGTGAGGCGGGGTTACGGAAGCGGTGGGGCAGAACTGCTGCGTCTGCGCGGTTCCCGGGGCGATCTGGTCGGGCACGTCGTGATCGGGTCTGCGTGGACGCCTTGGGACGATGGGGGGTTGCGGTGAAGGTGCACGGGACCTATGCGAAAGCTCCGCCACTGCCCCGAGATTGACACCCGCCGCTCATGCCCACCATCGTGCTTCGTCTGGCTGCCGCGCTGCTTCTGTTCGGCCACGCGTGGATCTGCTGGAACGGGCAGATGCCGCTGCGGGCGCTGCTTTGGGATGAGGGATTGGTGGCTGCGCCAGTGAAGGCGGTGACGGGTCTGGACTGGGGCGAGTGGGCGGGCTCGGTCGAGATCGACGCGAAGATCAGCGCGGCCATCAAGGTGCAGGCGGGCGTGTTGTTCGCGCTGGCGCTGGCCGTGTCGATCCCGATGGGCCGCCGCGGGCTCGCCGCGGCGTGTGCGTTCGCCACGGTGAATCTCGCTTTCCTCGCGTGGTTGAAATACCACGACGCGGCGGTCGGGCTCGGGATGTTCATCGAACACCTCGGCCAAGTGCTGGCGCCGTCCGTGCTTCTGCTGTGGGTGGCGAACAAGCCGCGCACCGCGTGGTGGACGGCGGCGCTGGGCATCGCGTGCACCTTCGCCGGACACGGCCTGTTCGCGCTGGACCTCGAGTCGGAGGCGGGTTGGGCGAACCACCCGCGACCGGGCGCGTTCACCGAGATGACGATGCTCTGCCTCGGGCTCGAAACCGAGGCGCTTGCGAACCGCCTGCTCTCGGGTGCGGGCATGATCGACCTGGTCGCCGCCGGGTTGATCTTCACGCAGGGCTGGCCTCGGCTGCTCGCACTGTGGTGGATGGGCGGGTGGGGTTTCGCGACGGCTCTGGCGCGCCCTTGGGCATACTACGAGCCGACCGCCGCGGCGAGCTCGCTACGCGAGTGGGTTCCGGAGGCGCTCTCCCGTTCGCCCCATTTCGCATTGCCCATTTTCCTGTTGCTTGCGCTGCGCTTGCGGCGGGCGGAAGCTGCATCCCCTACGCCATGACCCGCCCCTTTCCTCTCACCGCCGCGCTTCTCGCGCTCACGCTTGGCTGCTCGTACGGCGAGGCCGACAAGTTTCGCGTCATCTGGAACAAGACCCCCGAGTCCTGCGCGACCATCGGCTGGTGCCAGGTCGATGGCGACCCCGTCGGCGTGCGCTTCATCGAGCTGGACAGCCAGCGGGAGGGAGTCGGCGAGATCGCCGAGCGAGGGCTCGACCACGTCACCAGCCACCTCGACATCGATAGCTATTTCGTGCGGCTCACCGGCTTGAAACCGGACACTCTCTACCAGTTTCAAGTGCTCGATTCCAACCACGAGAACGATGCGCTCACGTTCCGCACCGCGCCGGCCGGGGCGGGCGAGTTCTCCTTTGTCGCCGGCGGCGACAGCCGCAACCACCGCGACGCCCGCCAGCGGGCGAACCGCACCGTCGCCCTCCTTCAGCCGCTGTTCGTCTGTTTCGGCGGCGATATGATCAACCGCTCGAGCGAAGGGGAGTGGCGCGACTGGCTCGACGACTGGCAACTGACGAGAAGCTCGGACGGCCACATGGTTCCGATCATCGCCGCCCGTGGTAACCACGAGGGCAAGCACGACATTCACGCTTTCTTCGACACGCCGAACCCGGATGACTACTACGCCGTCCAGTTCGGCGGCGACTACCTGCGCGTCTACACTTTGAACTCGAACATCACCCGCGCCGGCTCCCAGGGGCAGTGGTTGGCTCAGGACCTCGCCGCGAACGAGGGTAGCCACTGGAAGATCGCGCACTACCACCACCCGTTCTACCCGCACCAGTCGGGGAAGCGCGAGCAGCACGCGCAGTACAACGCGTGGGCGCCGCTGTTTTTCAAACACGGGGTGGAGCTTGCCGTCGAGTGCGACTCGCACGTCGTCAAACGCACCTGGCCGCTGCGGCCGAGCACCGAGCCCGGCAGTGAGATGGGCTTCATCCGCGACGACCAGAACGGCACCACCTTCATCGGCGAGGGCTGCTGGGGGGCGCCGCTGCGCGCCAACGACGACGACAAGGTGTGGACCCGAGCCTCCGGCAGCTTCAACCAGGTCAACTGGATCCAGGTGACGCCCGAGAAGCTGACCACGCGCACGGTGAAGGTCGACAGCATCGACGACGTCACCGGTGCGATCGACCCCGCTGACCCGTTCAAGATCCCCGAGGGGCTCGAGATCTGGGAGCCGGAGAGCGGCGCCGCCGTCACCGTGCTGCCGCTCGGGGACCGGGAGATCCCGATCATCACTGCGCGGCTAAAGCTCATCGCCACCGAGGACCAGGCGACCGGAGGGACGGCGGTGCGGATGGAGCGTGCCGGCGGGCGGGTGGGCGAAGACTACCAGATCCGCTACACGCTCGACGGCGGCGAGCCGGTGGCGACCTCCGACCTCTACACTAGGCCGGTGCCGGTCGGGGCGGCCGTGAGAGTGCGGGCAGCGCTCTTTCGTGGGGCAGAGATCGTCACCGAACCGGTGGAGATCGAAATCGGCGGGGAGTAGCGCGACTTTCGCCTCCGGCTATCGAGGTGCGGCCCGTTCCCCGTAGAGTGCGAGGGCGCCGGGACCTGAGAGCACGATGAAGGTGAAGATGCCGAGGATGGTGCCGAGGGGGACTTGGAGGCAGAGGAGCGCGGCGATGATCTGGGAGAAGAGCTTCCCCCGCCGGCGGCGGAGCTGGAGACCGGAAAAGATGACGAGCGCTGATGCCACCAACCCGCCGACGAGGATTGCGGGGAGGAGCGCGCGCATGATGCGCTGCGACTGTTCGAGCTGGTGGCGGAGGTGCTCCTGGGCGGCCTTGCCCTCGACCACCTGGTCGTTGATCCGCACTTCGAACTTCGCGCCGGGGGCGAGAAGGGCGTCGGGGTCGAAGACCTGATCGAACATTACGATCAGAAAGATCAGCAAGATCGAAAAGAGGATGCCGAGCCCGCCCGCAACGAAGTGGAATACCGACAGCAGGTTGAGGTGCTCGCCGGCGCGCTGGATCGCGTGGGGATCGGGCGGCGGTGGGGCGTAGGGCTCCATGCGGATTACCATGGCTACCTCTCGCCCGCTCGGCAAGGCCGCGGCTGGCGGACGGCTACTGGCGGACTTCGGCGTCGTAGCCGGCGTCCTTCACGGCACCGATGAGGGCATCGGGCGTCGCGCTGCCGGTGACGACGGCTTTGTCTGGGAGCGAGACCTGGAGCTGATCGACCCCTTCGACATCGGCGAGTGCGGACCGCACGCGCTGGACGCAGACGGCACCTCAGGTCATCCCGCTGACCTTCAACTGCACGGCACCTTCGGCATCGGCGAGATCTGACCCTCCGCCGCTGCAGGCGGCGAGGATTGCGGCGAAGGCGATGGCGAGGAGGAGGAGGGGGGGGCGGCTCATACGCTTAGGAGGCTCGAGGTGATCGATTGATTCCGCAAGAAGGGCACTTCGCGCTGGGGCCGCTCACTCGCCCAGCAGCGCCGCTTTGAGCTTGAGAATGAAGGGGCGGCAGGATTCGGGGGCGCTGTCGTGCCAGTTGCCGAGGTGTTGGTCAAAGGGGAGCCCCTCTTTGCCTCGCCCAGCGTTCAGGTGGCGGACGGCGGCCCACGCGGTGGCGGGTTCGGCTTCGAACAAGGGGAGCAAAGCCACCGCGATCGAACCGTTTTTGGCGCGGTCGGTCGGGTTGGCGCGGAGGTGGTCGAGATGCTCGGCCACGAAAGCATCGAGAGCGTGATCCTCGGGGAGTGCGTACTTCGTCTCGAGGTCCGCGGCGTAGTCGCGCAATGACACTGAGTAGTCGCGCCAGTTCGGATAGGGCGGGGAGGTCTGCCAAGTTTCCGCCATCGAACGCAAAGCGAAGAGCGAAGCCAATTCGCACAGTGTCTCCTCGAACCAGAGGTTCTCCCTGCCCCCCTCGCGGAAGGCGCAGAGGATGTGGCAGAACTCGTGGGCCATCTGGTAGGCATGTTGGCTCCAGAAGAGGTCGCGCGAGGAGAGCTCGACGACGATCTCGCCGCGCAGGTTGCGGCGGAAGAGCGAGATCGGGCCGCCTCTGTCATGGCGGATCCGGATCGGCTCGGCCAGAGGCTCGGCGTCGCCCAGGTGGCGGGCGATGGCGTCGCAGGCGGAGTTCAGGACTTTACTCAGGTCGGCATGTGAGGCTTCTCCCCAGCCGGCCTTGTCGGCGCGGAGTTGATAGAAGGGGGCGGCGGGCAGCAGCAGCGGCGCGGTGAAGACTAGGAGCGCGGTGACCAGTCCTTTCGCGGCGGAGAGCCGGAGGCGGGACGTCCCCGATACCGACATCGACGAGATGGCAATGCCTCTTCGGATGCTGCTGAGGCTCAAAACTTGAGGGTCAGGCTGGGCTGGCGGCCGCGGCCGATGACTTCGAGGCGGTCGGGGAAGAGTTCGATGACGGCGTAGGCGTTGGTCTCGGTGTCGAGCATGCCGTTGAGCGTGAGGAAGTGGATCCCTCCGCGCTCGGCATGGCCGCCGGCGTGGTTGTGGCCATTGATCCAGGCGGCGACGGTGCCGGCGTATGGGCTGACCCGTTCGAGCACCTCCGGCGCATTCCACAGCGTGTGGGGGCCGGCGGGGAGCAGCGGGAAGTGATTGAAGAGGATCACGCGCTCGCCGGCGGCCTCCGCCTCCTTCAGCTTCGACTCCAGCCAGGCGAGCTGGTCGGCGCCGACCGCCCCGTTGTAGGTCGGCGGCGCGGGGGCGAGCCGGCGGTGGTAGGCGGTCGAGATCGCGTTCGCGTACGATCCCTTCGGGTGGGCGTAGAGCGAGAGTTGGTTCCCATCGAGGACGATGAAGCGCCATCCGGCGCGGGTGAAGTCGTAGTAGCGTGCGGTCAGGCCGAGGCGTCCGGGGACGTCCGCCTTGCGGTCATCGGCGACCTCGAAGTCGTGGTTGCCGAGCAGGTGGTAGCGCTCGGTCTTCAATCGCGCGTAGATCGGGGCGACGGCGTCGAAGCTGGCCCAGTCCCGGTCGATGAAATCGCCGAGGTGGATGGCGAAGTCGAGTTCCTCGGTGTTCAGTTCATCGACCGCCTCAGCGAGCTTGGTCTTGGCGAGCTTGTAATGCCGCGGTCCGTTCGAAGGGACGTTGGCGAACTGGCAATCGGCGATGGCTCCGAAGCGGAGGATGGGGGCGGCCATGGCGTAGTCTGCCCCCTCGTCGCTGACTTTGCACGAGGCTTGCCACTCCGCGAGCGCCGCCGAGTAGGCGTCGACGAGCTCCGGCTGCTGGGCGGCGATGTCGTGCCGCTCGAAGGGATCGGCGATCAAGTCGTAGAGTTCGGGGGCGCCCCGCCGCGGCTTCACCAGTTTGTATCGGTGCGACACCCAGGTGGCCACGCCGGCGGATTGGAAGCCGAGCGGGGCGGAGCGCTCTTCTCCGCGGCCGTCGAGCACCGGAGCCAAGTCGATGCCGTCGGTCGGGCGGGCGTCGGGCAAGGTGGCGCCCAGTTCGGCGAGGATGGTCGGCAGGTAGTCGAGCGTCGAGGCCGGGAAGCTGGTGGTGGTGCCGGGCTTCACTTTGGCGGGCCACTCGACCAGGCCGGGGACGCGCACGCCGCCCTCGTAGAGGGAGCGCTTGCGGCCGCGGAAGCCGCCGGTTTTGCCCGGGGCTTCGTCGTTGCCCTCGGGGCCGTTGTCGGAGCAGAACCAGACCATCGTGTCCTCGGCGACGCCCTCGTCGCGGAGGGCGGTGCGGAGGCGGCCGACCTGTTCGTCCATGGCGGTGATGCAGCCGCAGTAGTGTTGCGTGTACCCGTCGTACTGTCGATACTTCGCGGCGTATTCCGGGCCGGCGACGACGGGGAGGTGTGGGGTGTGGAACCAGACGACGGCGAAGAACGGGTCACCGGCGGCTGCGGCCGCGCGGATGAACGGTACGGCACGGTCGGCGATGACGCGGGAGTTGTCGCCGCGTAGGTTCTCCGTGACCTGCTCCCCGCGTTCGTCCCAGTAGCGGGTGTTGTAGGGCTGCATCGCGGCGGTGTCCCCCCGCGCCGCCCACCAGTTCTTGCGGCTCTCGCCCTTGGCGAAGTCCGCCGGCACCCACATCGGGTCCCAGGTGGGAACCTTCGACTCCGTCGAGAAGCAGACGTCGAAGCCGTTGTCCTGCGGCGGCGAGTAGTGCGCCGCCCCCCGCGGGCCGCCGCGGTTGGCGTCGGGCACGGTCTTGGTCAGCGTGCCGAGGTGCCATTTGCCGAAATGGCCGGTGCGGTAGCCCTTCGTTTTGAGCAACTCGGCGAGCGTCAGCTCCGGCGGTTTCATGTGGCCGGCGTTGGCGGTGTAGATCCCGTAGCGGAACGGGTGGCGGCCGGTGAGGACGCTGCCGCGGGTCGGCGAACAGACGGGTGCGGCGGCGTAGAAGCGCTCGAAGCGCAGCCCGCCCGCAGCCATGGCGTCGAGGTTCGGCGTCTGGATGACCTCGTTGCCGTTGAAGCCGACGTCGCCCCAGCCGAGGTCGTCGCACATGATGAGGACGATGTTCGGCCGCTGGTCCGCGGCGGCGGGCGATGGGATCGCGATGGCGAGGGCGAGGAGGCCTGCGCAGAGGCGCAGAAGCGCAGAGGTGATGGTGGCTGGCATGGATCCGCTTTGTTGGTCCACTCAATCCCGCGATCCCGGCGTGATGCGGAACTCTTTCGACTCGCCTTTGCGCTCGATGGTGATGTCGGTCTCCTCGCCGACTTTGAGGGACCCGAGGATGTGGGTGTAGTCGTAGATGTTGAGGATCTCCTGGCCGGCGAGGCCTTTGATGATGTCGCCGCCGAGGACGCCGGCCTGCTCGGCGGGCGCGCCTTTGGTCACGCCGCTGAGTTTGACGCCGACGACGTCGCCCTGGCTGTAGTCGGGGATGGTACCGAGGTAGGCGCGCATGCCGCCTCGGGCGCCTTTCTCCTCCGGTTTCTGCATGGCAACGTAGCCCGGCGGGTCTGGGGCGATCAGCAGGCCGCGCATGATGAGCCCCATGAGGCGCGAGACTTTGGCGGCGCCGTCGTAGTCGATCTTGTCGACCGTGTCGAGCGGGGTGTGGTAGTCGTCGTGAGCGCCGGTGAAGGCGTTGAGGACCGGCACGCCGCGCAGGTAGAAGGAGGTGGCGTCGGTGGCGAGGTAGGAGTCGCTGGCGGTGGTGATCGGCAGGCCGACGGGGGCGTTGCGCTGCTCGATGATCGCGGGCCAGGCCTCGCTGGAGCCGACGCCCTGAAGCACGAGGGCGTCGTCGAAGCGGCCGATCATGTCCATGTTCAAGGCGGCCCCGTAGATTTTGTCGAGCTTCGCGTCCTCGTCACCGAAGAACATCTTCGCGGTGCCCCGCGCGTGGTGGGAGGAGCCGAGCAGGCCGAGTTCCTCGCCCGACCAGGCGGCGAAGACGGCGCCGCGCTTCAGCGGCAACTTGCCGCGCGATTTCATGTCGGCAAGCCACTCGGCGATCTCCATCAGCGCCGCGGTGCCGGAGGCGTTGTCATCGGCGCCGTTGTGGATCGTGTCTTCCTCATCTCCGGTCGCGCGCGAGCCGGGGCCGATCTCGGGGCCGAGGTGGTCGACGTGGGCGCCGATCAGGATCGAGGGCGCGTGCGGGTCGTCGGCGGGCAGGTAGCCGATGACGTTGCGCCCGGTGCGCTTCTCCTGGACGATGTCCAGCGAGGCCGACAGCGTGACGCCCTCCAACTCGAAACCCGCGACCATCTCGCCGCTGTCGAGCTTCGTCTGCAGGGCGGCGAGGTCGCCTTCCGCGCCGCCCGCCTGCAGCAAGGCGTCCGCGACCGCGTCGGTGACGCTGACGGCGGCGATGCCGGAGCCGGCGCCCGCGGCGTCGGAGCCGAGCGGCACGAGCTGGCTCTTCACCTGCGAGTTCGGCCCGCTGGCGACGATGATGCCGCGCGCGCCCTTCTGGCGGGCGATGAGCGCCTTGTAGCGGAGGTTCGAGTAGCGGGCGAAGCGGCGCCGGTCCTCGGGCGCGAGATCCTCCGGCATGTAGCGCAGGACCAGCACCCACTTGTCCTTGACGTCGAGGTGGAAGTAGGAGCTGTAGAGTTCGTGGCGGGTGCCGTCGGCGCCGGTCGACTCCGGCACCTCGAGCCCGTAGCCGGCGAACACGACGCCCGCCTCCTCGACCTCGCCGGTCTGGGTGAACGAGAGCGGGCGCCAGTCCTCGCCGAGTTTCGCCGAAGCGAGCGCGGCGTCTCCCCCGAGGTGGTTATCGGGGCCGAGGTCGATGCCGGCGGTGAACTCGAAGGCTTCGAAGTAGGTCCCGTCGTCGCCGCCGGGCTGCAGCCCGATCTTCTTGAAGTGGTCGGCGACGTACTGGGTGGCGAGCCGCTCGCCCTCGGTGCCGGTGAGGCGGCCCTGCAGCTCGCGCGAGGCGAGGTGGTCGAGGTGCGCCTGAAGGTCTGCGGCGTTGATGTCGGGGGTGGTCTCGACGACTGGCGCGGAGCCGCGCTCCGGGGCTTCGGCGACGGCGGCGCTGGCCGCGGCGTGGTCCCATCTCGCCATGAAGATCTGCGAGCGTTTGTCCGGGGTGCGGTTGCTCGTCCAGGACAAGGTCTCCCCGTCCGGGGCGAAGGCGGGCAAGCCGTCGAAGCCGTCCGTGCCCGTGACGCGGACGGGCTGTTTTTCGCCTGCGGCATCGACGAGGTAGAGTTCGAAGTTGTCGAAGCCGTTGAGGTTGGTGGCGAAGATCAAATACTCGCCGCTCGGGTGGTAGAACGGCGCCCAGGAGAGCGCGCCGAGGTCGGTGAGCGGGGTCTCTTCACCGGTGGCGAGGTCCATGGTGTAGATCTCGGCGCTATCGCCCTTCTCCGAGAAGCGCCGCCAGCAGATGTGCGTGCCGTCCGGCGAGAAGAACGGGCCGCCGTCGTAGCCGGGGACG
>JAUIGD010000195.1 GCA_030430255.1 Verrucomicrobiia bacterium
GGTTTTGTCGAGAAGCTGCCGGACGGTCTCGATGCGCACGTCGGCGAGCGCGGGGTGAAGCTCAGCGTCGGTGAGAAGCAGCGGGTCAGCATCGCCCGCGCCCTGCTGCGCAACCCGCCCATCCTGTTGTTGGACGAGGCGACGGCGAGCGTCGACACCGAGACCGAACGTCTCATCCAGGAGGCGCTCGAGCGGCTGATGCAGAGCAGGACGAGCTTCGTCATCGCCCACCGCCTCAGCACGGTGCGCGACGCCGACCGCATCTATGCGCTGCGCGACGGGGAGGTCGTCGAGAGCGGCACCCACGAGGAGTTGCTCGAGGCGGGGGGGCTGTATGCGGAGCTATGCCGGACCAGCTTCCTCGACGAGGCGGCGGGGTGAAGGCGGGCGGCGGGGTGAGGGGGCGGTGCTCCGGCCGTGGCGGCGGCGCGCTCGAGCACGATCGATGCGGCGGCGCGCGCCTACTCCTCCTCAGGTAGGGTGAAGCGGTAGACCTCGCCGCCGCGCACGGTGTAGGAGACTTCGTCGCCCGGTCGGTGGTTGAGCCGGAACCACGTGATCAGTTTCCGCACCTCCATGTCTTCGTCCATCTCGCCGATGGAGGTGATCTCCATGTGGGGGCGCAGCCCGGACCCATACACCGGGCGCGTTGCGGGATCGGGTCCCATCCAGGGTTTGATGGACAGCCCCTCACCCTTGCCGGCCTTCGGTCCCGGCAGCGGGAAGAACCCCATCGTCGGCCCGAAGACACCGTCGTACACCGTCTTCCGCCAGCTGTTCTCGGCGCGCCGCCAGTCGCCTGCGACCTCGAGGTCGCCGGTGACGAACTCGCCGCCACGCATCCAGGCGAGCGGGATGGTGTCCGCGCCGTAGGCCGCCCGGTGCAGCACCCCGCGGAAGTCGGCCTGACCGAAAAGGCGCACGCCGTCCGCCATGCCGAGCCGGTCCCCTGCGCGGATCCCGGCGGCGGCGGCGGCGCTGGACTCCGCGACCCCGGCCACCCGTAGGCCGTCGTCGCGATCGAGGGTGATCCCCACGTTCTCCGGCAGCGGCCACTGGCGCAGCATCGCGCCCGGGTCGAACGTCCCCTCCTCGATGGCCTCCATCGTCCGCATGTCGCCGACCTGGTGGCAGTGCAGGCAGGATCCGTGCTGCGGGTGGGCTCCGCCCAGCCCGGGGCGCTTCTCGAGCAGGAGCGCATAGCCGCGGGTGTCTTTGGGACCCGCTTTCGGGGACGATCGGTCGGGTGCAGGAGCGTCGATGCCCCACGCTTCGCGCCGCGGGTCGTAGTGGTGCTCGAGGACGCGCCTCAGGCTGTTGACGAGGGCGGCTTCGCTGATGCGGGTCGAGTCGGACACGTGGTCCTTGCCGCCGAAGACGCCGTAGAACGTGCCGTCGTGGCGGAGGAAATAGCCCCACCACGAGAGGTCGAGATCCTGGTGGGTCCGGTAGGGGAAGTAGCGTTCGTCCAGCTGCGCGGCATCGACCATCCGCACTGTCACGAAACGGCGCAGCAGCGGGTCGAGCCGCTCGCTGCCCTCGAGCACGTTCTTGTCGAATTCAGCGCATTGCTTGCAAGGGAGGCAGCGCCAGGTCACGAAGATCGGCCGGCGGGTAGCCTCGGCCTCCGCGAGCGCGGCGTCGAAGTCAGGCCGCCAGAGCACGTCGCCCCCCGGGTCTGGGGGGATCTCCCCTGCGGGCGGCCCCAGGACCTCGCGCCACCGGGAGCTGTCGTCGCCCTCCCCGCACACGGGGTGAACGGCGAGGTTGGCGGAGAGGGAAAGGGCGAGCGGGAGGGTTTTCATGCGCTCCATCCAACGATATTCTGCTGCTGAACGCGATGGAAATTGAGCCGTAGGGAGGTGTCCCCGGCGGCCGATGTGCGGCCCCGACCCGGCATCGCCCTCGTTCAGGATGGCCGTCGGTGGGCGGGGGGAGCGGGTTGCTGCGGGCGGGAGAGAGGGCAGAGTGGCGTCGGGGTACACAGAAACGGCCGGCGTGAGGACCGGCCGTCGCCGTTCTCGATGGGGCGGCTACAACCCCGCCCCATCACCCTGACTACAGCTGTGAAAGTCTAGCTCTCGTAGAGCGAATCGTCGGGCACCGGGACGAGCAGGAAATCGCCGACGTGGAGGGAGGAGTCGCGCAGGTCGTTGAGGCGCTTGAGCTCCGTGGTGTTGGTACCGAAGGAGATCGCGATCGAGTGGAGGGTGTCACCGGGTTCGACCTGGTAGAAACCGAAGCCCTCGGGGGCGACCACCTCCTCGCCGCGCTTCTCGGGCTCGGGGGAGGAGGCCGCCGGGGGCGGCGCGGATTCGCGGCGCGGTGCCGGTGCGGCGCCGGTCGGGCCGCCGGGGATGGTGAGCCGCTGGCCGATGCGCAGGGCGTTGGGGTTGCTCATGCCGTTGGCGGCAGAGATGTCTGCCGGGGTCACCCCGTAGGTGCGGGCGATGCGGTAGAGCGTCTCGCCTTGGGCGACGGTGTGCACCGTGCCGGATGCGGCCGGGGGGCGCTGGCCGCTGGGCGGCGGGGCGCCGGTCGCCTGCGAACCCTTCTTGCCGGGGATGAAGATCTGCTGGCCGATGCGCAGCGCGTTGGGGTTGGTGATGCGGTTCTCCGATACGAGGCGGTCGACGCCGACGCCGAAGCGGCGGCCGATGCTGGAGAGAGTGTCGCCGGATTGCACCGCGTGGTAGAACCCGTCGCCGCTGCGGCTGCTCACCGGGGGGGCGGGGTTGTTGGTGCGGTAGGAGACATGGCCGCCGTCGTCGGAGATCTTCCCGCGCAGCGAGGCGACCTCGCTCTCCAGCCGGGCGACCCGGTCGCTGGTCGCCTTGAGGTCGCGCTTCACATTGTAGACCTCGTAGCCGAGATCCTGTTCGGCGCCGTAGCGATTCTGGGCCGGAGAAGCAGTGAGCGCCAACGCAGAGCCCCCCGCGAAGACGGAGGCTGCCAGCTTCGTTTTGAAATTGTTGAGCAAAGTCATGCAATTAATTTAAAAACTTTTAGCGATTAACACAAGCTAAATATGTGGAGTTCTTAGAAAATATGGCGAAGTTGGTCGCGATTCCATGTCGCGCCCGCTCCAGATTTTCGGTTCGATTTGCCTGCAGTTGCTCGCGTTTGCGGGGCTCGCATTGTTTGTAGTGGGGGTGGTTCGGCTTTCTGGGGAGGACGGGATGCGGTCGCCGATCGCGCTCTTTGCGTGGGGGGAGACCGCGGAGGAGGAACCTGCCGAAGTGGTCACGGCGGAGGACGGCGAGCCGGCGGGGCGCCCGGAGGGGATGGTGGTGCGCGAGGACGATCCTCGGCCCTTGGTGATTTTGGATCCGGGGCACGGCGGCAGTGATCCGGGCACGCATCGCGGGCCGGTGTTCGAGCGGGCGCTCAATTTCGACACCGCCCGGCGGGTCGCACGGATGCTCGAGGAGGGTGGCGCGCGGGTGCTGTTCACCCGCGAAGAGGACGAGGGGCCGACCGTCGGCGAGCGGGCCGCCTTTGCGAACCGATATCCATGGGCGCTGTTCGTCAGCATCCACCACAACGGCTTCACGACGGAAGTCCCGCGCGGGGTGGAGACCTACTTCAGCGACCCGAAGGCCTCCGCCACCGTCGCCGCCCAGCGCAAGCGTTTCGGGCTCAGCAGCCGCGAACGGTTTGTCGATCAGCGTAGCGAGGCCTTGGCGGCCTCGGTGCAGGAGTCGGTGTGTGCCGCGACGGGGGCGGTCGATCGAGGACTGAAGAACGGCTCGCGGGTCGCGAGGCTCGGCTTGGTGCGTCTGGTATCCTGCCCGGCGGTATTGGTCGAGTGCGGCTTCATCTCGAATCCGGCGGAGCGGCTGAAGCTGCAGGACCCGAACTACCGGGAGAAGGTGAGCCGCGGGATTGCGGATGGGGTGTTGGGATACCTCAATTCGGTGGAGTCGGATCCGCTGTTCGGCGTGACCCTGCCCGATCGGGCGACGAGTTCGGAACTGGCGGATATCCGCCGCGCGGAGGCGGGGCAGTGAGCCGAATCCGGGTCGGCGGCGACGCGTCCCGATCTGGCGGTCCCGGCCGAGCTCAATACGGCCAGAGGCGTTCGACTTCGGACGCCCGGACCCAACCGCGCTGGTCGTCCGGCAGATCGATGTAGAGCCATTCGCCCCGGGCGGCCGCCACGGTGGCGAGGCTGCCGGGGGCGAGGCTCGCGACCGACGAGGCGCGTCCAGCGGGGGCGGTGCGGGCTTCCGCCGCTGCGTTGCCGATCACGACCACGCTATCGGCAGGCGGCCGGGAGGCGTCGCGGTCGATCGCCAGATACCAGCCAGCCGCCGCCGAACTGAGACCGAGGAGGCCGGCGCCGATCGATGTGGGGACGAGCCATGGAGGACGCTTCCGCAGGGCGAAGAGGGCACCGGCCGCGAGCGCGGCCAACAGGAGGCCACCGGCGATCGCGCCCGCGAGGGCGTTTCCCGGCAGGCCGCCGGCGAGGTTCCCCCCTCCGAGATCGGGTTCGACGCTGTCCTGGACGCGGGTGAGGAAGGCGAGGTTCTGCCGCGCTTCTCTGAAGGCGGGATCCATGAAGAGCGCCCGACGGTAGGCGAGCGCAGCACGACCGGGATCGCCGAGGCGATACTCGGCGTTGCCGAGGGCGAAGAACAGTTCGGGGGAGCGCGCGCCTTCGCTGGCGAGTTCGGCGAAGGTGTCGCGGGCGGACCCGTAGTCGCCGTCTTCAAACGCGGCGGTGGCCGCCGCGAAGCGGGCTCCCGGGCCGGGGGCGGCGCGGGCGAGTGAGAGTCCGCACGCAGCGGTGGCGAGCAGGAGGGCGAGGAGCGAGCGCGACGTCCCGCCCCCGGGGCTGCGGGCGCGAGGGTCCTCCCCGCGGGCGTTCAGTGGGGCTGCACGGTCCATTGATCCATCTCGGTGTTAGCCCGCCAGGGCGCGCAAGGCGGCGAGGACACGGGCGCGCTCGTCGGCGGGGAGGGGGGTGCCTCCCGCATCGGGGTCGCCCGCGAATTGGAGGAACTCATGGCGCTCGGCGATCTGGCGGAGGGGTTCGGCGTCGGGCACGGATCCGGCGGGGGCGCCGCGGAGGCAGGCGTGGGCGGCGGCGTAGAAGGGGGCGGCTCGGGCGGGGGCGGCTTCCGCCGCGCGCAGGAGAGTGGCGAAGTCGGGTGCCTTCGGGGGCGCGGGGCGCGCGGAGGCGATGCGGAGCGCGGCGGCGAGCGCGAGGACGCCGGCGACGCCGCCGCCGGTTAGCCACCAGAAGCGATGTTGGCGCCATGGGGCGGCCATCGCCGGCGTCCCCCAGCGCGGCTTCAGGGCGTCGGGCGCGAGCAAGATGTCCTCCATCTCCTGCGGCTCGGTGCGGGCTGATGGGGCCTGGCTGGGGGCGGAGGTCTCGGGGGCGACCGGTTTGGGGGGCGACGGGGATTCGGCCAGGGCAGTGCCCTCGACCGAGATCGGGACCGGTGCGGTGAGAAGGACCTCATAGCGTTCCTCGACCGGGTCGAAGACCGGGAGACGGAACGGTGGCAGCTCGGAGATCGGGCGCTGCGGGACGGCGTTTTGAGCGAAGACCAACCGGTCTGGAGCACCGGCGTCTTCGCCGCGCTGGATGTCCATCGCGTCGGCTTTGTAGAAACGCCAGCCCTCGGTGAGGGTGGGGAGCGGGGCGGTCAGGGAGTCGAAGTTGCCCTTGCCCGTCACGGCGAGGCGCAGTGCGAGCGGCTCTCCGACTTTGAGCTTCAGGGGATCGGCGGCGACCGTCAGCTCGAACTGTCCGACGGCGCCGTTGAAGCCCTCTGGGCGGCCTGAGGTGGGCAGCGGCTTCACCTCGATGGTGGCCGGGCTCGAGGTGATTGCGTAGCGGCGCCCCTCGACCCTGCCGGTGCGGCCGCGGACGCTCATGAGCGGGGTGAATTTGGCCTCCAACGGGAGCGGCCCTGGCTTCAGGGTGGTGAGCCGGTAGGGGAAGCGGATCGTCTCCATGCCGTCGATCGGCGAGCCGAGGACGGCCGGGCCATCGGCGATCAGGGTGCCTGCGTCGATGGCGATCTCCGGGGTGTTGCCGCGTTCGAGGCGGAAGCCGGTCTCCGGCCGGACGACGAGGAGGAGGTCGACGGCGAGTTCCTCGCCGGCGTAGCAGGACGGCTTCTCCGCGACGATCCGCAATTCCGGAACCATCGCCCGTTCGGCGGCGGTCGGGGGGCGGAAGCGGACGACGACGGGTTCGGACTGGTGGAGTTTCCCCGCCTGGTCGCGGACGGTCGCCCTCAGGGTATAGGTGCCAGCCTTGCCGCGGACGGCGAACTCGTGGGTGACGTCGGAGCGCGTGGTGCGGCCGATTTGGAACGAGAAGGAGGAGCCGGAGCCGACGCGCTGGATGTCGAGTTCCCCGTCGCTCTCCAGCTTCAGTTCCGGGGTGCCGAGCCGTTCGGTGTTGCTCGCCACGCGGACTTCGACAGAGGCTGTGTCGCCCTCGGCGACGGCGCGGTCATCGGGGCGTACGCGGACGCCGATGCCCACCTCGGCGGAGAGGGGGGTAGTGAGGAGGCCGATGGCGGCGAGGGTGGTGCGGAGGGGGGCCACGGTTACCAGTCCTTGTAGGATCGCCCGCGCACGCGGCGCCGCAGCGGCTTGAGTTCGGCATGCTCGTCGGCGTAGGCGTCGAGCTGGCGCAGCGCTTGCTCTTTCGAGTAGCCGGTGCGGGGGTCGACGACTTGGTCCTCCGGGAGGTCGGCATCGCCTGGTTCGTTCACGGTGTGGGCGGGATCGCCGCCGGGCGACTCGGGGGCGGTCTCGGAGGGCTCGCCCTCATCGCCGGGACGTTCTTCGCCCTGCTCGCCGGGTTGGGGTTGCTGCTGGTCGGCCTGCTCGCTGCCTTCCTCGCCTTCGGATCCGCCATCGGTCGGGGCCTCGTTCTGTTCGCCCTCGCGGCTGTCTTGTGAATCGTCCCCCTCGGCATCCTCGCCCTGTTGGGGATCCGATTCTTGCGGCTCGGCCTGCTCCTGTCCTTCGGGTGGCTCCTGCTCCTGAGGCCTCTCTTCCTCTTCGCCCCCTTCTTGCTGGTCCTGTTCTTCGTCCTCGTCCTGCTGTCCCTGATCCGGGTTCTGCTGCTGTTCTTCAGGCTGCTGCTCCTCGTCGGGCGGCTGCAGTTGCTCGATCCGTTTGCGGACGACCTCGAGGTTGTGGGCGGCGTCCTGGTTTTCGGGTTCGAGTTGGAGGGCCGCTTCGTAGTGGGCGGCGGCGTCGAGCCAGTCGCGCAAGATGGACTCGCCGGCGGAAGGGCTGAGTTCGGGGGCGGGATCCTCGGTGTCCGCGGTGGGGCCGGGCGTTTCCGGGGGCTGGGGCAACTGGGCTTCGCCGCTGCGGAAGAGGGTGTTGCCGAGGTTGTAGTGGGCGTCCGCCTGGGTGGTGGGGGCGGTGCTGAGCAGGGCGTCGGCGAAGGCGTCGAGGGCCCTCCCGAACGCGCCGCTCTCGTATTCGGCAGAGCCGAGGGCGAGCTGCAGGTGGGCGCGTTTCTCCCCGCGGGGGGCGGCGGCGGTGAGGACGCGGCGGTAGAGTTCCGCCGCTTCGGCGAATTCGCCTTCGTCGAAGAGCCGCTCGGCGTCGACGATGGCGCCGGCGCCTGCGCTCCCGGGGTGGGAGAGCGAGAGCAGGAGCAGGGCGGTGATGGCGGCCGCGGGCGACGACCTGGCAGCCCCGCGCGCGAGCAGCCGTGTCAGGCCGGCGAGCGCCAGCAGGAGCAGCGCGGCGCCGAGCGGCCAGGCGAAGCGTTCTACCGCGACCGTCTCCTCGCCGCCTTCGAACTCCGCCTTGTCGAGTTCGGAGAGCGCTTGGTTGACGAGTTCGGCGTTCATGGCATCGGAGTTGAGGTGGAGGCTCAAACCATCCGTGGCTTTGGCGATCTTCTCAAGGCCGGCCATGTCGAGGCGGCTGCGGACGACCTCGCCGCGGTCATTGCGGATGAAGTCGCCGCCCGCCTTGCGCGACTCCGGGTCGCGGATGCTTGCGCCCTCGCGCGAGCCGACGCCGATGGCGACGACGACCAGCCCCTCCTTGGCGGCGGTGGCGGCGGCGTCGAGCGACTCGCCCTCCATCGCTTCGCCGTCGGTGAAGAGGACGAGAGCCCGACCCTTGGTGCCGGCGCCTTTGGCGCTGCGGGCAGCGAGCTCGATGGCGGCGGCGAGGTTGGTGCCGCCGCGGGCGACGGCGTAGGTGTCGAGTTGGTCGATGCCCTCTTCGAGCGCGGCGCGGTCGGTGGTGAGCGGCACCTGGACGTCGGCGGTGCCGGAGAACGCGATCAGGCCGATCTGGTCGGCGGGGAGGGCGTCGATGAGGTCGAGGGCGGCGAATTTCGCGCGGGTGAGGCGGTCGGGCTTGAGGTCGTCGGCGAGCATGCTGCGGGACGTGTCGATGGCGAACATGACGCTGCGGCCCTCACCGGATACCTGGCGGGTGACCTCGCCCCACTGGGGTCTCGCCAGCGCGAAGACCAGCGCCGCGTAGGCGGTGCAGCCGAGGGCGAACCGGGCGATGCCGAACCGGGCGCGCCAGGCGCTGCCGCCGGCGAGCAGCTGTGGCCGAAGTTTGGCAGACACCAGACGCGCCACGGCATCGCGGCCCTCGAGGGCGGCCCACACCCGCCAGATGGCGAGCGGCAGGAGCGCGACGAGCGCCCAGAGCCATGCGGGTGTCGCGAAGGTCATCTCGGGTCGTTTGGTGGGTTGGGGTTGACGGTGGGGCGGTTCAGTCGGGGGACACCCGGCCTGGGCCGAGCGACCAGCAGAGGCCGGCGAGGACGAGCGCCGCGGCGGTGGCCGCGGGCCATTGGAAGAGCTCTTCGGCCTCTTTGACGGTGCGCCGCTCGATCTCGCTTTTTTCTAGCGTATCGATCTCGGCAAAGATGCGCCGCAGGGCTTCGGTGTCTTTGCCGAGGTAGCTCCGACCGCCGGTGATCTCGGCGACTTCCTCGAGGGTTTCGAGATCGAAGGTCTGTGGGAGCGTCCTGCGGATGAGCGGCACGTAGTGTTCCCCGGGGGTGCCGATGGCGATCGGGTAGACTTTGATCCCCAAGGTCGCGGCGAGTTTGGCGGCCTCCTTGGGGCTGAGGCTGCGGGCGGTCTGAGAGCCGTCGGTGATCAGCACGAGGATGCGGCTCTCGGCCTCGCGGCCGGCGAGCTTCCTGGCGGGCGCGGCGATGGCGGTGCCGATGGCGGTGCCCTGCTCGAGCTCCTCGTTGGGGTAGAAGCGGACGTCTTCATCGACGCGCTGGTGGAGCCAATCGTGATCCATGGTCAGCGGCCCCAAGTGATGGGGGCGGCCGGCGAAGATGGTGAGGCCGATGCGGTCGTTGGGGCGGCCCTCGATGAAGTCGCCGACGACGGATCGTGCGGCCTCGAGGCGGTCGGCTTCGTGACCGTCGAGCACGTAGTCGCGGGCGCTCATCGACCAGGAGACGTCGATGGCGATCATGATCTCGATGCCTTCGCCGGTGGAGATCTCGTACTCATCGATGCGCTGGGGGCGGGCGAGGGCGACCACGCTGGCGACGGCGGCGAGGGCGAACAGCGGGGACGCCAGCCCGCCGAACCGCCCCTTGGTCGGCGGTACGGAGTCGGCGAGCAGGCGTGCGGCGCCGAAATCGATCGCGGTGTCCTCGCCGCGCCGCCCGCCGAGGAAGGCGATCAGGAAGGCCAGCGGAAGGAGCCAGAGGAAGCCCGGTGCGGCGAAGATGAGATCAGGCCACAGCGGGATCGGCATCAGCGGGGGCGGAGGTGAGGGTTGGGGGTGCGGAGGGCAGGTCGCGGACGAAGGCGAGGGCGCCTTCCGCGAGGGGCAAGCGCTCCGCGTGGCTGCTCGGGGTCGGCGCGAAGCGCATGGCGTCGCAGGTCTCGAGCAACGACTTCAGGCGGTCGCGTAGGGCTGGGGCGAGAGGGATCGGCGGGGCGGCTCGGCCGGCGAAGAGTTCGTCGCCGGTCAAACAGAGCAGCCGCGGGCCGACCTGGGCAGCGAGCGGCAGGCGCACGGCGGCGGCGACCTGGGTGGCGAACTCACCCGGTGCGATTTCGGCGTAGCGCTCTTTGAGGGCGTGCAGGCGGTCGAGCGCGGTCGCTAGCGGATCGGGGGGCAGCGGCGGGGGGCAGCGGCGCTCGGAGGCCCAGACGAACCAGGCCACGAGCGCGCCGGCAGCGAGGGCGCCGACCGCCAGGCCGAACCAGATCCACAGCGGCCACGGCTCCGCGAGGTCGGGCGGAGGGGCGAGGGCGCGGATGTCCGGGATGGGGTCTGGGTGTTCCATCGGTCAGCAAAAGCGAAAGCGCCGCGGGGGCGGCGCTTTGCTTGCCTTCGCTCGCGGGAGTCCGCAACCGATGGTTTCGCCCGTCGGCCGGTCGCGCGACGCTCAGTAGTCGATGGCGGCGAGGTTCGAGCCGTAGACCGAGCGGGTGCCGGTCGGCTCGGGCAGGAGGAGGTCGTCGTGGGCGGCGAGGGCGTCGGCGAAGCTCGATTCCCACGAGTGCACGGCGTCGCGGAGGAAGCGCGGCAACTCCTTGCGGCGGGTGAGCGCGGAGGGGAGATCCATGCCGTGATCCCAGAGCTGGGCCGACATCTCATCGTCGAGTTCCGGCACCTCCACCATCGCCGCACCGAGGTAGTCCATGACGCGCTCCGCATAGCTGCCGCTCCAGTCGGCGAGATCCTCATCCTCTGGTGCCAAGGGGAGGGCGAGCAGGAGGTAGCTCGCGTTGTCGGAGAAGGCCTCGCCGAGGGAGACCAGGCTCGCGAGGGATTTCTCGGTGCCGTTGACCGCCGAGGCGACGCAGAGCTCGGCATCGAACTCGAGCAGGGCGTCGAGGATGTCGTTGTCTTGGATCAACTCCAGAACCGTCCCCATCTTGCCGGCGGCGACGTCGAGGATGACCGCGTCGAACTCCTCGATGGCCTGGAGCATCCGGCTCGGTTCGGGCTCTTCTTCGAGATCCCAAAAGGAGGACTCGACAGCGGCGGCGGTGGGACAGGTGTGAACCGAGCAGGCTTTGATCCCTTTGCGGGTCAAGAGTTGTTCGAGGACGCGGGAAAAGGTCGTTTTTCCAGACTGGGGGGCGTCATTCGCAACAAGAATGAATTTTTTCATAGTAGAGGTTACACAGAATTTTGAAGATTATGGTGCCTGTTGCCGCTTGCAAGCATTTTTCATTAACTTTCCGTTATTTTTTAGAAAAATGAACGATGCGAGCGTTCGCCCGGATCGATCTCGTCGGCCTCGGGCGGTGGCGTGCCCTCGTTGAGCCTGAGGGCGTTGGCGTCGTGCTCCGATCGGGCAGGGGGTTCACCAGCCGCGTCACCGATCCCTGCCGCCGCCTACTCAGCGTCAACGAATGGCGGTGCCTCGCCTGCGGATGTGGTGATCGATCCGGGGTAGGGGCCGCGAACA
>JAUIGD010000196.1 GCA_030430255.1 Verrucomicrobiia bacterium
GAGTTCGGCGCCGAACAGCAACACCGCTGGCTCGAGGAGTTCATCGCGCCCGACGACTGGAACCACCCCACCTGCGTCGCCTGCGGCATCAAGATGGTGGTGCGTGAGAACGGGAATCGCGAGCCGTTCTGGGGCTGCCCGAACTTCGGACCACAAAACTGCCGCCAGACTCTCGACCTCGCCGCCTTCCCGATCCCGGCGCCCCCGCCGGCACCCGCCCCCACACAGATCTGAGCGGTTCGCCGCGGGACGAGATCGCTGTTGTGCCCGGATCAGGGATGCGCATAGTCGCCGGATGGAACCGAACCCTTACAGCGCTCCCGCGCAGCAGCAGCCGCACTACGGGCAAGCCCAGCAAGGCTATAGTATCGAACAGGGTCACGGCGTTTCGCCACGGATGGTCGACCTCTTCAACCGCACTCGCGGCTGGGCGCTCTTCATCGGCATCCTCGCGATCATCGGCAGCTGCTTCATGATCCTCGGTGCGCTCGGCGTCATCTTCGCGGGCTCGATGATGGCCTCGAACGCGGGCCCGGGATTGCCGGCAGGGATGGTATTGATCCTGGGGTTGTTCTACGGATTCGGCGGCGGCATCGGGATCTTCTTGGGCGTGAAGTGCATCAAGTACTCCGGGGCGATCCGTGCCTTGAGCTTCAACCATTCCACCGCCTCCGCCGAGGAGGCGCTCGATCACCAACGGGTCGTTTGGAAGACGGTCGGCATCTTGGGGATCATCTGGCTCTGCTTGTTCATCGTCATGATGGGAGTGTCCATGTTCTCGACCAGTTCGATCCGCTACTGAGCCTTCAAGGCAGGCTCACCCTGACCCGGAACATCGCCTGCCCAAGATCGTCGCCGAGGCCGACGCTCACCAGCTCATAGCCCGCGCCCAGCGCCGTCGGCGGGGCGGCTGGCGTCGCGACGATGCCCTGCCAAGCCGAGCCGTCCGTCGATACCTCGACCTCGAAGGCCAAGTTCCCCGCCGCCTCGGGGCGCCGGTGGCTCAAGGCCGGCCCGCCCCCAGCGAGCGCCACGATCCGGGGCGACAGCTCCCCCCCATCCGCGGTCAGCGGATTCCCACCGAACGCATACTCGAGCAGGTTCGGCCACCCGTCGCGATCCAGGTCTTCGCCCGTCCCCGCGGCGGCGCCCGTCAGCCCGAACCCTCGCGCCCAGGTGAGGTAGGGCGCGTCCAGCGCCGGGGCGATCCCGAAACCCGCCAGGTCGGTGCCCGCCCCGACTGACTCCCAGCGAGGTGATGGGTCGCTCCACCCCGCACTGCCGGTGCCGACGTCCGGCCGCAGGCGGAGGTGCTGCTGCGCGGTGGACACTCCGCCCCCCTCCCACGCCGACCCGGGGTCCTCCCCGACCCGACCGAAGGTGTCGCTCAGCACATAATCCAAGCTCACCGCCAACGCGTCGTCACCGTTGAAGAACAGCGGGCGCTTCACGAAGACCGCACGGCCCCCTCCGTCGAGGAAGGCCGCACCGTCCCCGTACGAGGCGAACGGCGCGCCTGGGTCATCGAGCAAGCCCTCGCCGACGAGATGATCGCCCGCCTCGCCCCCGCCGATCACCAGCACGGCGCCGGGGGGCAGGTGACCGGCGGCGAGCAGTACCTCCGCCCCCCCCGGCGACGCCCCGTTCGGTGCGTAGATCAACCGCAGCGGCGTCTGCTCGAAGTCGATCTCTTCCCCTCCCGCGTTGACCAGTTCCACCGCCTTCGGCACGCCGCCGCTCGGGGGCTCGACGTACTCGCTGAACAGCAGCTGGCTGCTGGGCCGCGCCCCGCGGACCGCCACCCAGGCGTGCCCGGCCAGCATTCCCGGAGCGAAGGCGGAGATCCCCTGCTGGCCGTCGGCCGCCGCCGGCGCCGACCGCCGCAGCGCGACCGGGAACCCGGCCGCCCCGCCAGCCGGCACCCGGACCGATCGAGGCAACGTGAACCGGCCGCCGTGATCGTGCAGGGATACCTCGACGTCCCCGGCCGCCGGGGGGGAAATCGAAACCAGCCCCTCCAGCACGGCGGGCGCCGCCTCTTCGAGGGATGCCGGGCTGACCGAGAGCAGCACTTTGGAAGCGGGCGCGATCGCCACGTCCGCGAATAGCAGGTGATGGTCGCTGCCTTCAAAGCTGGCCAAGGCTGGCGGCTTGGGGCCCGGCTTCGGCAAACCCGCATAGCCCCCCTCGAGCAAACTATTGTACACCTCGGCCTGAGGCGCGCCGAACCCGAACACGGCGCCCGGCGCGATCAAGTAGTCGAGCCGGGCATCCCCGGCCACGTTATAGGTGCGGCGAGCCCCATCGGCCTGGCGGGCGTCGATGATCCCAGCCCCGGCCGGCGAGAACGCGGGGGCTGGAAAGGAGCTGTACGGCAGGCTGATCCCCCCCGGCGCGGCGAGGTCGGCCCCGAGCAGATACGAAGCCGGGAACGTGGAACCGTCCGGAAAAACGTGCGTCGCCGGGGTCACGCCAGTGAAGACGGTGGAAGGCAGCGCATCCTCGAAGTCCTCGTTCACGTCGCCGACGATGAACAGCAGGTCGGTGTCGCCATGGATCCCCCGCGCGTCGAGGAACTCGCGCACGCGGTGCGCCTCGACCGCGCGCCGGAAGATGTCGGCCCGCGTCGCTCCCGCCTTGAAGTGCACGGCGACAAAGTGCCCATCGGCCGCGCCCGGCAAGTCGATGCGCGCGTAGACGGGGTAGCGCGTCATCTCCGTGCGGCCGGGTTCGCCACGGCCGATCTGCACCACCTCCGAGACAGGGTAGCGGCTGGCGATGGCGATCGCCTGCCCGGAGCCGAAGTCGCCGCCGTCGTAGGCCGCCGCCGCGAACTCGCCGCCCACCGTGGCGAGGTGCGCCTCGTCCCCCGGGATGCCCAGTTCGGCCAACAGCCCGCGCAAGGCCGCGAAGTCATCGTCGGGATCCGTTTCGGTGAATGCGACGATGTCGGCACGCACGCGGCGCAGCACGGAGAGCGCCGCCGCATAGGCCGGGTCGCCCGGTTGGCCGAGGCCGTTCTGGACATTGTAGGTCGCGATCCGCAGCGCAGCCCCCCGCCCCGGCGGCGGGTCGATGTCGATCACGGTGAATTCCGCCTCGCCCGCCGCGTAAGCCCCTCCCGGGTCGCTGGCGGTCAAGCGCACCACCGCATCGCCGTCGCCGACGCTGTCGGCCAGCCCGCTCACCACGAAACTCGCCATGCCTCCGGCACCCACCTCCACCGTCGGCGGAAGCGCGACCTGCCCCGCGGGCGCTGCGCTGAGCGCAAGGGTCAAAGGAAAGCCCGGCGGCGGGTTCATGCTCACCGTCACCATCGCCGCCTCCCCCTCGGTGATCACGGTCGGCGCGACCACCAGCGAAACCGACGGCACTCCGCCAGAGACCGTCTGCCCGGTGTTGATCGAGCCGGGGCTCGAAGCGACCGGCCCCGTCCAGGTGAAGTCTGCCGCCGCGGCGCCTTGGCCGACCCGCTGCAACGACTGGCCCGCCGGCGTCGAAGCCCCCTCGCTGACGCCGATGTCGACCGCGGTCACCCCGTCGGCGCTGAAAGTCCCCTCGTAGCTGAGGAACTCCAGCAAGGTCGCCCCTTCGAACAAGGCGACGCCGTCCGGGCTGCCGTTCTGGATCCCGGCGATGAAGAACGCCCGCGCCCCGAAGCCGGCGCCCTCGTCGGGAACCAGCCCGGAGAGGTTTTCGGTCTTGTAGGCGGCGCCGCCTGCCCCGTTGTAAAAGACTAGGGAATAGCCCGCCAACGCCGTCCCGGCGCTCCCGGCCACCTCGACGAACTCGCCGCTGTCCGCGCCGCTGTTGTCGTAGTGGATCTCGTTGATCCAAACTTCGCCCTGCGCCCGGCCCGGCGGCAGGGACAGAGCGACGGCGAACGCCATGGTGAGAACCCTCGGCATGGCGCAACCTAGAGCGTCCCGGGCGGTGGGGGAAGCGCCGCTTTGGTCAGCAACGACCCGGACCGCGACGGGCCGCCCGCCCCGCGCGCCCCGCTTGCAACGCGCGGATCGGCGCCGTGCGCGGGATCGGCGACCCTCGCCCTCCCACCTCTCACGCCCGGGCAACCCTACCCTTCGAGCCCGAAATCGAAATACCCTGCGGCGTTGTGGTAGCAGATGTCCGCCACCGTGGCCCCGAGCAACTCGAGGTCGTGTGGCAGCAATCCCCGCTCCATCTCCGAGCCGAGCTTGTTGCAGAGGATGCGCCGGAAGTACTCGTGCCGGGTGAAGCTCAGGAACGACCGCGAGTCGGTGAGCATGCCGACGAAGCGAGAAAGCAGGCCGAGCTGCGCCAGGGCCTCCATCTGCCGCAGCATCCCGTCGAGCTGGTCGTTGAACCACCAGCCGCTGCCGAACTGCATCTTCCCCGCGCTGCTGCCGTCCTGGAAGTTGCCGATCATCGCACCGACCAGCTCGTTGTCGCGCGGGTTGAGCGGGTAGAGGATCGTCTTCGCCAACAGCCCCTCGGCGTCGAGCCGCGAGAAGAGGCGCGACATCGGCACCGCGACCGGCCAGTCGCCGATCGAGTCGCACCCCACATCGGGGCCGAGCTGCGCGAACA
This sequence comes from Verrucomicrobiia bacterium, assembly GCA_030430255.1. Lineage (GTDB taxonomy): Bacteria > Verrucomicrobiota > Verrucomicrobiia > Verrucomicrobiales > DEV007 > JAUIGD01. Next base: position 4,570 of record JAUIGD010000196.1, read on the forward strand.
GCCGCGCCGAGTTGTTGCGCAGCGCGCCGAAGTGGTATTGCTGCACCCAGCCGCGCTCCGCGTCCATGACGCCGAACAGGTAGAGCATGTGCGATTTGAATTTCGCCACCTCGTCCGCCGCCAACTCGCCGCCGACCCGCGCCTTGGCGAAGATCGCCTTCACCTCGGTCTCCGTGTAGCCCTCGGCATAGAAGGTGTCGAGGCCGTGGTCGGACAGCCGGCAGCCCCGCTCGTGGAAGAACGCGTGCCGCGCGCGCAGCGCGGCCTCGAACTCGTCAAACCCTGCGATCTCGATGTCCGCCGCCGCCCCGAGCGCCTCGACCCACGCGTGGAAAGCATCGCCGAGCTCCGGCATCATCGCCTTGTCCGGGCGCCAGGCGGGCAGCAGTTTGCAGGAGACCGAGTCGTCCGCCGCCACCGCGGCGTGGTGCTCGAGCGAGTCGCAGGGGTCGTCGGTGGTGCAGATCGCCACGACGTTCGACCGCTCGATCAAGCCGCGCGCGGAGAACTCCGCCTCCGCGAGCCGGGCGTTGCAGCGGTCGAAGATATCGCGCGCCGTGCCGGGCCCCAGCAAATCCGTGACCCCGAAGTAGCGCGCCAGCTCTAGGTGGGTCCAGTGGTAGAGCGGGTTGCCGAGCAGCTTCGGCATCGTCGCCGCCCATGCCTCGAACTTCTCCCAGTCGCCCGCGTCACCGGTGACCAGCGCCTCGTCCACGCCGTTGCTGCGCATCGCCCGCCACTTGTAGTGGTCGCCGCCGAGCCACGCCTCCGTGATGCTCGACCAACGCTTGTCCCCGGACACCTCCTCCGGCGGCAGGTGGCAATGGTAATCGATGATGGGCAGCGAGGCCGCGAAGCGGTGGTAGAGCTCCCGGGCCGTGTTCCCCTCGAGGAGGAAATCATCGTGGATGAAGGGTCGGTCAGACATGGCTTTGGCTCGAGTTTTGGCCAAGCTCCCCGCTTTGTCAGGCGCCAATTGCGGAATAGGCTGCACGCCCGCCGCCTCCGGCGGGCGCCGCATCGATGAAAGCCGCCCCGCTCACCACCGGCCCGCTCCCCGGGCACATCCGACGCATCGCCCTGCCGATGAGCATCGGCTTCTTCTTCAACACGATGTACAACGTCGTGGACTCCTACTACGCGGGGCAGGTCTCGACCTCCGCGCTCGCGGCCATGGCGCTCTCGTTCCCGGTGTTCTTCATCATCATCGCCGTGAGCGAGGGTGTCGCCCGCGGCGCCTCCGCCCTGATCGCCAACGCCATCGGCGAGGGCGACGCCGAGAAGGAGGCCGCCCTGTCCGGCCAGGTATTCTCCCTCGGGCTCCTGTGTGCCGCCGCCCTGACCGCGATCGGCCTCACCGCATCGGCGCCGCTATTCGCGGTGCTGGGGGCATCGGGCGACTACTTGGAGACCGCCCTCGCCTACATCACGCCCATCTTCTCCGGGGCGATCTTCTTCGTCGTGAGCAGCATGAGCAACGCGGTCCTGCTCGCCCATGGCGACAGCAAGACCTACGGCACCGTGTTGATCGGCGGCTTCGCTTTGAACCTGCTCCTCGACCCTTGGTTCCTCTACGGCGGCTTCGGCGTGCCGGCCATGGGCGTCGCGGGGATCGCCTGGGCCACCGTCGTCATCCAGGCGCTCGGCGCGACCTACCTCTTCACCACGGTGGTCCGGCGCGGCCACATCTCGCTGCGCTGCGCGCGCCACCTGTTGCCCGACCTGCGGATCTACGGGGACATCCTCAAGCAGGGGATCCCGACGGCGTTCAACATGATGTCCATCGCTCTCGGCTTCTTCGTCACCACCTACTACCTCCAATACTACGGCGAACCCGCGGTCGCCGCGTTCGGGATCGGCACGCGCATCGAGCAGATCGCCCTCCTGCCCGCCATCGGCCTCGGCGCGGCCATCGTCTCGATCGTCGGCCAGAACAACGGCGCCGGGGCGTTCGGTCGCGTGCGCGAGTGCATGCGCCTCGTCGTGCGCTACGGCTTCGTCCTGATCGCCGCGGCGTCCGTGCTGATGTCCGTCTTCGCGCCCTTCCTCGTCCGCCGCTTCACCGACGATCCCGAGGTGGTCGAGATCGGCATCACCTACGTGCGCGTGATGGCGCTCATCCAGTGGGCCTACGTCATGACCTTCATCCACACCGGGTTCCTGCAGGCGATCAAACGCCCGCTGTACGGCTTCGCCGAGTCCATCGTCCGCAAGATCCTCCTCCCGCTCGGCGTCTTCTACGCAGCGGTGCACCTGTTCGGGATCGCGCTGACCCCGTTCTGGTTCAGCATGGCGGCGATCAACGTCGCCGTGACGCTGATCACCGTCGCCTATGCCCAGTCGACCCTGCGGCGGATGGATGGCAGCCCCGTGCGGTCGCACTTTCCCTCCCGCTGAAAATGCGCTAGCGTCCCCCCCTCAAGGAGAGTGATGGGTGCCTGGTGGCCTCCGCGGTCTTCAAAACCGTTGAGGGTAGTTATGCTGCCCTGGTTGGTTCGATTCCTTCCCTCTCCGCAACTCCCTAACCATAATGGAGTTACGGCAGATTTCTCGGAAATTTTGTGGTCGGCGACCTGTAATTTCCAGAACTGAAATGCACTCAAATGAACCGATTTTTGGCAAATATTTGGCAAACATTTCCGCCTTACTGAGGCCTATTCGGTTCTCGCCCGCCATGCACGTTAGCCTAACACTGCCAGAGCAATGCTGCAGGCGAAGCGCCCCGGATCGGGGCTCGGCCGACGGGTAACTTGAACGCCTCCAGACATCCCTTCTCGGGCACCCTGCGACCGACGCCTGGGCTTCAAATGTGACCACCCCTCGGGAGGCGCGGAAAGAAGCGACTGACCTCTTGTTCGGCACCTTCACGTGCCCGTATTTAACCGTCTTGAAAAGCATCTGCCTGCTAGCTCAACCTCAGCTTCTGCTGGAGAGCAATCCCCTGATGGGACTTGATAACCCGTTGCTGCACCAGCTGTTCGACAATTTTTGCGGCTGCGGACGTCACCGCAACGCGAACCTCCCTCTTGAGCATTTTTCCCAAGTCGCTCTGGTGGGCGACGAGCACTGGAGCATCAGCTCGGACGCTGACTGCAGACGCCGCCACCTCGCCATCGCCCCTGCAAAGCAAGTCGTGAGCGATGTCGAGTTCAGCGAGGCGTTGAACGTATACAGACCTCTGAACCCCTAGTTCTGCGGAGCGAGCGTCAACTTTCTCGAGTAGGTCAGGGGTCATACTGATCCCCACGTTTCTGGCGTTTCTCATGGAACACAAAAGAGCCTAGCAGCCCTCTTGACAACCGTTATGAACCGATCAAAGCTCCGAAAGATGCGCGATCTCACCAGCAGAACTCAGCTGAAGCCTCTCCGGCTCCCCCGGATTGGCCGTTCGCACATCAGCAGAAATGCCAAAACCAGAACCGCTCTTAAGCAAACGGGATGTGGCCCGTTGGCTGAGAGTGAAGCACGAGCGGATCGATGGTCTGATCAGGGAGCATGGGCTCCCGGCCATCCGCATCCCAGGTCGGCACCGAGACTCGGTGCGGTTCGACCCGGTGGATGTGCGACGCTGGATGGAGGAGCGGCAGGAAGACCTGCCCCTCTAAGCCACCCGGCGTCGGAGCCCAGTGGAGGACCCAGACGCGGAGAACCAAAGGGTAGAAGAAGCGAGAATATGCCTCAGTTGGGCACAGCTCACGTGGCGTTCTAGCACTCCAGCGGAGGACTAACTTTATACTCAGCCTCCCCCGACCAATGGCTCGGGGGAGGCACTCTACCCATGCACGATCGCATTTTGGGCTCGCAACGAGCTCCGGGTTGCGAGGCGTCTGCCCGCAACCATGGCTATCCCCCAGCGCACACAGGTGCGCCCTACAGCTGGAATCATTTGGCAAGGAAAGCGCATCGACCACTCCCTGACGCCCCCTCACCAAAATCGCTCACCCGTTTCCCGCAGAAAGGGGGGAGCCGATGATTGATACCATTCGCTGCCGACCGGCAAACAACCAACCCCTGCGAATCAGACTAGATCGAGTGCTCGATCGTAACGGGGCACTTCGAGACGAAGTCACCTATTTCGCAGAGACCAAACTCGGTGAACGAACTCAATACATCTCGAAACTCATCCACCGCCCCACGGGTATCACCCTCATCGGAAGCGACACCGGAATTCGGGTAGTTCAGGCGAGCCTCCCTCGTGTCTTGGGCAGGAGCAATTTCGAGCTTCCGCGAGCACAGGAAGAGCTCGACCGTGCTTTGCAGTCTCTGCGCGAATTCCTCGCTGGAATCTGTCACTCCGTCCCAGACATGGAGTTCACACGAGTCGATCTAGCCCTCAACCTTCTGCTCCCTTGCGGCCCTACACTCGATGCCATTCGGCTCTCGAGAGCCGGCGGTCTCCGCACCGAAGCAAGAGTGTTTGAGACCGATCGCGGGCCCCACTCCATTCAATTCAGGGGGAGTCAGATGAACGTGAATTGCTACGATAAGATCCACCAGATGGTCAAACAGGCAAGAGCGGATAGATCGTTCAAGATGAACTACAAAGATAGGGCAGGCGACGTCCTTCGCATCGAGTTCCAGATGAAGGGCGACAAGCTTAAGCGCTGCTTGTCGGACTCGGCGTCCTACCCGCGCACACTGAGCATCGAACAGGCCTACTCGTGCTACCGAGAACTCGTCTCAAAATTCGGCTGCAAGGAGCCGCAAGGCCTGACCAGCAAGACAGAGGTCTTCCTTGCCACCATGGCGGAGGCGGAAGAGGCCGGCCTGCCCCTCCACGATGGACGGTCGCCACTTGAGCATCTCAGCGAACACGTCAAACCTGCCTGCTTCAACAAACACCGAAAGCTCATGCAGGCATATCTACTTCGAGGAAATGGCGTGGTGTTCCCCGAGATATTGCCCGCCACGTGGCCTCCTCCCCGTCACAAGGTGGCCTGGACGTTCTTCGACCTGGATGAACATCAATCCGGCTTGTAGCACCTACAAAAGTCACGTTTTTCCACCACAGAAGGTGCAAAGGCGACAGACAGAGTGCCACACGCCTCCCCCGGCCGTGGATCCATTGAAAGGGATGCGTGCCAGAACTCGCAAGCGCGCCGCCAGGCGCGTGCAGCGGGTGATGGCACGCAAATTAGAGGCCGAGCCCTAAGTCCGGGGCTCCCGACCCGAGTGTGGGGCGCCGTCAGGCGCCCCACATCTCCGGGTCGTGGTGGCGCCGCGGCTTTAAGGCTCGGCCAACGTCAGGTGTCCCGTCCCAACTGCCCGAGGCCGCGTTCTACCCCCCCTCTGCAATGCCAATCCCATTGTCTTTGCCACAGGTCACGCAGTCGGCCTTCAATCCCCCCTCGGGCTGGGCGGCGGTGCTTGGCGCTAAGTATGTCCAAGCTGCTTTTCGGTTTCGATCTCGACGGGGGCATGCCCCCGGAAGGGTGCCATGGCCTCGACCGGGGCGTCGTGGGGCAAGAAGGGCTGCTCGTTGCGCTCGAGTCGGCGCTAGGGCTCCCGACGCCAACGGTGGGCGCCTCCGAGCGAAGCCATCGCTTCAGGGAGTGCCTCGCCTCCACACCGTCTAAGGACACAGCTCCGTTTCTCGGCTCCTTCGAGAAAGACCCGATTGCCACCAGCCAACTCCTCCTCGGCCTCCGGGACGACCTCGCCATCGCTGGGTGGACGGCAGAAATCGACCATAGCGATGCCCCACCCCGACTTCGCGCTCTCTGCGCGCTCGAGACTCCCTTCTGGGCAACTCCCGCCGCTGCCAGCTGCCACGCCGGTCGGATTCGGGCAATCCGAGCGGAACTTGAGAACGGGATCCCGCGTCCCGATATTGCCCTCCAAACCTCAGCGCCCCTGGAGCACCTCCCTCCCCTTTGGATCCACCTACTGGAGCAACTCGGCGCCACCACTGCCCCGCTGACGCCTGAAGCCGCATTGGCCGATGGGCAACTCAGAGCCTTCCAGGCTTCCCTGCTCGGCCTAGAGCCCCCATCCGCCGGATCGCACCCTGACCGCAGCATCCAGGTCGTCACGGCCTCGACGCCCGAGGCCGCCGCCGAGGCGCTAGCCACGCAGCATTCCAATGCCGCCGCCGACCGCAGTCTCCTGATCGCGGCTACCCGCGACCGCACCAGGCTGAACCCCCGATTCCACGCCAAAGGCCTACCACTTGTCCCCTCTCGGGCTGAGAGCGGACACGCGATCCATCAGCTCGCCTCGCTCTGGATCAACGCCCAGATTGCGCCCTTCGACCCGCAGGCTTGGCTGGCCTTCCTCCTCCACCCGCTGTGCCCCATTCCACAGCCTCTGCGCCGCGCTTTGGCCTCGGAACTCAACCGCACGCCGGGGCGGAGTGAGAGCTGGTCGAAGGTGTTGGAGACGTGCCTTGAGGAACTTGTCGAAGACGCCGATCACAGAAAGCGCCTCACCGCGGCCTTCGAGACCTGGCTTGGCATCGCCCCCCTCGAGTTGGACTCGGCCGCTCCGAACGACATCGCCGCTCTCCTTGCCCCCCTGCAGACGTGGCTCGGCAAGAGAGCCAAGTGACCACGCCTCGGGAGGCGTGGAAGGTTCGCGGGCGAACCAGCGCCCCGCAGCGGTGCATGTGCTTCAATGTGACCACGCCTCGGGAGGCGTGGAAGGCCAACACGCGGGCGCCGCGCCGCGCCGCTGATAGAGGCTTCAATGTGACCACGCCTCGGGAGGCGTGGAAGGCGTCCTGGTCGCCGGGGTCGAGCCTCGCGTCGCTGAGGCTTCAATGTGACCACGCCTCGGGAGGCGTGGAAGGGCCGCCGCCGGGAGCCGGACGA
>JAUIGD010000197.1 GCA_030430255.1 Verrucomicrobiia bacterium
AGATCTGCGTCGATGAACCCTCGATGAGCTGCTACGGTCACCGCGAAGACCCGGCGAGGTTTGTGGACCTCTTCAACCGCACGGTCGAGCCCGCCCGCGGCCGCGCGCGCCTCTGCACCCACCTCTGCTTCGGCAATTTCAAAGCCCGCGCCGTCGGGCTCCGGCGCTACGCCCCGCTGTTCCCCGCCTTCCTCGACCTGCACGTCGACGAGATGCATTTCGAGATGGCCAGCCGCGAGTACGCCGAACTGGAGGTGGTCGCCCCGGTCGCCCAGCGCATGGACGTCGCCGTCGGGGTCATCGACGTGAAGAGCTATTTCATCGAGCCCGTCGATCACCTCGTCGAGCGCATCCGAGCTTGCCTCGACTTCGCCCCCGCCGACCGCCTCGTCCTCGCGCCCGACTGCGGCCTCAGCCAAACCGCGCGCTGGGCCGCGAAGAAAAAACTCCACCACATGTGCGCCGCGGCCGAGGAAGTCCGCGCCAGCCTCTGACCGATCCCCCACCCCGCCCCCTCCAATGCTCCCCGCGCATCAGAAGGACGATGCCCTCCTCGCCGAGATCCACGCCGCCGATGCCGGCCGCGACGCCTTCCACTTGTGGTGGCTCGGCCAGAGCGGCTTCCTCCTCAAATGGCGCGGACAATTCTTGCTTTTCGACCCCTACCTCTCCGACTCGCTCACAGAGAAATACGCGGCCACCGACAAGCCGCACGTCCGCATCACCGAGCGGGCCATCGCCCCGGAGGCGCTGGACGCGTCGCCCCTCGTCACCTCCTCACACAATCACACCGACCACCTCGACGCCGCCACCCTGCAGCCCCTCGCCCGCGCCAACGGCGGCCTGAAACTCGCCCTGCCAGCGGCCAACGTCGACTTCGCGAGGGAGCGCCTCGGGGCCGATAGCGGCATCGATTTGGTCGGGCTCGAAGAGGGCCGAAGCTCCACCTTTGGCGAGTTCGAACTCCACGCGGTCGCGGCGGCCCACAACGCGGTCGAGCGCGACGGATCGGGGCGCCCCCGCTTCATCGGCATCGTCGCGAAGTTCGGCTCCTGGTCGGTCTACCACTCCGGCGACACGCTCTGGCACCGCGACCTCCTCCCCTCGCTGCTGCCGCATTCCGTCGACCTCGCCCTCGTCCCCATCAACGGCAACCGCCCCGAGCGGCGCGTCGCCGGCAACCTCAACGGCACCGAGGCCGCCGCGCTCGCGAAGGGCATCGGCGCCCGCCTCGCCGTCCCCCACCACTTCGACATGTTCGAGTTCAACACCGAGCCGCCCGACGAGTTCACCGCCGCCTGCGGCAGGCTCGGCCTGCCCTGCCGCGTCCTCCGCAACGGCGAGGGGCTGTGCTCCGTCGACATCCCACCCCGCCCATGAACGCCAACGCCCCCACCCGCTTCCCGAAGACGGCGCTGCTCGCCATCGCCGCGCTGGCCGCCGCCGCGATCGCCTTCAGCGCGCTGCTCTTTTACCAATCGGTGACCGGCTCATACTCGCCCTGCTGCGGGGACGCCCTCTCCAGCCGCTGGTCGCACTGGTTCGGCATCCCCGTCTCCGCGTTCTCGATCGCGCTCTACGCGACAATCCTGTCCGTCTCCTTGCCGGGCGTCGCCCGCAAGCGCCCGGCCCTCACCGCCGCCGTGCTCCGCGGCGGCTCGATCCTCGCCGTCGGCGCCGGCATCTGGTTCGCGAGCGTCTTGATCAGCCAGGGGGAGGGCTGCCGCTACTGCTTCGCCACCCACGCCTGCGGCCTCGCCATCGCCGCGCTCGTCCTGGTCGCCGTCAGCAGGCACCTCCCCGACCTCGGCGCGGCGCCCTACGGCATCGCCGTGTTCGCCCTCGTGGGTTTTGTCGCCGGCTCCCAGCTCTCCCCCCAACCGGACCCGACGATCTCCGGTGCGGGCAGCGATTCCCCTCCTGGCAGCGACGCCCGACCGACCGATCCCGACCAGCGCGAGATCCCCTTCGCCCGCGACATGGTGATCTCGCTCGACCAGTTCCCGCACGTCGGCCCGGACCGGCCCAAGATCTATCTCGCCGAACTCTTCGACTACACCTGCAGCAGCTGCCGCGAGATGCACGGCGACCTCGCGGCTTTGAAGGAGGCCTATCCCGGCACCTTCACCGTCATCTACCTCCCCTGCCCCCTGAACCGAAAGTGCAACGCCTTCCTCGGTCCAGCGGTGCACGACCACGACGAGGCCTGCGAACTCTCCCGCGTCGCCCTCGCCCTCTGGAACGCCGCCCCCGAGCGCTTCCCCGAATTCCACGACGCCATGATGACCGGCAGGACGCCCCCGACCCCGACCGAGGCCGAGGCCAAAGCCATCTCCCTCATCGGCCGCGACGCGTTCCTCGAAGCGCAACGCTCGCCGGCCGTCGAGGCAGCCATCGCCACCGCCACCGGACACTACGCGACCATCACGCAAAACCCCGCCGTGGGGACCCGCGAGCGCTTCAAGATGCCGAAGCTGCTGCTCGGCGACGGCGCCGCCATGCACGGGGCCGCGCGCAGCAAAGAGGTGCTGGTGGACACCCTCGCCAAATACTTCCAACTCCCGACACCCGACTGAGCCAGCTGACCAGGCGCGCTCCGGCAGGGCGGGCTCCGCCGCCACCGCTCGCCCCCCCGGACGCGCGTGCGGACCTCCACGCCCCGCGCAGCCCCCGGATCCGGCCGCCGGCCACCCGCACCCGCCGCTCCCCTTCCGGTTGTCATTCGGCCGGAACCCGCTAAGATACCTGCCCCCCGAACCCCGGGCTCCCGAAGCAAATCCACACCCTTTTCCCAATGCCACCTTCCGTCGCGTTCCTGATCGCCCTCGCCTTGTTGGCGCTCTTCATCTGGTACTTCGGCACCGACTCCGACAAGCGGCAGCGGCACATCGGCTCCTTCCTCGTCGTCGGCCTGCTCGGTTTCTGCCTCTACGCGCTCATCCCCCCCTCGGAGAAGATCAAGCTCGGCATGGACCTCGCCGGCGGGGTGCGCTACACGCTGGAACTCAACGCCGGCGAGCGGACGATCACCACCGAAGATCAGCAGCAGGCCCAGGCCACCATCCAGCGCCGCCTCGAGGCCGAAGTGCCCAACGCCGACATCCAGGTCGTCACCGAGGGCGAAGACCGCATCGTCGTCGATATCCCCAACCGCAGCGGCGACGAGAACAACATCGGTACCAAGGAACTCGAGAAGATCGAGAACCAGCTCACCACCGCCGCGCAGCTGACCTTCCACCTCACCCACCCGGAAGACAGCCGCGCGAAGGCCAAGCGGGTCGCCGATGGGGACGACATCGCCCTCGACGGCATCGCGCTGCCGCACGCCGAAGACATGCTGGACGACGACGAGGAGCCCTACTACGTCCTCGTCAACAAGGAGCCGTCCATCCTCGGGAAATGGGTCACCGGGGCGGGCACCTACCTCGACAACAAAGGCTGGGTGATCAGCCTCTCGATGAAAGGCGAAGGCGCCGAGGCGCTCGCCGAGATCAGCACGAAGTACGCGCGGACCAACACGCGGATGGCGATCGTCATGGACGGGGAAGTCCTCTCCCACCCCGTCTTCAACGAGCCGCTGACGGGAGGCGGCTGCACGATCTCCGGCGACTTCAGTAAAGAGGCCGCCTCCGCCCTCGCCACCTCCATGCAGAACCCGCTGGAGACCAAGCCGGAGATCCTCTTCAAAGAATATTTTTCCCCGAAGCTGGCCAAATCCGCCATCGACCAGGGCCTCCGCGCCGGCATCTGGGGCCTGGCCATCACCGCCCTGTTCATGCTGGTGTTCTACCGCTTCGCCGGCATCATCGCCGTCCTCGGCCTCGGCCTGAACGTCGTCCTCCTGTTCGGCGTCCTCGCCATCTTCAAGAGCGACTTCACCCTCACCGGCATCGCCGGGGTCATCCTCACCATCGGCATCGCCGTCGATGCCAACGTCCTGATCTACGAGCGACTGCGGGAGGAACGAAAAGCCGGCAAATCGGTCCCCGCCGCCATCCAAGCCGCCTACGAAAAGGCTTTCTCCGCCATCTTCGACGCCCAGATCACCAGCCTCATCACCGCCGTCATCCTCCTCTCGCTGGCCGCCGGCGCGATCAAGGGATTCGCCGTGACCCTTGCCATCGGCATCGTCGTCTCGCTCTTCGCCGCCCTCCTCTTCACCCGCGTCTGCTTCAACTGGCTCATCGCCGGCAACAAACTCCAGAAACTCGGCTTCATGGAGACCCTGACCAAGACGAAGTACGACTTCCTCGGCGCCGCCAAACTCTCGAAGATCATCTCCTTCGCCCTCATCATCATCTCGGTCGCCATCATCGCCATCCGCGGCGGCTCTTCGCTCGGCATCGAATTCTCGGGCGGCGACCAGATCCGCTTCGTCGGCACCGCCGCCGCCACCGAGGAGAGCGTCGAGGAGGCGATCAACCAACTCGAACTCACCTCCACCCCCGACGTCCAGGCGCTGACCCCGGTCGGCAGCGACGACCAAACCTTCACCGTCCGGGTGGAAGCCGGTAAGGGTGCGGCCGCGAAACAGGCCGTCCTCGACGCTGGCTTCGTCGCCCCCGGCGACAACGGCGAACCCGAAGTCAGCGAACAGACGATCGGCTCCGCCGTGGCCGGCGAGATGGCCAAAAGCTCCCTCGTCGCCCTCTTCGTCGGCCTCTGCGCCATCTTCATCTACATCGCCTTCCGCTTCGAGTACTCCTTCGCCATCGGCGCCATCGTCGCCCTCGTGCACGACCTCGTCATCTGCATCGGCATCACCGTCCTCAGCGGCCGCGAGCTGAACCTCATCCTCGTCGGCGCCTTCCTCACCATCGCCGGTTACTCGATCAACGACACCATCGTCGTCTTCGACCGCATCCGCGAAGGCCTCCTCAGCAAACGCGGCGACGTCAAAGACATCATGAACCTGGCGATCAACTCCACCCTCTCGCGGACGATCCTCACCGGCGTCACCACCCTCTTCACGGTCGCCTCCCTGTTCCTCTTCGGCGGCGAGGCGCTCAGCGACTTCTCCTTCGCCATCATCCTCGGGCTCATCGTCGGCACCTACTCCTCGATCTTCGTCGCCTCGCCAATCGTCCACTGGTGGGCCAAGAAGAGCAAAACCAACCTCCGCCGCGAGGTCATGGACGCCGACCAGGAGTCCGTCACCCCCGCCACCGGAGCCTGAGGGGCGCTTCAAACCCCCACTTGACGGAACCCGCAGCGCCCGCTACGATTCGCGCCCCCGCCAGTGCGGGAACCCCTCACTCCGAAGGAAAACACAACACCGATGCCCGAAGTCGAAGTCAAGAAAGGCGAATCCGTCGACCGCGCCCTCAAGCGCCTCAAGAATAAGCTCGAGGCCGAAGGGATCATGGACGAAATGCGCCGCCTGCGCGCCCACGAGACCCCGATCCAGCGCTACCGCCGCAAGCAGCGCACCGCTGCGAAGAAGAGCCGCATGCGCTTCCGCGCCAACCTGCAGGTCTTCCGCCGCGAGAACACGACGAAGAAAGAGGAACCCGAGGCAGCAGCGCCCCCCGCCGCAACCGTCCCAGCCGAGGCGACGGCCGAGTAAGGCGTCGCCCCGCCCCCACCATTTTCTCGAAACGCCACCCCACGCGGTGGCGTTTTGTTTGTACCGGAGGGAGAAACCGTGGCATCGGCGTCCCGCCTCCGCGGTCCGCTCACCCCGCGAAGCGCCGCCCCGCATCCATGAACTCGACCTCCAACCGATTCATGACCGGGTTGCCCCCGTTCGCAGCGGATGATAGCTTCCCCCCTCCTGCTCTCCGAATGCGCGTCCCGAGAACCATCCTTGTCCCTGCCCTCGCGCTGCTGGCTTCGCTCGCCGTCGCCGCGCAGGAACCGGACGCCCCGGACGCCGCCGATCCCTCGACCGGAGCGCCCCCCCCACCGGCACCGCTCCCAGCCGCCATCGAACAACAGTTCACCGCCGCCATCGAAGCCCTGGACAGCGACCTGTTTCCCGCCCGCGAGGCAGCTCAACGGCGCCTCCTCAAACTCGCCGAGGTGGCTGGCGATGGTGTCATCGATCGTACCGTCTCCGCCTTCATCGACGCCGAGGATCCCGAACTCCGCTATCGGCTCCGCTCGACTCTGTTCCAAACCATCACCGGCAACATCCCCCGCACCGGCTTCATCGGCATTCAGATGTCGAGCATTTGGATCAACCGCAACGGCCAACTCGAACGCCCCAATCACGTGCGCGTGATGAGCGTCATCAGAGGCAGCGCCGCAGAACAGGCCGGCCTCCAGCCAGGGGACGAAATCTTCCGCCTCGACGGCAAACCCTTCGACGAAGACGCCGCCGCCGAACCCAATCTTCAGCTCCAGATGTACGTGCGCTCCCGCAAAGCGGGCTCCGAGATCAAACTTCAGATCCGCCGCCTCGGAGTGGAGCAAGAGGTGCCGCTGACGCTCGGCGCCATGCCCGACTATCTCGACCCCGATCCCCCCAACGTCCGCTTCGACAACTGGCTCCACGACCAGTTGGTCGAACGCGGCCTCGCCGAACCCCGACCGGCACCCAATCCCGATCCCTACGCGCCCCAACCCGGCGGCCTCCGCGCGATCCCCATCCCGCAACGCAACCTGCTGATCCCGCAGGAGTAGCCTCCACCGCGAGCCCCCGGCCAGCGGCCGGGGCGGCCGCCCCAAGCCCCCTCAACCCGGCCGCCCGTAACCGACCCCGTAGCCGCCCCCGTGAGGATTCGGACGTGGCCACGAGCGGGCGCGGGTCCCGGTTCGGGGAAGAATAGGGTTGAACGCGGTGGCGCGGCGGGTTGAGATCGGCGGCGATGGCCCCCTCCCCACAGCCCCCCCGCGGCGGGCGGCGCCGCGCGGCGCCGGCGGGGCGTGCGGGGCGCGGGCTGTGTCAGGGGCGCGGGCTGCTGCCCCGGCTGGCGGCGGCGCTGTCGCTGGCGCTGGTCTGTCTGGCGCCGGTGGCGCCCGGGGCGACCCCGGACGCGCGCGGGCGGCTGGCGCTGCGTGCGGAGGCGGACACCTACCGGTTCGGGCTCGCGGTGACCGGCGAGGCGCGCTCCAACCCCAGCCTCGGGGGCCGGCTGGGGGTGGCGTCGGGGCGGGTGCCGCTGCGGGTCGTGGTGCACAACAACACGCAGGAGGCGCGGTCGTTCCGCGTGAAGGCGACCAACTGGCGCCACCCGGCGATCACCGACGGGCGGGGCCTGTTCGGCTCCCAGGGGGTGGCCATCGCCACGCCGGAGATCGCGCCCGGCGGCGAGCACGTCGTCTCCGCCGCGGCGCTCGAGCTGCAGCTGAAGTTCTCCTTCGCGCGGCCGGGCGACCCCTACCCCAACTCGGAGCACCTCCACTCCTACGGTGGCGACGGCCCGCTGGCCTGCTTCGCGAACACCTTCGGCGAGGGGCTCGCGCTGCAGGACGGCTCGGACTTCGCGCGGGTCTACGACCTGGTGAACCTCGAGGTGGAGGTGACCGGCGAGGTGCCCTACGGCGGTGCCTACTTCGGCTGGGAGCCGTACCCCGAGCTGCTCGGGCTGGCGGCCGAGGGCGGGCCGCCGCCGGCGGTGCACCTCTACGCGGCCCCCGGTGGCGCCCCCCGGCGGCCCGGTGCGGAGCCGGCCGGTGGGGGGCCGGCCTGCGGGGGCTGCGCGGACAGCTGCGGGCTCGCGGAGCTGGGCAGCCTCTCCTACCGGCTGTCGCTCGGGCGCGACGGCTTCGGGGAGGGGCGCTCCATCGCGCTGAAGGCGGGCCGGCCCTACCCCGGGATCACCGACCCGCGCTCGCTGGAGATCGGCCGCGGGCTGCGCGTCGTCGGGGGCGCCGGCGGCGCCCCGGCCCAGATCAGCAGCGCCACCCAGGTGGCGTTGGTCGAGGCCGGCGGCCCCGACCGCTACACGGTGCGCGTCTACCACCTCGCCGACGCCGGGGAGCCCGGCGCCGGCGGGCTCCACAGCGCCCCGGGCGGCGCGCCGCACACGACGCTGACCGTCGAGGACCCCGCCCCGGGCACCGGCGACAACGAGGTCCTCCTCACGCGGGAGGCCGGCGGGCGCACCGAGACCGCCCGCTTCACCTACGTCCCGGCCGGCGGCGGCTGGGAGCTGTCCACCGCCGGCGGGCGGCGCGTCGAGCGCCTGTCGCGCTCGTCCCCCTCGCCGGGCGTCGAGGTCGAGGTCCGCGAGGTGGTGGGCGCGGCGGGCGGGACCCTGTCGGAGACGGTGACGACCTACGCCTCGGCACCCTACGGGCGCGTGGTGACCTCGCGCGTCGTCGACCCCGGCGGGCGCGCCCTCGAGACGACGTACCGCTACCACGAGGACCCCGCCGACGCCGGCAGCTACGGGCGGCCCCGCTACCGGGTGTCGCCGACCGGGCACTGGACGCACTACGGGTACGACGCCCACGGGCGCATCGTCAAAGAGGCCAGCCCCCACACCGACCCGCCCTTCGGCGCCGATGCCTACGACGGCTCCGCCGCGCACGACGCCCTGCTGCGGGTGGTGGCCCGCCGCTACGACGACAGCCCCGCCGCCGGGGCGCCGCACGAGACGCACGTGACGGCGCTGCTCGGCCACGAGGTGTCGCGCCGCTACGTGTACCGGGTGCCCGGCGGCGAGGACGTCGAGCTGGCGGGGTCGCCCGGCGCCGCGCCCGGGGCGCCCGGGGGCCTCGTCACCCGGCGGCGCTGGCACGCCTCCGGGCCGTTCCTCAACGAGCCGGCCCGGACCGAGTACCCGGACGGCACGGTCCGCATCACGAGCTACGCGACCGACACCGGCGACCCCGCCACCGCCCGGACCAAGACGACGGTGGCCGACGCCGGGGCGCCCTCCGCCGGCGGCGGGCCGGTGGCCGACGGCACGCGCACCGTCACCGTCGAGGACCGCGCCGGCAACGTCCTCTCCCGCACCGTCACCGACATCGCCACCGGGGTGGTCCTCTCCCGGGACGAGGCGCTGGCCACCGACGGCTTCGGGCGGCCGACCGAGGTCGGGCACCTCGGCGGGCTGACGACGGCGGCCGCCTACGGCTGCTGCGGCGTGTCGCGGACGGTCGACCGGGCCGGCGTGGCGACCGAGGTCGACGCCTCCGACGCGCTCGCCACGTCGCGGACCCGGCTCGGGGTCAAGACGACCGCCGCCGAGCTCGCGGAGGCGCGGCCGGGCGGTGGGCGCGTCGAGACCCTGTCCCGCGTCGCGGTCGACGCCGCCGGCGCGGAGGTCGCCGGCACCCGGGCGCTGCTCTCCCGCCGCGAGTACGACGCCGCCGGCGAGCTGGTCGCCGAGTACGCGCCGCCGGCCAACGCCGCCGCCGACCCCGCGCCCTCCGACCTGGCCGCGCGCCGGCGCACGGCCCACGCGGTCACCGTCGACCCCGCCACCGGCCACACCGTGCGCACCGCGACCGCCCCCGGCGGGGCGGCCGTCGCCACCGAGCGCTTCGCCGACGGCCGCCTCGCGAGGGTGGCCGGCAGCGGCGCCCGCGGCCGCCGCTACACCTACGGGGTCGGGAGCCCCGCGCCCGGCGCCTACCCGCGCCCCTACACCCAGGAGACCCTCCTCGGCGCGGGCGGCGCCGACACCGCCGAGTGGACCAGGACCTACACCGACCTCCTCGGCCGCCCCACCCACACCCTGACCTCCGGCGGCGCCCTGAGCACCCGGGCCTACAACGCCGCCGGCCAGCTGGCGGCCGAGACCGACCCGGACGGCGTCACCCTCCTCTACGCCTACGACGCCCGCGGCCGGCGGACCACCGCCGCCGTCGACATGGACGGCGACGGCGCCATCGGCTACGGGGGGGACGACATCATCACCGAGACGGCGGCCACCGTCGCCGCCCGCGGCGGGGTCGACGTCATCCGCACGGTGACCTCGGTCTACACCACCGCCGGCGACGCCGCCGCCAAGGCCGAGGTCGCCCGCGTCGAGCGCAGCACCGACGGCCTCCAGTCCTGGCACACCGCGGAGGGGCGGACGGCCCACGCCGAGACCACCTACGGCGGCGGCGGCGACTGGGCGGCGACGGTGGCCTACCCCGACGGCACCCGCACGGAGTCCATCGGCCGCGGCGGCCGCCTGGCGGGCACCGCCTCCCTCGACAGCGCCGGGGCCACCGTCGCCTCGGCCGCCTACACCTACGACGCCCTCGGGCGGGCCGCCTCGGTCACCGACGCCCGCGGCGCCACCACCCGCTTCAGCCACTACGTCGACGGGCGCCTCCGCTCCGAGACCTCCCCCGACCCCGACGGCCCCGGCCCCGGCGCCCCGCAGGTGACCGCCTTCCGCTACGACGCCGGCGGGCGGCTCGCCGCCCGGGCCCCCCCGGGCGGCGGGGAGGTCCTCTACAGCTACCACCCCAGCGGCGAGCTCGCCGCCGTCGGCGGCGCCCGCACCCACGGCGCCGCCTACACCTACGACCACGCCGGGCGGGTCGAGTCCCTGGCCACCGCCACCGGGGTCACCCGCTGGGCCTACGCGCCGCTCACCGGCCACCTCGCCTCGAAGACCGACGCCGCCGGGGCGGCCACCACCTTCACCCACACCCCCGCCGGGCGCCTGCAGACCCGCACCCTCGCCCGCGGCGCCCACCGGCGCACCAGCTACGACGCCGCCGGCCGGCCGGCACAGGTCGCCTACTTCACCGACGCCACCGGGGCCGAGCCCGACCCCGCCACCCCCCCGGCGACCTTCACCTACGGCCGCGCCGGCCACCTCGAGGCCCTCGCCGACGCCGCCGGCACCCACCGCTACACCGTCACCCCCGCCGGCCGCACCGAGCTGGAGACCGTCGCCGGCGGGCTCCTCGACGGCGCCAGGGTCGACCCCGCCTACGGCGCCCACCTGCGCCGCGCCGCGCTGAGCTTCCGCGCCCTCGGCGCCGGGGAGCTCACCCACAGCTACCGCTACGACGCCGCCGGGCGCGGCGCGCGCATCGCCGCCGGCGCCGACCCGGAGGCCGCGCCCGGCGCCTCCTACACCTACCACCCCGGCTCCGGCCTGCCCCACACCGTCACCTCGGGCGCCGGCGGCGCCGCCCTGCTCACGCTGACCTCCGGCTTCGACGCCCTCGGCCGCCCCGCCGACCTCGCCGCCGCCTCGGCCGGGGCCTCCGCCCCGCTCGGCTCCCGCCGCACCTTCGCCTACGACGCCGCCGGCCGCCGCGGCCGCACCGACCTCGCCGACGGCTCGGGCTGGCGCTACGCCTACGGCGGCCCCGGCGGCCTCGAGGCGGCCGCCCTCCACCTCCCCGGCGGGGGGGCCGTCGCCGGCAGCACCTTCGCCTACAGCTACGACGCGATCGGCAACCGCCTGTCCTCGCGCCGCGGCCCCCCCGGCACCCCCGAGGCGGGCTACACCCCGGGCCCGGCCGACCGCTA
>JAUIGD010000198.1 GCA_030430255.1 Verrucomicrobiia bacterium
CGCTCCCCGAAAGCCGCGCCCGCCGTCGTTGGCGACCGCTCTGCCGACGCCGCCGTGGCCGCTGACATTGTAGCCATCGCCCCCGGCGTTGCCCGCCGCGCCATCCGCGCCGGCGAAGCCATTGCCCGCGGTGTTGGGGATGTTCGGCGCGGTGCCCCCCGCGCTGCCACCGCCGCCGCCAGCCGAGCGACCCGTGCCGCCGCTGCCACCGCCGCCGCCGCCCCCGCCGGCGCCGCGCGTCTGTTGGCCCGGCGCCCCCGAGACGGGGCTGCCCCCGGCGCCGCCGCCGGGACCGGTCGCCGAAGCCGTGGCCGAGATGTCGATCACCGCCGCCGGGTCGATGGTCACGTCGCCGGCGGCGACCAGCGAGATCGCGTTCGCGCCGGTGCCGCGCACGCGGTCGGCGCCGAAGTGCAGGTCGCCGGCGAAGCGGAAGGTCGTCAGGCCGTCCTTGGTCGTCGCCGAATACGGCACGCCGCGGAACTCCGTCGGCGTGATGCCCGCGCCGGTGATGAGGCCGGAGTCCGAGTCGATCACCACGTCGCCGGTCGCGTCGGCCATCGGCCCCTCGGCGTGGAGGGCGGCGATCGCCGCGGCATCGAGCGCCGACCCGTAGACGCGCGCCTCGTTGATCGCGCCCGCCCAATGCGGCGTCGGCCCGGAGGTGTTGCTGTGCCGGGTGCCCATGAACACCTGGGTGAGCCCGCCATGGAAACGGCGCAGTTCGCCCTGATCCGCGCCGGTGTCGTAGCGCACCCCGTCGCGGTAGAGGGCGATGCTCCCGTCCTCGCCGTAGGCGATCGCGAGCATGAGTTCGGCGCCCGCCCCGGTCTCGGCGGCGCCGCCGTTGTCCTCGACGGTGCGCCGGTCGTCCTCGCTGCCCGCCGCCCATTGCCCAGCCGTGCGCGCGCCGTAGACGATGGCGTCGTGGTGCGTGTAGCTGGCGTTGTCCACCGACAAGATGCCGCCGCCCGCCTGCGCGAGGTCGTCCTGGGTGACCCAGGCGACCAGGGTCTTGGCGCCGAGGTCGGCCCCGAGCGCGGCCGTCACCAGGTAGTCGTCGCCGCCGTCGAGCTGGAGTTTGCCATCGGCCACGGCGGCGCCGTTGTGGAGGCTGCCGTGGGCGGTGCCGACCAGGTCCTTGGCGTGGCCGTTGAAGGTCCAGCGGTGCAGCTCGCCGCGCGCGTGGTCGGGGGCCGGGGCCGCGATGCTCTCCAAGCGCATGCGCCCCCAGTTCACCGGCCCGACCGAGGTCGAGCCGGCGGCGAAGTTGCCGTAGAAGTGCAGCGAGTCCACCGACGCGGAGTTGCTGCCGTCTTGGGTGCGCAGGTCGAGCGTGCCCTGCAGCTGGCCGTTGACATACCACTTGAAAAGCGGCGAGCGCGGTTCGCCGACGCAGCGGACGGTGGTGAGGTCCAGGCGGCTGCCGTTGGCGCCGCGGTATATCTGGCCGCCGGCGGTGTCGATGCGCACGCGGCCGCCGAAGCCGCCGTCGAACTCCTTGCCGACGAGGAACGCGCAGCGCTTGGTGCCGGTGATCCCCCAGCCGGGGTCGTTGGCCTCGCTGACCTCCCAGCCGGCGCCGCCGAGGCGGGGGGTCAATCCCGAGCCGTCCGCGACGTTGAACTCGAACTCGAGCTCCCAGCCCTGCTCGAACATCGCCTCGAAGTCGGCGGCGGTGAGGTCGCGATAGACCTCCGGGCGGTCGAGCGAGCCCGAGGTGAACTGGTCGGCGATCTGCACCATCGGCCGCCCGTTGCGCACGACGTAGCCGCGGTTGTGCGGTTTGTTGATGGTGCCGTTGCCGCTGTAGTCATTGCCGAGCCCGGTGGCCTCGCGCGTGCTCCAACCGGGGTTCGAGGTCACGTCCGGGGGATCGAAGCTCACCGCGAGCCGCTCTTCGCCGGTGGTGAGCGAGACCGACTTCCAGTCGCTCACCAGGCCGGTGGGCGCGCTCGTGCCGCTGCCGAAGAGCACGCCCGTCAGGGTGAAGGTGTTCGCGGTGGTGTCGAAGGTGCCGCGCTGGACGCCGTCGACGAACCACGCGTATTCGGTCGATCCCGGCGCCGCGGTGAAACGGAGGGTGTGGAAGGCATCCGGGTCGACATCGGGCAGCGGGACCCAGCCGCTGTAGTCCGGGCGCTGGACTTGGAACACCCCTTCGGCATCCAAACCGACATAGACGCCCGCGCGCCCGCCGATGCTCGGGTGGCCCCAGCCGCAGAAGGCCGAGCGGCCGGTGGCCGGGTCGACGCCCTTGACGCGCACCGTCCACTCCAGCGTCCAGCCGTCGCGGGCGAGTTTCGTGTAGTCGGCATCGCTCAGGTCGTGGAAATATCCCGGCGCGTTCAAGCTCGGGTCCGCCAGCTGGTCGTTGAGCTGCCAGGCGATCCCCCCGCCGGCATCGGCGACCGGGCCGGCGTTCGAACCGGCGTCGACGAAGCCGTCGGAGTCGGCGTCCGCCCCGGCGCTGATCTCGGCGCCGGCGAAGCCTTGCGAAGCGGGGTCCGGGTCGGGCAGCGCGCTGTCGAAGGCGATCTGCAGCGGCGCGGCGAGCGCGGTCGAGATGGCGCCGATGGTGGTCAAGGCGAGTGCCCGGAGGGCGCCGGTGGTCGTTCGGGATTTCATGATCGTCAGGTGCTCGGAGGTCGTCGAAACCCGCTGATGCGAGTCTCTCACCCCCTACTGAGAAATCCCAGCGCGATTGTTACGCTGGAATTTGTCGCTGCCGCAGGTAGCGGTCTGCCCCGCAGCCGGTCAGACTTCGGACTTCCGGGCCCGGGCGTTGTCGAAGCTCGAACCAGACCGTCGCGCTGGTGAGGGCGGGATCGAGATTCCCAAAGGCGACATGGATCCTGTTCCGCGGTAGATTCCCAGTTCAGATCCCGCCGCAGCCCCCCGCCGGCATCGCCCGCCGATGACGTCGCTCCCCCACATTCTCTGTCTCCTCGCCGCCTTCGCCGCCCCGGTGACGGCCGTGGCGCAGGATGCGGCCGCCCCCCCGCCGGCGGGCGAGCCCAAGCCCGAAGGGGAGGCGGCAGCCGGCGGGGGCGACGTCCGGTTGAAGCTCGCCCGCCCGTTCGCCGAGGGGCAGATCTTTTCCTGCGCCGCCGTGGCGCGCACCTACCGCCACTTCGTGGTCAGTACCGGCGGCGCCGTGGTGAACGAAACCAAGACCGGGCGCCGCTGCCAGCTCGCCGCGACCGTGGGCATCCGCGAGCTCCATCCCGACGGTCGCATCGCCGCGCTGTCGCTCTGGGTGTACCGACTGACCTCATCCCCGGGCTACCTCGGGACGCAGGACGAGGAGGAAGCCGAACCGGGGCGTGACGGGCCGCTGCTCGCCGATGGCGTCCAGGTGTCGGCGCGCTACCCGGAGGGCGCTGAGGGCGAGGTGGAGCTCGCGCTCGCGGACGGCGGAGAGCTCCCGGCGGAGGCGGTCGCCGCCCTGCGCTTGTTGTTGCCCCAACCGGAAGGGCCGGCCGCTTGCGGTCGTGCCTTCGAACCGGATGCGCCGGTGCCGCCGGGCGCGCCGTGGCCGGTCGATCCGAAGCGGGTCGCGAAGGCGCTCGGCGAGGGCGGGATCGAGGTGGATCCCGAGCGCCTCGAGGGCGAGGCGGTGCTGCTGCCTGCAGGCGATGCCGACCGGCCGCAGACGCTCGAAGTCACCCTGCGCGGTGACCGCGCGGGGGTGACGCTGCCGGACGGTTACGTCACGCGTTCGGGGACGCTCCGCGCCCAGTTGCGCAGCGTGCTCCCGGCGGAGGTGGAGAGGCTGGTCCTGGGCGACGAGTCCGAATACACCTTGCACAGCCAGGCCATGGGCCGCGAGGGCGATGCGTTGATGGTCGTGGACATCGTCATCGATCAGCGCCGCCACGCACGCTACCGCGAGTTGCGGCGCTGAGGGGAAGTGCTGCCGGAGCGGGGGCTGCCCCCACCGCACTTGGCGAAGGGCGGACGGCGCCACGCGCGCCCCCGAGCAATTCGCCGGTTCCCGTTTGCCAAAGGCGAGCCGCACGGGATGGTGGGCTCTTCCATCCCATGGAGTTCTTCCTGCGCATCGACGGCCAATCCCGCGGCCCGCTGACCCACTTCGAAGTGGTCGATCTGCTGCGCTCCGGCGCGGCCGCGCAGACCACCCCGGCCTGGACCAAGGGCATGGCGGAGTGGGGGACGGTGGCTGACCTGCCCGCCTTTGAAGGCGTGGCGGGCCCGCGGGCGCCGGCGGGTGACGACGCGGTTCTCGGGCGGGAGGTCGCCGCGGCCACCGAGGTCGCGCCGGGCCGCTGGGAAGCGGTGCGGCGGGCGATGGAGGAGCCGAAGCGCCGCCCCCAGCCCTGGACCCGCTTCTGGGCGCGCGGCATCGACGTCCTGCTGTTCACCGCAGCGCTCGCCCAACTCGCCGCTCTGACCGGCGCCGTCGACCCGCAGGCGCTGCTGTTCCCAAGCGGCGACCTGCCGTCCACGCTGCTGCCGCTGGCGATCCCGGCGCTCTGGGCGCTGGTGGAAGCCTTGCTCCTCGCGACGGTCAAAACCACACCGGGCAAGGCCTTGTTGAACATCCATCTGAGCCGCGCTGACGGTGGCCCGCTAAGGCCCGGCCAAGCGCTGCGCCGTTCGCTGAGCGTCTGCTGGCGCGGGTGGGGCTTCGGCCTGCTGCCGGTGATGATCGTCGGCTTCCTCCTCACCTACCTTTCGCTCAGCGCGAAGGGGAGGACCCCGTGGGACCTGCGCGACGATTTGGTGGTCGAGCACCGGCCGCTGCCCGAGTGGCGGATGTTTGCCGCCGCCGCGGTCTTGGTGGCCGCCTTCATGGCCATCACCGCCGCGACCGGACCGCTCGAGTTGCCGGAGCGCTGAACCGAACCACGCCGCGACCCTTGAAAGACTACGTCTACTTCGACCTCGAGACCCTGCGGCTGGCCGGCGATGTCGGCGGATGGAACAACAAGGGCGCCATGGGGATGTCGGTGGGCGCTACGTACAGCACCAAGACGGGCAAATACATCGCCTATCCCGAGAAGCGGGTGAACGAGCTCATCGACCAGCTCATCCGCGCCGACCTGGTGATCGGCTTCAACCACATCAGTTTCGACTACCCGGTGCTCGAGGGCTATTACCCGTTCTCGCTCGCGGACCAGTGCGCCAGCCTCGACCTCATGGTCGACCTCGAGGAGAAGATCGGTCACCGCCTCAAACTGGAAGCGGTCGCCACCGCTTCGCTCGGGACCGGCAAGACCGCGGACGGGCTCGACGCCATCCGCTGGTGGCGCGAGGGAAAATACCGTGAGGTCGCCGAATACTGCTGCTACGACGTCAAGGTGACCCGCCTCGTCCACGAGTACGGCGCGAAGAATGGATTCGTGAAGTACGAGGATAAATTCGGCCAGCTCCAGGAGGTCGAAGTGGGTTGGGCGATGCCGTAGATCGTAGGGGATCGAGGGGAGGGGGCTTTTGGACTGGTCGTTCTAAAATTTCCTTCCCGATGCCGCAATTCGCCGTATACTCCTAGGAGCGCAGTCCCATGAAATCGTCAATTATTGCCTTGGCCCTCAGTTTCGTAGCCTTCGTCTCCGCCCCGGCGGCCACCTACACGCTGTCCGGACCGATGGATGTGTTCCAAGCGACGACGAACCCCGCCAATTCCGGAAACGGGAGCGGCACGATCACCGGTGACTACGACGACGTCACCAACACGCTGAACTACACGCTGACTTGGGAAAACCTCTCCGGCTCGATCAGCAACGCCCACTTCCATCTCGGCGGCCCCGGAACTCCCGGCGGCGTCCAACTCGGCATCCCCGGCCCGTGGACGAGCCCCTATTCACGCTCGGAGACCATCAGCGACGGCCTGGAGGCCAACCTGCTGGCGGGCGACTGGTATGTGAACATCCACACCTCGGCCTTCGGTGGTGGTGAGATCCGGGGTCAGGTGTTGGTCACCGAGATCCCCGAGCCTTCCGGTGCGGCCCTCTTGCTCGCGGGCGCCGCTGCCGTCGGCTTGCGCCGGCGCCGGCGCTGACATCCGCCCGCCTGGAGGCGGAGGGAATCGGAGGGAATCTCGACTCGGTGGCGCGCCCGCCTCCAGGGGGGGCTTCGCCGCACGCCGGGAGGCGTCTCCTTGCTCGCCCGCTCCGCACCCGGCAGGCGGCCGTCCGGGACGTCCCGGTGGCTCGGAGCGCCGGTTTCAGCGCGGGGATCCTTTCCGGCGCTGCGCTCGTCAGGATGACACCGCACTCCCTCGGAAGGGCTGGTGGCCATCTGCACACCGCCCTCAACTCCACAGTACTGTCACCCTGAGCATCGCGAAGGGCCTCTCGCCGCGGTGCGCGCCTCCGGAGCCCACCGCTGCTCGATAACCCCAGCGCCCCCCGGGCTAGCCCGAATCCGCACAGCAAGTTCCGGGTCGCAGCTCGTCCCCGTTGACGCTGAGAGCCTCCGCGTTGTAGCCAGCGCGGGCAGGCGGTTCAACCCCACCGCTTCGCCGCCGCCTGCTCGGCGGCTAGGAAGGGCGCCTCCTCGCCCGCCGATGCGGTGGGTTCGTCCGGGTTACGCACCCGCCGGGGCCAGGTCGCCGGGGAATCCACCTTCCCCAGCGCGATCATCGCCGCCGGGCTTGGCTTTCTCCTCGACCTTCTCCGCCGGGGGTGTCGGGGGTTTCGGGCTCTCCGGCGGGTCGCTCATCTCACCCTTCTCAAGCAAATCAACGATGTGGTGCCGGTCGAGGGTCTCGAAATCGAGCAGCGCCTTGGCGATGAGGTCGAGTTCCTTGCGGTTTTTGAGGAGCATGTCCTTGGCCTTTCCGTAGGCCGTGTCGATCAGGCGCTTCACCTCGTGGTCGATCTTGCGGGCGGTGTCCTCGGAGTAGGAGCGGACGCTGGTCATGTCGCGCGCGAGGAAGGTGTGCTCCTGGTGATCGCCATACTCGACCATGCCGAGTTCGTCGCTCATCCCCCACTGACAGACCATGGCGCGCGCCATGTTGGTCGCCTGCTTGATGTCGCCGAAAGCCCCGTTGGTGACATCGCCGAAGACGATCTCCTCCGCCACGCGCCCGCCCATGGCGACGACGAGGTCGTCGAGCAGTTCGAACTTGCGGTGGGTGTACTTGTCCTCCTCGGGGAGGAACATCGTCACCCCCAAGGCCGGGCCGCGCGGGATGATGGTGACCTTGTGCAGCGGGTCGGTGTGATCGAGGAGCTCGTTGAGGATCGCGTGGCCAGCCTCGTGGTAGGCGGTGTTCTCCTTCTCTTTTTCGCTCAGGGCGAGCGAGCGCCGCTCGCGGCCCCAGCGCACTTTGTCCCTCGCTTCTTCCAACTCGGGCAGGGTGATCGCTTTGAGGCCTTTCTTGGCGGCGAGCAGGGCCGCTTCGTTGATGACGTTGGCCAACTCGGCGCCGGAGTATCCCGGCGTGCCGCGGGCGACGACCCCGAGGTCGACCGATTCCGCCATCTTCACCTTGCGGGCGTGGACCTCGAGGATCTCCTGGCGTCCCTTGACGTCGGGCAACGCGACGGTGACCTGGCGGTCGAAGCGGCCGGGGCGGAGCAATGCGGGGTCGAGCACGTCCGGGCGGTTGGTGGCGGCGATGATGATGACGCCCTCTTGGGTGTCGAAACCGTCCATCTCGACCAGCAGGGCGTTCAGGGTCTGTTCGCGCTCGTCGTGACCGCCGCCGAGCCCGTGCCCGCGGTGGCGACCGACGGCGTCGATCTCGTCGATGAAGATCAAGCAGGGCGCGTGTTTCTTGCCCTGTTCGAACATGTCGCGCACCCGGCTGGCGCCGACCCCGACGAACATCTCGACGAAGTCCGAGCCGCTGATGCTGAAGAAGGGGACGTCCGCCTCGCCGGCGATGGCGCGGGCGAGCAGGGTTTTGCCGGTCCCTGGGGGCCCGACCATGAGCACGCCCTTCGGGATCTGGCCGCCGAGGCGTTGGAATTTTTTCGGATCCTTGAGGAACTCGACGAGTTCCCAGACCTCCTCCTTGGCCTCGCTGACGCCGGCGACGTCCTTGAAGGTGACCTTCTTGGTCTCCATCGTCAGCATCTTCGCCTTGCTCTTGCCGAAGCTCATCGCGCCGCGGCCAGCCATGCGCATCTGCTGGCGGAAGAAATAGAAGAGCAGGAGGAGCACCAGCACGATCGGCAACAGGCCGAGCAGGAAGTTGCCCATGGTGTTGCTGCGGTAGTCGGCGGTGTAGGTGAGGTCTTTCCGCGGCGAATCTTCCCCCTCGCCTTCGGGCTTCTTCAGCAGCGCGTGCAGCTCCTCCTTCTGGAAGTCGCCGTTGATCGGCAGGCGGAACACCTTCGCCTTCTCGCCCTCGGCGGCCACCAGTTCACCGGTGAGGTGTTGCTCGAAACTGCCCGTGTTCTGCACGAGGCGGAGCGGTTTCTGGTCGCTGATCTGCCCCTCTTTTACGGCGGTGACGAACTTCGGCCAGTCGAAGGTTTCCGTATTGCCGTTCTCCTTCCAGCGGAAGGCCGCGATGATGAGCATCACGACGACGGAGAGCAGGATCAGCCCGCGCCAGTTGAAACTGGGTTCGCCGCCCGAGGCCTTGGGGTCCTCGTCGCGGTCGGGGCGTTGCGGTTGGTTGTCAGACATGGATGGTAGCGTGGGGTGGGGTTCCGACCGCAACCGGGCGGGAGGCGCGGAATCGGGCGGGGGAAAACCGTATCACAGGGGAGGAGGGGGAGCAATCGGCGGCTATTCCCCGCCATCCGGGGGGAATTTCGGACCAACACGACCCTCCTCAACCGTTCGATACGCCCCGGCGTCGGAGCTGGACGCCGCCGCGATTGCCGCGATCGCGGCAACAAAGCGCGTGCATCGTCGCGAAGTGCGGTTCTCTTCTCCAGCCCAGCCTAGCGACTGCTCCGCCGACCGATGTCCGAGTCCCCCAACCGCCTCCCGCCCAAATCCCCGCCTGGCGCGGCCAGGGACGGCGGTGCGGCGCGGGACGCCGGGCTCGCTCGCGCGACTTCGCCACGCCGTCGCCCCTTCGCCTTCGTGCGGACCCTCGTCCGGCGGTTCCGCCGGCGCCCGCCCGCCCCTGCGGAGGCGAACATGTTGCCGGTGTTGATCAAGGTTTTCGCCGGATTTTCGAAGGTCGACGGCGTGGTCGAGGAGGCGGAGATCGACTCCTCGCTCAGCGCCCTGCGGCACGAGTTCCCGGAGGCGGTGTATTCCGAACTGCGCCGCCGCTACCGCGAGGCCATCGAGGGCCCCGTCGACCTCAACGCCATCGCCACCTCGCTGGCGCCGGAACTCGCCGACGACGACAAGCTCCTGCTCGGGGCGCAGCTCTACGCGCTCATCTCCCAGTCCGGACACCTGAAGGAGCACCTCATCCCCTTCTACCTGTTCATGACCAACCTCGGGGTCGCCTCGCAGGCCATCGACCTCGTCTATCAACTCAACACCGGTGAGATCCAGCCCGCGCCCCCGGAGGTGCACCGCGGGGGGGAGGCGCAGGAGCGGGGCGCGACCCGGCCCCTGCAGTCCTTGCACATCGGGCGCCGCAAGCCCGCCGATCTCGTGCTCGCCGCGCTGCCCGAAGGCTACGACATGTGGGCGTTCCGGGTCGACCGCCTGTTGCTGTTGAAAAACACCGGCCTGCTCCCGTTCGTCGCCCGCGGCCGCAGCGTCCCGCCCGGCGGCTTCACCCAGATCTACGACGGGCAGCGGGCGCTGCTCGGCGAGACCGTCCTCAACTACGCGGACCTGGTCGCCTTCTTCAACGCCAAGGACGGCGTCGCCACCGCGCGGGTGTTCCTCTCCTTCCGCTGGGACGGGCACGCCTTCGTCGAGAAAGCCCCCTCCAAGGACACGCACCTGCAGATCGAGTTCGGGCTCGCCGCCAAAGTGCGCGCCCTGCGCGATACCGACGCCCACCTCGCGGGGCGGCGTTTGCGCAAGGACACCGAGGTGCACGCCGCGCTCACCGACCGCGTGTTGCTCGGCAACGGCACCGAGATCCCGCTCGCCGACCTGCGCCGCCGCGCGCGCGAGCTCGGCGGGCGCTTCGAGCTCCACCCCTCGAAGTTCCTCTACGCCGTCTCCACCGACCCGGGCCGGCTCTCCCCAGGCGACATCTTGCTCTCGCCGAACCCGCGCGGCGGCGATGTCCACCTCACGATCCGCTGCGACTTCGACGCCCGCACCGGCGAGCTGGAGATCGTCTCCAGCGACCTGCCCATCCACCTCGGAGACCACCTCGTGCGCGGCAAGGCGCCGCTCACCGACGGCGCCACCATCCGCATCGGCGAGGCGCAGTTCCTCGCCTGCGACTTCGGGGAGCGCATCCTCGAAGAGCAGCGCAACCTCATCAGCGGCCTCGAGTTGGCCGACCTCGCGCACAGCTACGACGGCAAGGAGACCGCCCTCGACGGCGTGTCGCTGCGCGCGCGGCGGGGCGAGATGATCGGCATCATCGGCCCCTCCGGCTGTGGCAAGAGCACGCTCATCCGCGCCCTCGCCGGGCACCTGAAGCCGGGGCGCGGCGAGATCCGCATCAACGGCCACGAGCTGTATGCGAACCTGCGCACGCTCGGCCACTACATCTCCTACATCCCCCAGGAGGAGACCTTCGACCCGCTGCTCACCGTCGAGGAGAACATCGACTGCGCGGCGGCGATCCGCTGCCCGCACCTGACCGCCGCCGAGCGCCGCCGGCGCGCCGACGCGCGGCTCGCCGACCTCGGCCTCAACGAGCGCCGCCACCGCCTGGCCGGCAGCCCGGTCAACAAGTCGCTCTCCGGCGGCGAGCGCCGGCGGCTGAACGCGGGGCTCGACATGATCTCGATCGCCGACATCTACCTATTCGACGAGCCGACCTCCGGCCTGTCGTCGAAGGATTCCGAGCACGTGCTGGAGATCATCCGCGGCCTGTCGCAGAACAAGATCACCTTCGTCAGCATCCACCAGCCGTCCTCGCGCTTGTTCCACATGTTCCAGAAGGTGCTGTTGCTCGACCGCGGCGGCAAGCTGGCCTTCTTCGGGCCGCCGGGGGAGATGCTCGACTACTTCCGGGCCGCCCACGCGGCCGAACTGCCGGCCGGGCCCTTGGACGCCGCGCTCGCCGAAGTGGAGACGCCCTGCTCCCCGTCGCCGGACTTCATCTTCGATGTGCTCGAGACCCCGCTGCGCGACCTCAGCGGCAATATCGTCTACGAGGAGGACTCGCGCGGCCACCTCGTGCCGGCGCGGCGGTTCTCGCCCGACTTCTGGGCCGACCGCTTCAACGCCCAACGCCTGCTGCGCGAGGTGAACCGCGACCGCGCCGCGGCGCTGGAAGCGGCGGCGGCGGCGGCCGAGGCCGCGCCGGCCGCCGCGCCGAAGCCGCTGCCC
>JAUIGD010000636.1 GCA_030430255.1 Verrucomicrobiia bacterium
GACCGTGCTCGGCTCGGTCGCCCGCACCGGGCGGGTGCTCGACCTCGGCGAATCCTTCCCGTTCGGCGGCGTCACCGCCGAAGTGCTCGCCCGGCTCGCGGCGGAGGGATTCCACCTCCTCGACGCCCCCCCCGCGCGGCTCAACTCGCTCGACACACCGATCCCCTACCATCCGGACCTCTGGCGTTTCCATCGCCCGACCGCCAACTCGGTCGAGTCCGCCATCCGCAAGTTGTTGCGAGACTGAACGGCGAACACCGCATCCCGAATTCCCATGCGCGTCCCCATCCTCATGCCCCAGCTCGGCGAGTCGATCGCCGAGGCCACCGTCCGGACGATCGACATCCAGGTCGGCGACACCCTCACCGCCGGTCAGGACGTCATCGAGGTCGAAACCGAGAAGGCGGTGATGGACGTCGCCGCCCCGGCGCCAGGCCAGGTCGTCGAGATCACCGCGAAGGTCGATGTCTCCTACCCGGTCGGCGCCGTCCTGGGACACATCGAGATCGATGACACCGCCGCCGCCGAACTCGGGATCACCGCCTCGGACCCCGCGGCCGAACCGGGGGGGGCAACCCCTCCCCAGCCGCAGCGCCAAACGGCCGGGACGCCCGACGACGCCGCCCGCTCGCACTTCGGGGGCGCGGCTCCCGACGAGGAGATCTCGGCCAGCCCGACGGAAGTCACGCCGACGGTCAAAGGCCTGCCCGTCCCCGCCAAAGCGAAGGGCGCCACCTATATCTCCCCGCGCCTGCGCGCCCGCATGGCCGAGCTCGGCCTCAATGCCGCCGACCTCGCCGGCCTGCCGGGCAGCGGCGCCGGCGGCCGTGTGACGGTCGAGGACTTCGAGGCCTTCATGACGGAGCTCGAGGCCAAGAAGCGCACCGCCGCCTCATCGATGCGCATCGCCGTCGCCGACTCCATGCGCCGCAGCTGGACGCGGCCGCTGGCCACCGTCGGCACCCCGGTCGCGCTCGACGCCATGCTCGCCCACCGCAAGGCGTGCGACCCGCGGCCCGGACCGACGCTCTACGCGGTGCGCGCCCTCGCCCTCGCGCTGGCGGAGAACACCGCGACCGCGGGGCGCCTGATCGGGAACCAGATCGTCCACCCGCCGGCGATCGATATCGGGTTCGCGGTCGAGGTCGACGACGGCGTGCTCGTCCCCGTGATCCGCGACGTCGACCAGACCCCCCTCCGCGACCTGGTCCCGCTGTACTCGGGGCTCGTCGAAGCCGCGAGCAAGCGCCGCCTGCCCGGCGAGGCCTCGACACCGCCCGGGATCGCGACCGTCACCAACTTCGGCACCTTCGGCATCGTCTGGGCGACCCCCATCCCGCTGCCCGAGCAGAACCTCGTCCTCGGCTTGGGCCACGGTCGCCCGCGCCCGGAGTGGGATCCGGAGACCGCGGGGTGGAAACCGGTCACCGAGGCCGAGATGACGCTCAGCTTCGACCACCGCATCCTCGACGGCGGCGCCGCCGGACGCCTGCTCGCCCGGATCGCGGAGCTGCTGCAATCCCCGGAGGAGCTTTGAACCCGCCACAGGCAACGCCCGCCGGGAATGGCCTCGGGCGATGGCGTGCTCCGGTCGGCCTCGAGGGCGCTGGCCCGGATCGATCACCACCTCCGCAGGCGAGGCGCCGCCGATCGTTGATGCTGAGTAGGCGGCGGCAGGGATCGGCGATGCGGCTGGGTAGACACCCTGCCCGAGCCGTTCCCAACGGCAACACCCTCAGAATCAACGAGGGCAAGCCGTAGCCCGGAGCTTGGTGATCGATTCGGGCTGGCTCCAGCGCGTCCCGGGCGAGGTTGCACCACCGGCATGAGGCGTCCCGCAGCACCGCGCCCGTTCAGCAATCCCGTTGACCCTCCGCAAGTTTCCCGTTAATTCTCCGCTCCCTGTTCGCCACCCCGCCGACATGGGGCGCCACGAACCCCAACTCTCCAGAACCCCTATGGGCAAGATCCATCAAGACATCGTCGACACCATCGGCCACACCCCGTTGGTCAAACTGAACAAGGTCACCGCCGGGCTCGACGCCCAGATCGCGTTGAAGTGCGAGTTCTTCAACCCGCT
Organism: Verrucomicrobiia bacterium; assembly: GCA_030430255.1. Classification (GTDB taxonomy): domain Bacteria; phylum Verrucomicrobiota; class Verrucomicrobiia; order Verrucomicrobiales; family DEV007; genus JAUIGD01. The sequence continues at coordinate 2,081 of JAUIGD010000636.1, forward strand.
CGGCTCCGTCAAGGACCGAATCGGCATGGCGATGA
>JAUIGD010000199.1 GCA_030430255.1 Verrucomicrobiia bacterium
CCTCACACCATGCGAACAACTTCTCCGAAAACGCAGTTTGCAACCGATAGAACTTCTGCGCTTGTCAGGATGACACGCCGCCTTCCCCGCGGGGGTCGAAACCCGCATCACGCCCCACATTCCACTCCCGCACTGTCACCCTGAGCAAAGCGAAGGGCCTCCCACCACGGTCCGCGCCTCCGAAGCCATTCGTGGTGAATGACCCCAGCGCCTCCCCGGTTGGGAACTCGACTCGTAGGGTCTGTTCCGCGCACGATTGAAACGGCGGCACCCACGAGCATCTCCCGGAGCGAGCATCGGTTTCGTTCTCGACTCAATCCGCCGAGAACCGGCTTAGCCAAGCGCCATTCGGCCTTGCCTGGGCTGGCCCGGATCGATCACCACATCTGCAGGCGAGGCGCTGCCGATCGCTGACGCTGCGGTTGTTGGCGTGGTGCCCGGCTCGGGCAGGGTTCCCCCAGCCCTCGGCCACGGCGGTGGCGCGAGGTGGCGCGGGGTAGTTCAAGGCGCTTCGCGGCGCGCTCGGTAGCGGCCCTCGATGTGCAGCACCCCGCCCTCCAAGGTGTGCCCGAGGTTGCCGTCGAGCATGAACCCGTCGGCGGTCTTCGAGATGCAGCGGCGCTTCCAGATCACCTCGTCGCCCTGGCGCAAGGTCACCCAGCCGTCGGCGGTGACCTCGCGCGAGTGCTCGCCGTAGTACCAACGCCCGAGCGCCGGGTGGCCTGCCAAGGGCACCGGCTGCACGGGGGGCGGCATCAGCGCCTCGAGGTCGACCTCCGGCTCGTCGGCGGACGGCAGCTTGCGCAGGCGGAGGTTGCGGAACTCGACCGGGGCGCCCTCGGACTCGAGGCAGAGGAATCCGCTCGCCGGCGAGATGCCGTCGCCCCCGGACACCTCCTCGCCGTTGACCCAGAGCCGCACTTCGCCGTCGACCGCGCGGACGTAGTAGCGGTTCCATTCGCCGATGCCCTTGGTGGTCTCCTTGGAGGGGAAGCTGCGGCGGCCGTTGGGCGCCACCGGCGGGAACGGGCGCATCTTGACCGGGCCGACGGGGAAGACGTCGCCGTGGCTGGTGAACCAGTCGGCCGGCTTCTTGTGCTGCTGCGTGTAGATCTCGGCGTAGCCGAGGTCTAACACTTGCACCTCGATGCCGTGCGGCAGCCGCCCGTGGCCCGCGGCGAGCCGGGCGATGCTCTCCGGGGTCGCCCAGACGAAGACGCCGGAGTTGCCGCCCTTCTGCTTGTGCATCCACTCGCAGAGGAACTCGAAGTTCGCCAGCGGTTCGCGGTAGCGGATGACGCCGGTCGGCCTGCCGGTGCAGAAGGCGTGGCCACCCTCCCAGCGCCAGGTGTCATCGTGGCAGTTGACGTTGACAAAGTCCTCGCCGGTCAGGATCTCCCAACCCTCGGTGGTGCCGTCGGGGGGGGCGGTTTCGTCGGCCGCCGCCGCCGCCGGCAGCGGGTCGGCCTTCACCGCCTTGAGGAATGCGGCGATGTCGCGCACGTCCTGGTCGGTCAAACCCATCTCGGAGGCCGACGGCATCAGCGAGACTTTGAGCTCCTCGACCCCGACCCCGCCGCGGCGGAACAGGATCTTCTTGGTCTCGCCGCCCATGAGTTTGATCTTCAGCGAACCGGCGTGCCAGCTGTAGTTGGTCATCAACCCCTCCATCACGTGGTCTCCCTTGCGCAGCCGCACCGGCTTGTCGTAGCCGTGGGCGAACTTGGTGTCGGGGTCGATGATCTCCAGCGCGATCTCCTCGACCGTGCGCTGGCTCCCCCAGTGGGTGAGGTCGGGGCCGAAGGCGACGCCCGACCCGCCGATCTTGTGGCAGAGGTAGCACTTCGCCGCCAGGGCCAGGCCGCGCTCGGCGTCGCCCTCCAGGGCCGCCACCGCCGCCGCGCCGGACACCTCGGTCTTCGCGCCCAGCACTTCGGGCACCCGGCTCGAGGTGGTCAAGAACTCGCCCTGCAGGTCGTTGAGGTCCTTGGCGACGATCTCGCGCACCGTGAGCTGGTAGTCCTCGCGGGCGAACGCCGGCAGCTCGGCGAGCGCCTCCAAGCGCGCCCTGCGGTCCTCGCGGTCGGCGTCGCCCCGGAAGCTGGCGAAGGCCATCGCCAGGTGGCGGAACTCGTCGATCGGCGGCCGCTGCGCGCGGATGCAGGCGTCGAGGTCGGCGATCGCCTCGGGCGTGTGCAGCCGCCAGGCGAGGTTCTTGGCGGTCTTCGTCCAGCCCTCCGGGTCGCCGAACTCCGCCGCCACGAACTCGCGGTACGCCTCCGCCTCCTTGCCGGTGCAGGCGACGCCGAGCGCTTCGAGGTAGACGCGGTCGATCCCGTCGTAGCCGGCGAACAGCGGCGCCAGCGCCGCCGCGCAGGCGGCGAAGGGGGCGTCGCGCAGCGCCACGGCCACCTCCCGCCGCACGGCGGGCGAGGGGTCGGACGCCATCGCCGCGGCGCGTTCGAGCAAACCTTCGCCGTCGAAGTGCCGCAGGGCGCGGAAGGCGGTGACCCGCAGGTCCGGGTTTTCGTGCTCGAGGAAACCCGCGGCGCGGGCGCGGCCGGCCGCGCCTTGCCCGGCCAGCACCCACAGGCGGCGCGCGACGCGCACCGGGTCGCCCGCGACCTCCGCCAGCGACCCCGACACGGGACCGGCATCGCCGGTCGCGATCAGCGCCGCCGCGGCGTGCGAGCGGATGTTCGCCACCGGGTTGTCGAGCGCCTCCAACAGGCCGGGCACGGACCCGAAGTCGACCTCCGGCCGCGCGTGCGTGGCGCCCCGTTTGGCCACCCGGTAGATCGTGCCGGCGACCTGGTTGGTGCGGCGGCTGGTGTCGTTGTAGAAGTCGCTGATGAACAGCGAGCCGTCGGTGCCGAGCACGGCGTCGGTCGGCAGGAAGTGGCGCCCGCGCTCGCCCGGCTTCAGGCGCAGGAAGGGCGTGTGTTCGCCCAGGTCGATCCCCGCGCCGCTCGCCTCGGGGGTGCAGGCCATGACCTCCTTGCGCACCATGCAGCCGACCAGGTAGGTGCCCGCCATGCCGAGCCCGTCATCTTCGATGAACTCGTTGCCGGTGGGCGAGCCGGCGCCGTACACCGATCCGGGCGGGAAGGCGCCCGGGTAGTTCTCGCGCCAGTGCGAGCGCGAGAAGCGCAGGTTCTTGTTCCAGCCGGAGGGCTCCTCCCAGGTCTTGGCGACCTCCTCCCACGAGCGCGAACCGTCGCGCAGATCGGCGTAGCCCATGTTGGCGAACTCCATCACCCACGACGAGCGGCAGTGCGCGGGGTCGTCGTTGTCGCTCTGCAGGAGGTCGCCGTAGGCGGTCACGCGCAGGTCGTGGGGGTTGCGCATGTTTTCGCCGGTGACCGAGAGCCCGGTGCCGTCGGGGTTCACCCGCATGCTCAATCCCGGCACGTAGAGGTGCCCATCGTGCGACACCTTGCCGATCGCTTCGGGGAAGCCGTAGTAACAGCCGGCGATGAAGTCGCGGCCGTCCTTCGCCTTGATGTCGGCGCCGCAGTTGCCGAAGGAGAAGTGCCACTGGCCGCTCGGCGCGCCGACCACGGCGTGCAGGGTGTGGTCGTGGCCGCGGTTCTGGAACCCGGTCAGGAACACCTCGCGGGTGTCCACCGCCGGGTCGAAGCGGGCGTCGCGATCGACGTCCGTATAGACGATGATGTCGGGGGTCGCGGAGAGGACGATCTTGTTGTCGAAGACGGCGATGCCCAGCGGCGCATGGCGCACCTTCTCGGTCACGAACACGTGCGAGGCGTCCGCCCCGCCGTCGCCGTCGGTGTCCTCGACGACGATGATCGACTGGCCGGCCTCCACGCGCGGCCGCTGGTTGTAGTCGATGCCCTCGGTCACCCAGAGGCGGCCGAGCGCGTCGCAGTCCATCGCCACCGGCGAGTAGATCAGTGGCGACTTCGCCCAGACCGACAGTTCGAGGTCCTCGCCGGCCAGTTCGAAGGCCTCGGGCGGAATCCCGTCCCAACCCGGGTTCTCGCGGGCAAAGGCCTGGCGGTCCGGGGCGGCGAGGGCGGTCGCCGAGGTGAGGGCGAAGGCGGCGGCGGGCTGGGCGAATTGCATTCCGCGAGCCTACCGGAGCGCGGGCGCCGGATCAATGGCGGGGGAGGGGCCGGCGGGGCGGGACGCGGCGCCGCCGTCAAAACGACAGCCGGTAGCCGAGCTGCAGGATGCCGAGCTCGAACCCGTAGCGGCCGTTCAGGCGCGGGTCGCGGTTGGTCGAGATGTCGCGGTCGGCGAAGAGCGAGTGGCTGTAGCCGAGGTCGATCGCGTGGCGGCCGGACTGCCAGCCGAGCCCGACGCTCAACTGGTGGCGTTCGGAGTCGGGGATGGTCGGCGTGAAGGTGCGGTCGGGCACCGCCGAATCGGTGAACTGGTAGCCGCCGCGCAGGGTCCAGTGCTCGTTCAGCGCATACTCCGCACCGAAGCCCGCGTGCCAGGTGTCGCGCCAATCGCGGGGGATGCGGCCGCCGCCCAGCAGCGCGCTGAAGGCGCCGGCGTCGATCACCGTCTCGTCGAAGCCGGACCAGCCCAGCCACATCACGTCGGCGCCGACGCGCAGCGAGTCGTTCACCTGCAGCCCGTAGCCGAGCGCCAGCTCGGCCGGGAGCTGGACATCCGTCTGCAGCGGGCCGCGGCCGGCGCCGCCGAGCGCGAAGGTGCCGTCGAGTTCGACGTCGATGGGGAGCTTCGCGCGGAACCCGAGCTGGCCGGCGTCGCCGACCCGGTAGCTGAGGCCGAGGCTCGCGCCGACGCCCCACCCGTCCGCGTCCATGGCCAGCAGCGCGTCCGGCAGCGCGACCCCCGCGGCCCGCCAGGAGTAGGCTTGCCGGTAGCTGAGGTCGGCGTAGATCAGATCCAAAGTGGCGCCCGCCGCGAGGCGGTCGCCGAGCGGCAACGCGAGGCCGGTGCTGAACTGTGGCGCGACCAGTTCCAGCTGGTGGGGTTCGGCGAAGCGCAGGGCGCTGGAGGTGGGGAGTTCGGCGGCGAGGCCGTAGGTGCCGTTGACGCCGAGGGCGAACACGGCACCGCCCTCGCCGAACGGGGTGGCGAGGCTCGCGCCGCCCGCGAAGTTCTCCAAGGTGCCCGTGGACCCCGCCCCGCCGGGCACGGCGTAGTCCAGCTCGGAGAGGAACAGGGCGGGGTTGACCTGGAGTTCGCCCGACTCCAGTGCGGCGAGCTGCGCCGGGTTGGTGAACAGGGCGGAGCTGTCGTCGTTGAGGACGGTGTTGCCGCCGCCTCGCCCGGTCGCCGCCGCCGTCGGGTTGGGCTGCGCGCGGAAATCGGCGAACGAAGGGGAACTGCCGAACGCGATGCTGGAGGCGATGGCGAAGGGGGCTGCGAGAAGTCGATTCATGGGTCCTTGGGTGGGGTGCGCGCCGCGGGTCGACCGCGGGACGATCCTGCCCGGGGGCACCCCCGTCGGGCAAGCCCCGATTTGGCCCGGATCGAACACCCTATCCGCTGGCGAGGCGCCGCCTCAGGCGGCGGCCGGCCCGGCGGTCAAGCCTGCGGCGCGACGTTCTCCAGATACCACTCGACGTACTTCGGCACGCCCTCGGCGATCGGTGTCCCCGGTTCGTAGCCGAGCAACTTCCTCGCCTTGGAAACGTCCGCGTAGGTGCGCGGGAGGTCGCCGGGTTGGTCGGGCATCTGGTTGATCTGCGCGGTCTTGCCGAGCGCGCCCTCGACCAGCTCGATCAGCTCGGCCAGGGTGGTCGTCTGCGAGCCACCGAGGTTGAACACGTCGAACACCGGCCCGTCGTAGCCGATCGCCGCCACCACGCCTTGGATGATGTCGTCCACGTAGGTGTAGTCGCGGGCGCTCGATCCGTCGCCGTACTTGTCGATGGGCAGCCCCTCGTGGATGAGGCGCGTGAACTTGGAGATCGCCAGGTCCGGCCGCTGCCGCGGCCCGTAGACGGTGAAGAAGCGCAGGCAGACGGTGCGGATGCCGTAGAGGTTGGCGTAGGTCGAGCAGAGTTGCTCGCCGGCCAGCTTGGTCGCGGCATACGGGCTGATCGTCTGGTCGATGCGGTCCTCCTCGCTGAAAGGCAGCTTTTTGTTCAGGCCGTAGACCGAGGAGCTGGAGGCGAAGATGAACTGGCCGACGCCGTGTTCCCTGGCCGCCTCCAGCAGTTGGAAGGTGCCGTCGATGTTGGTGCTCAGGTAGAGCGCCGGTTGCTCGCGGGACGGGCGCACGCCGGCGCGGGCGGCGAGGTGGACGACGCCGTCGAAATCCCCTTGGGCGAACAGCTGGCGCACCGTGGCGGCGTCGCGGATGTCGCCCTCGACCAGACGCACCGATCCGCCGGCCGCGGCGATGTTGGCGCGCTTGATCGCGGGGTCGTAGTAGTCGTTGAAGTCGTCGATCACCGTCACGGAATCGCCGCGCGCGACGAGGCGTGCGACGAGATGCGAGCCGATGAAACCGGCACCGCCGGTGACTAGGAAGTTGGGCATGGCAGAGCGGGGAGTCCGGGCGAGCGGGCCATCTTAGGGGCGCAGGGGGGGGCGGCAAGCAAAACCTCGCCCCGCGGTGGTGGTGCCGCTGCCGAAGAGGCGGGCAAAAACCATTGACACCCGAGCCGCGGCGCGGCTTAAATGACGATTACAAAATCTTTTATCGACCCGCCCGCGATCCACCCTTCACACTCTCCTTTTTCCAACCCATGAGCGACCCGACCCCTCCGCCCCCGCCTCCCGGCGGCAAGCCGACCACGAAGACTTCGACGGTTCCCCTCAAGAAAGAGACCGTCCGAATCACCCTGAAGCCGAAGCCCCCGGGCGGAGCAGAAGCCGCGGCTCCGCCGCCACCTTCCGGGCCACCGCCGGCGCCCAAGCCTCCGGCACCGGCGGCTCCGACGCCCCCGCCCGCTCCGGCGGCCGCGCGGCCGCCGGCCCCTCCTGCTCCCGGCACCAAGACCGTCCCGCTCACCCCCGCGCCCCCGGCTCCGGCGAAACCCGGCGCCCCGGCCGCTCCGGTCGCGCAGCCGACCGCCCGCCTGCAGCCCGCAGCCGCACCTTCGGCGCCCGGACCGGGCACCCGCCCGCTCCCGAAGGCCACCGTCAAACTGCAGCCGACCCAGCCGGTCGCCAGCGCCCCCGGCGGCGGCACCCGCCCGGTCAGCGCACCGATGTCCACCGGCAAGCTCAGCGCCGAACTCGATGACGACAGCGAAGAATCCGGCGTCATGCCCTTCGCGATCATCGCCCTCGTCCTCGCCCTCGCCGCCCTCGGCATCGAACTGATCGGTGGGCAGCGCGTGATCAAGCAGGACAACACCGGCAGCCCCAGCTTCGCCGTCCCGGCGCCGAACTACAAAGGCAAGCACAACTACGAGAAGACGAAACCCGGGAGCGAGGAACTCAACCTCGGCTACAAGTTCGAGTCCCAGCTCGGCACCGACGGCTACCTGCCGATCCCCGAGTACAAGGGCGGTTCCTAGGCCGGATTCATCGCCGCCTCATCGCCTCCGCTCGGCGCCTTCGTTCGCCACTATTCCGAACCCCGCTTTTTCACGATGCCCTTCGCGATCATCGCCCTGCTCGCTTCCCTCGCCCTGCTCGCCCTGGAGATCATGGCGCGCTTCGGGAGCTGAGTCCGAGCAACAGCACATTCCCATCCCACCTGCTGTCGACCTCTCAGGCTCGGCATCGGGCTCTTCTAGCCGCGGGTGGCGGGTTCGGGTTCCGTCTGCCTCATCAAGCTCCGGGCAGCGCCTTGCCCTTGTGGACGCTGAGGGCGTTGGCGTGGTGACCGGGGCACGAAGTCAAGGTTGGGCATTGACGGAGAGGCGTCTCCTTGCCCGCCCGCTTCGCACGTTGCGAGTCATCCGGGGCGTCTCGGTGGCCCCGGCGCGCCGGCTTCCGCGCGGGATCCTTCCGTCGCTGCGCCCGTCAGGATGACACCACTTCCTTGGAAGGGCTGGTCGCCATTCCCACAGCCCTCCTTCAACTCCCTCGAATTGTCACCCTGAGCATCGCGAAGGGCCTCTCACCGCGGTGCGCGTCTCCCGAACCCTTCGCTGTCCGATGACCCCAGCGCCCCCTGGGCTCGCTTGCGAACTCGACTCAGCGGCGCAATTCTCAATCCGCCGAAGATCAGGCTTAGACGAGCGCCATTCGGGCTCACCCGATCGCTCACCAAGCACCGGGCAGCGCCTTGCCCTCGTGGACGCTGAGGGCGTTGGCGTGGTGACCGGTGGGCAGGGTGATTCACTCCACCGCTTCGCCTACAGAGGCGGTGATCGCTCCGCGCCGTGCTCCGGCCGCCCTTCCTCAAACGCGCTTGATGGCGATGAGGGTGATGTCGTCGGCTTGGGGGACGTCGCCGGTGAAGGCGTTCACCGAGGCCCGGATCCCCTCGACGATGTCGGCGGCGCTCTCCGAGGCGTGGCGGCGCAGCTCGGAGTAGAGCCGATCGAGCCCGAACTCGTCGCCGGCGAGATCGACCGCTTCGTTGACGCCGTCGGTGTAGAGCAGAAGCACGTCCCCGGGTTCGAGTTCGAAGGAGAAGTCGCGGGTGGTGCGGGCGAACACCTTTCCGGCATCGATGCCGATGGCCATGCCGGGTGCCTCGACCGGTTCCACCACGTCGCTGGCCGCGCGGTAGAGCAGTGGCGGGTCGTGGCCGGCGCGGGCGAAGGTGATCTCCCCCGAGTCCGGCGTCAGGGTGGCGTAGGCCAGCGAGATGAACATGTCCTCGCGGATGTCGGGGAACAGCTGGCGGTTGGCGGCGGCGAGCACCGCCGCCGGCGAGGTGGTTGCGGCGGCGTGCGTGCGGACGACGCTGCGGCACATCGCCATGATCAAGGAGGCGGGGACCCCCTTGCCGGAGACGTCGGCGATGACGACGCCGAGCTGGGCGCCGCCCGCCGCGGCGGGGAAGAAATCGAAGTAGTCGCCGCTCACCATCTTCGCCGGGGCGTTGGCGCCGGCGATGTCGAACCCGGCGATGCGTGGCGCCTCGTCGGGGAGGAGGATGCGCTGCACCTCGGAGGCGGTGGCGAGCTCTTGGTCGAGGCGGCGCTTTTCGGCCGCCTGCTGGTGGACGATGGCGTTGCCGAGGGCGAACGCGGATTGTTCGGCGACCGAGCGGAAGACGTCGAAATCGTTGTCGCTGAAGGTGTCGGCCGGGTTGGAGTCGGCGACGACGAGCACCCCGAGGGGTTTGCCGCCGTAGATGAGCGGGGCGACGAGCGCGGAGGTTCCGGCGTGGGTCGCGATGTGTGCGCGTTCGTAGCCGGGGTGCATGGCCAGGTTCGAAACGCGTTTGGTGCGGCCGGTGCGCAGGGCTTCACCGAAGGGTCCCCAGTCGCGCCCGACGCTGGTCAGGCGGCGATAGCTGGCGAGGGCGTTGGGGTTGGTCTTCGCCTTCTCGGCGATGGCCGGCGGGATGGGGATGATCGGCGGGCAGGCGTCGCTCACATACTGCGGGACGAGGCGTTGCCCGGACCGGTCGAGGAGGAACAGCGCCGCGCCGTGGGCGTCGACGACCATCGAGGCGCCGCGCACGATCGTCCGGTGGAGGATGGCGGTATCGGCGGCGCCCTCGCGGCTGAGCGCCTCGCCCAAGCCGTGGAGGAACTCGAACATGCGGTGTTCCTCGGTCTCGATGGCGTCGCGCTGGCGGCGCAGGCGCGCGACCGTGCCCCCGAGGACACGGTTGCGCAGCGAGAGCACCACCAGGAGGGCGGTGACCAACAGGGCGAGCGCGGCGACGGTGGGGTTCATCTCCGATCACCCCGGGGCGCCGGGGTGCACCGCATCAGGCACGGGCGGTGCGCAATTCCTTCTCCAAGAACTCGATCACATCCCGGAAGCGCGGGACGTTCGCGGTGTCGGCCGCGCTCAGGTTCTGGTGGGCGTCCAGCAGGTGCTGCGTGTTGTCGCCCTTGTCGAGATCGACCTGATCCAGCGGCTTGGTCTGCGGCAGGGCGGCGGCGATCGCCTTCCGCACCTCCGGCCACGAAGCGCCTTCGGTGTCGATCGAAAACACATGGTCGAGACCCAGGCTGCGCAGCAGTTGGGCGCAGCGGGGGTTGGCGTTGATGACCTCCAGGCCCGCCTCCTCATCGTCTTCGTCGAAGAGGCCGACGATGCCCACCAGCGTCCCCATGAAAGTCGAATCCAAGCTCGTGCAGTCGTCGAGATCGACCACGAAGCGGTTCGCGCCGCGCTCCACCATGCACCCGGCGAACTCGCGCAGCGCGGGGCTGTTTTGGAACGAGCCTTTACCGACGACGCGCACCCACACCACTCCCTGCGGGAGCTGTCCGACGAAGATGGGCGAGGCCGCGTTCACTTCACGAGAAGACGGGAATCCCCGTCGTCGCAAAAGAACGCCTCCCGCCGACGGAAGGCAAGGGGAATCGGGGCCTCGGGGGCGCTTTTGTTGTTTTGTGAGAACCCCTGGCGGGTCCCCGGGGGCTACCAGAGGTAGCTCTGGTGGCTGGCGACGGTCTGGCCGTCGCGGACGATGGAGACTTGGAAGGCGGTGACCTTGCCGCCGGTGTGGTATTCTTCGCCGGTGATCTTGAAGTAGGTCTTGTTGCGGCGCCGGACATCGTCGACGGCCTTCTCCAGGACCTTGACCTGCGAGCCGGTGTTCTCCTGCCGGTATTCGAGGCGGACGACCGCCGGGGTGCGGACCTCGTCCTCCCACCAAGCGACATAGTAGTGCCCCTCGGCCTCCTCCTGTTCGGCGCGGGTGATCCTGCCGTGCAGGTGTTGCCGCCGCTCGAAGGCGATCATGGGGTCGGGCGTCTCGATCTGGGAGTCCGGGTCGAGGTGGAAGTACTTGAAGTTGCTGATGGTCGTGCTCGCCGACGAGCCGGTGGATTTGCAGGCGGGCAGCAGCAGGGCGGCCGCGGCGGCGGCGAGGAGGAAGGTCTGGGCGGGGCGCGTCATTCGTCGGCAGTGGATGGGGGCGAAATAGTTAGCAACTGTTAATGAGGCCGTTCGTCGCGGTCAAGGAGAATGGGGCGGTTGGGAGCCTGTCGGACTTACCCGTTCCGGCGCGAATCGTTTTCCAATTTGGCCAAATCGCCCCGCTGTCTCGTCGCTGATCTCGATCAACTCCTCATCATCGGGTCCATTTGGATCGAAATTCGAAAACGTTCGGGCTCGAAAGTCCTAACCCGAATCGATCACCAAGCTCCGGGCTGTGGCTCGCCCTCGTTGACTCTGAGGGTGTCCGCCTGGTGACCGGCTCGGGCAGGGTGTTCACCCAGCCGCTTCGCCTGTCCCTGCCGCCGCCTACTCAGCATCAACGATCGGCGGCGCCTCGCCTGCGGATGTG
>JAUIGD010000200.1 GCA_030430255.1 Verrucomicrobiia bacterium
GGGCGGGGGGCGGGGTGCGGGGTGCGGAGTGCGGAGTGCGGGGTGCGGAGTGCGGGGTTCGGAGTGCGCTACCACCAGAAGAACATCCGTAGGAAGTCGGTGGTGCGGTGGGTGAGGATCCAGGCGAGCGTGCGTCGGTCGGCGTCGATCTTGCAGATGCCGCTCATGCCGGGGCGCGCCCAAGGTTCGGCGGGGGCGGCGAGTTCGGCGCGGGCGAGGAAGGTGTTGCCGGCGGCGTCGGGCAGCGCGGCGGGGACGAGGGCGTCCAGGGTGACGGGGAATTTCTCGGCGGGGCGACCGACGAAGGCGACCTGGCCGGTGGCGCCGGCGTCGATCTCGTGGACGTCGCGCTCGTCGATCTTCGCCTCGATGTAGAGCGAGTCGAGGCGGGCGAGGCGGAACAGGACATCGCCGGTCGCCACCGGCGCGCCGATGCGGTCGCGCTGGTCGCCCTCGACGACGTAGGCGTCGAAGGGCGCGTTGACGGTGGCGCGGGAGAGGCGGTGGTCGGTGAGGTCGAGGCGCGCGGCGGCCTGCTCGGCGAGGGCGTCGGCGATGCGCATCTCGGCAAGCTGTCCGGCGGCGCGCGCCTTGGCGGACTCGCGCCGGTAGCGGGCGAGGTCGGCGGCGGCGGCGGCGCGCTCGAGCTCGAGCGAGGCGGTGTCGAGCCGGATCAAAGGCGCGCCGGCCGCCACCTCGTCGCCGGCGCGGACGAGGACCTCGGCGATATAGCCTTCGAAGGGCGAGGTGACGTGGGCGACCTCGTCGCTGCGGAGGGTGAAGTCGGCCTCGACCCGGTAGGGGACCTTGACCAGGAACAGGACGGCCAGCGCGAGGGCGATGGCGATCGCGGCCACCTTCGCCCAGACGCGGCCGGGGCCGAGCGCACGGGCCGCGCCCGCTTTGAAGGCCGCGGCGGCGCGTGCGCCGAACCAGCGATCGCGCGCCTTCAGGTCGATCAGGCGTGGTGCGTTGAGGTCGCCGGTGAGGCGCAGGCGGTCGAGCTCGCCCTGGGTGAAGGCCGCCGAGGCGCGCTCGCAGGTCATCACGGCCACGGGTTCGCCCTCGGCGTCGCGCAGCGGGATCGAGGCGAGGTGGGGCGCCTTTTGGTCCTCCGAAAAGCGGGCGTGGTCGCGGGCGATGCAGGCGGAGCCGTCGGCGGCAGGCCAGGCGACCGTCTCGTCCTGGTCGAGCGCCTCGTCCATCGCCGCTTCTAACAACTGCGCGGCGACCATCTTGCGGTCGAACTTCTCGGTGCGGCTCATGGCGACCAGCTGCACCAGGCCGCCGGCGGCCCAGCCGAGCGCGACGCGGTCGCAGGCCAGGGCCGCGGCCACCCCGTTGCAGAAGGCGAGCGCGGCGGCGCCGAAGCGGTGTTCCTTGTTCACCTGCACACCGACGTCGAGCGCGGTCGCGATCTTCTGCACGTCTTGGCCGGCGTGGCGGGCGCCGAGCGCGCGCTGGAAAGCGCCCGGGGTGGGGGCGGCGAGGCGCAGCCGGACGAGCGCTTCCGCGGTCTCCGACTCGCTTGCGCCCTCGACCAAGGCGACCACCAGGCAGGACTCTCCTTCCGAGGGGAGGGGCGGGGAGATCGCCAAGGCGGCGACCCCGCCGGAGCGGCCGGCGGGCGACTCAGAGGGGAGGAACTCGCGCGGCGCGAGCGCGCAACCATCGTGCTCGGCGGCGTGGGCGGCGACGATGTCGATGCCTGTGTCGAGGGCGGGTAGCAGCGCCGCGACCGCCGGTGAGGCGCCCGGCTTGGCGCTGGCGGCGCGTTTCCAAGGCGCGTCGGGAGCGGCTTTGAAGAACAGCGCCACGGCGCCGGCGCCGCTCAGCTTCTGCACCGCGGCGAGGTAGCGCCCCCAAAACTCGCGCGGCTCGCCCTCGAACGCCGCGAGGTCGCGCAGGTCACTGGTACCTTCGCTGACGCGGGGGTCGATCCATTCGGGGCTCAGGGGCATATTGGGGTTCGAGGTGGGTTCGTGGCTTGGGTTGCAGTTGGGAGAAGTGATCAGTGGTCAGTGGTGGAGCTGGGGCGTGGGGGCTGGTTGGGGCCGGGATTGCAGTTGGGAAAGAGGCCAGAGGCTAGAAGTCAGAGGACAGTGACTGGTGGTCGGCGGTGCATAGGGTACCGAATACGGACTTCTGATCACTGATTGCTTTTCATCGATCGCAGCAGGGCGTGGAGTTTAGAAAAAGGTTGGATACACCTCACCACTCCATGACGGCGGCCACCCCGGGGCGGATCTTCGGGGCGGTGTTGTCGAAGGCGGCGCGGATTTTGAGCAGGCCGCTGGAGCTGTCGACGGTGGGGGAAACGAATTCCACGGTGCCGGTGACCGGGGCGTCCCGGCCCTCGAAGTGGAGCTGCACCGCGGCGCCGGCCTCGAGCCCGGCCGCGCGGGCGGCCTCGAGGTGGGTGACGAAGTGGACGCGGGCGGTCTCCACGAGGCGCACGAGCGGTGCCTGCGTGCGGGCGATCTCGCCGGCGTCGAGACCGAACAGATCGGAGACCTCGCCGGCGAAGGGGGCGAAGACCTGCAGTTGGGCGAGTTCGGCTTCCGCCTGCCGATAGCCGGCGGCGGCGACGGCGTGTTCGGTCTCGGCGGTCTCCAGTTCTTCGTCGCTGACGGATTTGGTCGTCTGGCGGAGGCGGCGCGTGCGATCGAGGTTGGACCCGGCGGCATCCAGCAGGACCTTCCGGCGCTCCAGTTCGGCTTCTGCGAGGTCTTTGCGGAGTTCGAGCAGCAGGTCGCCGCGGGCGACCCGCTGGCCTTCCTCGACGAAGATCTCGCCGATGATGCCGGGGACAGCCGCTCCGAGGATGGCATCGCGGGCAGGTTCGGTGAGGCCTTCAGCGCTTCTCTCTACCTGACCGGAGGCGTTCGAAGAGGCCGCGGCGGTTGGGGTTGGAGGGGCTTGTGCCATCGCCGCGACCGTCGCCGCCAGCGCGAGGGTCAGGGCGAGGGCGACGGTCGGGAGGGGGGGCGTCGTCGATTTCAGGGTTCGCATCGGTGGATTCGGTGTCGGTGGTCGGGGGGCGCTGCGGTGTCGCCGCCGCCTCCGTGGCCGCCGCCAAAGCGGTGTCGGTGCGTTCGCGCAGCTGTTCGTAAGAGACTTCCCAACCGCGCTCCGCCAGCACGCTGCCGGTGACGAGCTCAAGCTGCAGGCTGGCGGTCTGGATGTCCAGCAAGGCGCGGAGGGCGCTGGCTTTGCTGCGTTCGTACTCCTCCTCGACCTCGAACACGTTGCGGATGTTGCTGCGGCCGGCGTCGAGCCGCTCGCGCTCGTCGGCGAGGATGGCGGCGCGCAGATCGACGGCGGCCTGGCTGGCGCGGTAGCTCTCTTTGGCCGTCTCGATGGCGCGCGTGGCGTTCTCCATCGCCACGGTGAGTTGGGTTTCGGCTTCCTTGAGCCCGAGCAAAGCCTGCGCTTTGCGGGCCTGGGCGGCGGTGAGGTTCGCCAAGCCGACGCGGTCGCCCCCCAACGGGGCGCGCAGCTGCAGGCCGAGCGACCACGCCGGGTAGTCGCCGGCACCGATGTCGTCGAGGCTACTGCCGAAGGCGTCGCCGAGCCCGTTGAGGCCGTAGCTGGCTTTGAGGTCGAGCTGGAGGCGATTCTGGTTCTTCGCGTAGGCGACGCGCACGCCTTCGATCTCCACCTGGGTGAGGCGTCGGAGATAGTCCGGATTGGACTCGAAGGCGCCGTCGCATAGGTGCGCGTGCGCCGAGGCGCCGGGGTCAGGGGGGGCGACGGCGGTGGGCAGGTCGGCGTCGGAGCGCGCCGGGGTCGCGCTGAAGTAGGAGAGCAAGGTGCTGCCCGCTTCGAAGCGTTGCTGCCTGGCGAGGGAGAGCGTCGATTCGCGTTCGAGCACGGCGACGCGGGCGGCGAGCGCCTCGGCCTCGGTCGAGCGCCCGGCCTCGGCGGCCTTCTCGGTATCGCTCAGGATGGTGCGAGCGAGCGCCAGGGACTCCTGGGCGTAGGCGACTTCCTGGTCGGTGATGTAGAGGGTCCAGTAGGCGGCTTCGGCCGAGGCGACGGTCGCCATCATCTGGCGCCGATATTCTTGGAAGGCCATCTCCGACTCGCGGGCGGCGAGGCGCAGGGCGGACATCGATGCGTCGCGGCCGGCGCCTTTGAGCAGGGGTTGGGTGAGGTTGAGCCCGAAGAAGGTCGAGTATTCGGGGTGGGTGCGGTCGGGGTTCTGCAGCTGCAGGTTGTTGCGCAGGTCGAAGACGTTGAAGCCGAGCCGCACGCGGCCATTGCTCGGCAGCAGCTGTTCGACGCCGTTGCTCAGGGTGGTGTTGCGCTGGTCGAAGACGTTCAACCCCGACTGGCTCGCGCTTTGCTCCGCGGTGTTCGGCCGCAGGCTGTCGGCGTGTTCGAGTTCGGTGACGAGGGTGGGCTCGAAGGCGCCGCGCGCGGCCCGGTAGGACTGTTCGGCGACCAGCACGCCGAGGAGTTGGATCTGGACCTGCTCGTTGTAGGCGAACAGTTGGTCGCGGAAGGTGGCGAGCGGCAGGGTGACGCCGCCCCGTTCGGCGGGGAGCCAGCGCCCGGGGGCGCTCTCCGGCGGCGCGGCGCGCGCCTCGATCGCTCTGGCGAGCTGCCGGATTTCGGCGAGTTCTGCGTCGGTCGGCGCGCCTGGGGTGGGGCGGGCGGACACGACGAGGCCGAAGCCGACCGCGAGGCTGACTCGGAGCGAGAGGCGATTGAGGGTAGTGAGGTGTTGGAGAGGAGGAATTTGCAGCATCAAGGGGAAGTGCGGCTCGCCGCGGACGAGCATTTGGCCACCGTCAGCCTATAGCGGGGAACCGTGTCGTTGTTTACAGAAAAACGCATCCGCAGGGCGAAAGTTTTGAAACGTTTGGGCGAAATGCGGCGCAAAGCGGGTGGGCGATCGCGAAACTTGCGGTATGGAAAACGGATGGCTGGCCCGCTCGATGCGCACTCCGCCCCGTCGTCTGCGGTCGAGGGGGGCGACGCTGCCGCGAAGCGGGCGGCGATCCGTTTCCTCGGCGAGTGCTACCGAGAGGACCGCGCGCGATCGGGGCTGTGGGATGTGTTCGCGGACAGCGTCCCGGAGCGGATGGTGCTGGCCGGGCGGGAGAGCTTGGCCGATGGGCTCCTCGACCACGCCCCGCTGCCGTTGGGCGAGCCGGGCGAGGCGGAGCGCTTCGAGCGCGAGGCGCTGCTGCGGGCGGGGGAGTTCGAATTGCTCTACGGTCTGCCGTTTGTCTGCGGGCGCGCCCAACCCCCCGGGGCGCCGAAGCCGAGGCGCCTGTGCGCGCCGCTGTTTCTGTTCCGCGCCCGGATCAGCTCGGGGCGCGGCTTCGCGGCGGTGGAGATCGACGGCGGGCGGCGGCTGAACTTGCCCTTGCTCGAGCTGTTGCTCCCGGACGGGGACGCCGCGCAGTTGGCGGAGGAACTCGGCGGCACGGAGGTCGGCGAGCCGCTCGGGGAGAGGGAGATGCTGCAGGTCGAGAGCACGCTGCGGGGACGCTGCCCCGACCTCTCGCTGGAGGGCATGCGGGCCTACCCCGAGCTGATCGCGGATGGGGATCTCCGGGCGGCCGCGCGGTCGCGGGCCGAGGGCTTGCGCTTGGTCGGGGCGGCGGCGCTGGCGCTGTGGCCGAAGTCGGAGGCGGCGCGCGGCGTGGTGACCGAGCTCGGGGAGCTGGCGGCGGCCGGCTCGTTCTCGAAGCCGCTGCGCGTGCTGATGGGCGGCGACCTCGAAGCCTGGCCGCCCCCCACGTGCGAGGGGGATGCGCGGCCGCCGATGGTGCCCGCCTTGCTAAGCGGGGCGCAGCAGAAGATCGTCCTCTCGGCACGCCGCCACGCCCTCACCTTCGTCAACGGCCCGCCGGGCACCGGCAAGTCGTTCACCATCGCTGCGGTGGCCCTCGACCACCTGGCGCGCGGGGAGTCGGTGCTGATCGCCGCCCAGAACGCGGACGCGCTCGAGGTGATCGCCGACAAGATCGAGGAGACACACGGAGTCTCGGGCTGCGTCGTCCGGGCGGGCCGCAAGCAGTATCTTCGCGAGGTGAAGGCGCAGCTGGAGTCGATGCTGGCGGGGGAGGTGGGGAAGTACCCGTTCGGGCGGCGCCCGAAGAAAGTGTCGACGCGCCAGCTCGAGCGCCTCCACCGCGCGTTCCAGGCGCGGGCCGCGAGGGAGCTGGGTTGGGGCGGGGCGCTGCGCGAAGGGGGGTGGTTGGCTGCGCTGCGGCGCTGGTGGATCGCCCGCCGCGTGCGCGCGACGATGCCGCTCTGGGAGCTTTCGGACATCACCGAGGAAGTCGTCGAGGGGCAGTCGGAGGCGATCAGGGCGATGCTCGCCGGGCGCCGGGCCCAGGATCTCGACAAGGTCTTGCGCTTCAGCCGCGACCATCTGATGCGTTTCGATCGGGCGCTGCGCTCGCGCCGGGGGGCGCGCAAGGAGGCGCTGTTCGCCGACACCGATTTCGCCGCGGTGGCCAAGGCGCTGCCCGTCTGGCTGGTGCCGCTCGGCGATCTCGAACGGGTGTTGCCGCACCGTCCCGAGATGTTCGATGTGGCGATCATCGACGAGGCGACCCAGTGCGACATGGCGGGCGCGCTGCCGGCGCTGCAGCGGGCGAAGCGCGCCGTCGTGGCGGGCGACCCCAAGCAGCTGCGCCATATCTCCTTCCTCTCCCGCTCGCGGCAGACGCAGCTCGCCGAACAGTGCGGGGTCGATCCCGACGACGAACTCGCCGACTACCGGGACCACAGCTTGCTCGACCTCGTCTTCGCGCGCATCGGCTCGCAGGCGCAGGTCGGTTTCCTCGACGAGCACTTCCGCTGCGCGCCGGAGATCATCGCCTTCAGCAACGCGCGGTTCTACGGGGGGCGGCTGCGGGTGATGACCGAGCGGCCGCTGCCGGTCGGGGGCGGCGCCCCGGCGCTGCGTTTCGTCGAGGTCGGTGGGCGGCGGGACGAGGCGGGCGTCAACCGGGCGGAGATCGACCGCTGCGTCGAGCTGTTGCGTGCGATCTTGCGGGAGGATGCGGCGCTCCCCGCCCCGAGGACGGTGGGGGTGCTGTCGCCGTTCCGCGCCCAGGTGGAGGCGCTGCGCGAGGCGCTTGCGGCGGCCTTCGATGCCGGGCAGTTCGGGCGGCTGAGCGGAGCGCACCGCTTGCGGGTCGGGACCGCCCACTCCTTCCAGGGGGACGAGCGGGACCTGATGGTGCTCAGCTTCGGCATCGACTCGCACTCCCATCCCTCCGCGCTGCGTTTTCTCGAACGCCCCGATGTGTTCAATGTCGCGGTCACCCGGGCGCGCCGCGAGCAGGTGGCGCTGCTCTCCTTCGACCCAGGGGCACTGCCCGCGGGCTCGCTGCTGCGCGCCTACACGGGGTCGAGTAGCCCCGCCCCCGGCGTCGATGGGGGCGAGCGGCCGTCGTCGGCGGAGGAAGAACTGGTGGGGTTGCTGCGGTCGTGGGGCTGCGCGGTCGGCACCCGCCGCCTGATCGCCGGAGAGGTGTTCGACCTCGTCGCCGGCCACGGCGGGCGGGTGGTGGCGATCGATCTGATCGGCTTCCCGGGACGGGCTGGCGAGCCGTTGCCGCTCGAGCGCCACCAAATGTTCCGCCGTGCGGGGACGCGCGTCTTCCCGTTGGCTTTCACGTCTTGGGAGTTCGACCGCGAGCGGCTCGAGGGGGCGCTGCGGCGCGTGTTGGCGCCCCGTTGAACCAAGCCCGGTTGCGGTGGCGGGCGGGGCGTCGTAGCGTTGACCCCATGTCGACCGCCACCGCCGAAGAGGCCACCGGAGCCGGGAACTATTTCATCTCCAACTACCCGCAGTACTCGTTTTGGAAGCCCGAGTATGTGCCGGACGCGCTGGCGGTGTTGCAGCGCGAGGCGCCGGCCGACCTCCCCCTGGGCATCTATTTCCACATCCCGTTCTGCCGCAAGCGCTGCCACTTTTGTTACTTCCGCGTCTACACCGACAAGAACGCCGCGGAGATCAAAGCCTACATCGATGCCGGGGTGAAGGAGATCGAGATGTACGGGGACAAGCCCTACCTGCAGGGCCGGAAACCGAAATTCATCTACTTCGGAGGCGGCACGCCCTCCTACCTCTCCGCCGGCCAGCTCAAAGACCTCACCGACCGGATGAAGGCGGTGTTCCCTTGGGACGAGGCCGAGGAGGTGGCGTTCGAGGGCGAGCCCGGAACGCTCAACGAGAAGAAGCTGCAGCAGATCAAGGACCTCGGCGTCACGCGCCTCAGCCTCGGGGTCGAGAACTACGACGACGAAATCCTCGAACTGAACGGGCGCGCGCACCGCTCGGGCGAGGTCGACCGCGCCTACGGCTTCGCGAAATCGCTGGGCTTCGGCCAGATCAACATCGACCTCATCGCCGGGATGATCGGCGAGACCGAGGCGAACTGGCAGGCCTGCATCGAGAGGGCGATCGCCGACGAGCCGGACTGCGTGACGATCTACCAGATGGAGGTGCCCTACAACACCACCATCTACAAGGAGATGCAGCAGAGCGGCAAGTTGACGGCGCCGGTGGCGGACTGGCCGACCAAGCGCCGCTGGGTGAGCGAGGCCTTCGCCGCCTTCGAGGCCGCCGGCTACACGGTCACCAGCGCCACCACCGCCGTCCGCGATCCGGAGAAGACCAAGTTCATCTACCGTGACGCGCTGTGGGGCGGGGCGGACATGCTCGGGACGGGGGTGGCTTCGTTCGGCCACCTGGGTGGCGTCCATGTCCAGAACCACCACGACATCGGCCCCTATCTCGACATCGTCACCCGCGGCGAGCTGCCGATCTACCGCGCCTATCCGACCGACGAGGAGGAGCGGCTGATCCGCGAGTTCATCCTCCAGCTCAAGCTCGGCCGCGCCGACATGGGCTACTTCCGCTCCAAGTTCGCGGCCGAGGTCGCGGAGCGATTCTCGCGGCCGATCGAGCACCTGCGCGCGGAGGGTTTCCTCGAGATGGACGGCGACATCTTGACGATGACCCGCGAGGGCTTGTTGCAGGTCGACAAGCTGCTGCACGAGTTCTTCCTCCAGGAGCACCAGAACGCCCGCTATGCCTGAGCCGCTCTCCCCCGAGGAGCTGTCGATGCTCATGCCGCTGCACTACTTCTACGCCGAAGAGGGCGGGGAGATGCCCGCCTTCGAATTCGTGCGCGGCGATGAGGTGCCCGAACCGGAGCGCTCGCTGCTGGTGCACACCCGCGACATGACCTCGACCCTGCGCCGCCACCACGGGGCAGACATCGCCCTGGAGGTGATCGCGTCCCAACGCTCCGATGACTACCTGATGCGCATGGTGGTGCTGCGCAACGCGGCCACGGGGGCCCCGGTGGAGTTCGGGGCGATCGGGGTCCGGCTAGAGGTGTTCGAGGGGCCGATCCAGGCGGACATCGCCGAAGCGCGGGGGCCGCTCGGGGGGCTGCTGGAGAAATACCTCATCGACTACCGGAGCGCCCCCAAGGGGTACTTCCGGACCTGGGCGGACCACCGCATCGGCGGCGCGCTCGATGAGCCGGACGGCGCCATCTGTTTCGGGCGTTGCAACGAACTCACCGACGCCGATGGCATCGCCTTCGCCGACATCGTAGAGGTGCTCCCCCGCGCCTGAATTTCGCCCTTTTTGCGGGTAAATCGAAATCCGCGCATCGCTCTTTTGTCGTTACCCTCCACGAGATGAACGCCCCGACCCCCGCCCGCCGCGACGCCGACGTCCTGATCATCGGTGCCGGGCCTGCCGGCTCGACCGCCGCCGCCTTGCTCGCCGAGAGAGGGCGCCGCGTGGTCGTGCTCGAAAAGAGCAAGTTCCCCCGCTACCACATCGGCGAGTCTCTGATGCCCTTCTGCTGGCACACACTCGACCGGCTGGGTCTCGCCGGGAAGATGGACGAGGTCGGCTTCACACAGAAGCACAGCGTCCAGTTCGTGACCCAAGATGGGCGGCAGTCGCGCCCATTTTATTTCTTCCAACACTACGACCATCCCTCGTCGACCACCTGGCAGGTGCTGCGCTCCCAATTCGACCAGATCCTCGCCGACAAAGCGCAGGAGAACGGTGCTGAGCTGCGACAGCTCACCACCGTCACCGGGCTGCTCGAGGAGGGCGGCGCCTGCGTTGGTGTCACCGCCAAAGGGGACGACGGCGTCGCCTACGAATTGCGCGCCCCGATCGTCATCGACGCCTCCGGGCGAGACGCGCTGACCTTGACCAAGCGCAAGTGGCGCCGGCGCGACCCGAAGCTCAACAAGGTCGCCCTATGGACCTACTATCGCGGGGCGAAGCGAGACCCCGGTCTCGATGCCGGCTCGACGACGGTCGCCTACCTCCCCGACAAGGGATGGTTCTGGTATATCCCGCTCCAGGACGACGTGGTGAGCGTCGGCATCGTCGGCGAGCGCGACTACCTCTACCGCGACAGCCGCGATCCCGCCGAGATTTTCGCCCGGGAGATTGGTGAGAACGTGTGGATCCGCGACCATCTGGCGGAGGGCGAGCGGTTCGGCCGCTTCTGGACGACGGGGGAATACTCCTATCGCTCGGAGTTTTGTGCCGGCGACGGGCTCGTCTTGGCCGGCGATGCCTTCACCTTCCTCGATCCCGTCTTCTCCTCGGGGGTGTTCCTCGCACTGAAGAGCGGCGAGATGGCCGCCGACGCCGTGGCTGCGGCGCTGGACAAAGGCGACTACTCCGCCGCTCAGTTCGCGCCCTATGGCGAGCAGCTTTGCGAGGGCGTCGAGGCGATGCGGGCGCTGGTCTACGCCTTCTACGACGAGGGGTTCAGCTTCGCGTCGCTCATCAAAGCGCACCCCGAACTCCGCGGTGACCTGACCGACTGCCTGATCGGCAACCTGAAGAAAAATTTCGATCCGCTGTTTGCGGCGGTCTCTAACTTCGCTGAACTACCAACCCACCTCAAGCACGGTCGCGGGGTGGCGGTCGCTGGCTAGCGCGCCGATAACCAACCGCGCCAAAGCGTCGCGAGTTGTGAACATCTCACGAGCCGGAAACGGTTGGTTCAGCGAGCTTAAACACGTTATTCACAAGTAGGGGCGGGGGAATTTGCGAATAGGGCGGGATTTTGTGAATTTTGTTCAGTGATCTGAAAGGGTCAGGAAGCTCAAGGGTCGAGTTTTGTTAAAATTTGCCATTCTCGTGGATTTGAGTCGCAAATCGTTAAAAATTCTCTTGCGCAAAGTGGTCAAGTTTTCTATACCTCATGGACTTCCAACGAAGTTTTTTAGAAACCTGATCCAACCAACTCACACTGATGAAGACACTGGCAACTGCAATTG
>JAUIGD010000201.1 GCA_030430255.1 Verrucomicrobiia bacterium
ACCAGCGCTTCGGCGGACGGCCGGTCCCCGAACAGGGCCAGCCGCGTCGAGGTCGGGGTGGCCTCGACGAGGTGGGCGATCTTCTCAAATTCGGCCAGCTCCATCAGCAGCTCGTGGATGGCGCGGGCATCGGTCACCTCGGCGGGGCGGATGGTGAAGGGGTCGGGCATTGGGGGGAACGATACCATGCCCCGCGGGAGGTAGCTCGACTTTCCGGGGCAGAGCCCCAGCTCGAGCCGCTGCCGTGGCTCCCTGAGTCCGCGAAATTTGGCGAGGGACCGTTTGGGCGTGTTTGAACACGCCTCGCGGCGCCAAATTTGAGGGAGGAAGAACGGCGGCAGCGCCGGGATCGGGTCGCCGCTCAGCGGATCGTTGCACCGCACGCTGCGTGGTGGCTCGGCCGCGGGTTAAGACCCGGGGTCGCCGTAGACCTCCAGGCGGTGGATCGACCAGAACTTGCCCGGGGCGCGGCCGTGTTGGCTGATGCGCAGGTGGCGGGTCGCGGTGGGCGGGAGGACGATCTCGGTGACCGGTTCGGTGCCGGTGCCGCGGGCGATCGGCGCGCTCCAGTTCTCGCCGTCGGCCGAGACCTCGACGCTCCACTCCCGCGGGTAGTCCATCGACGAGCCCGTGCAATCGAGCACCAGCGAGCGCAGCTCGCGCTGCCTCCCCATGTCGAAGGCGAACCACATCCCCGGCCGCTGTTCCGTGCCGGTGTCCCAGCGCGAGCCGGGGTTGCCGTCGCAGGCAGACTTGCAGCCGCCGCCGCGGTGGCTGGCGGTGAAGGTCCAGGATCGCATCTCCTTGTCCGGGATGGGTGCCATGGCGAGGATCTCGCTGCTGTGCCACATCTCGGTGCGGTCTTCCAGCGCGGCGCGGACGGCGGCGACGTCCGCGGGCGAGACGAGCGACGCCTCGTTGCCGAAGCTTTGGCGGACGTAGGTGAGGGTCGAGGCGATCCACTCGTCGTCGTAGCTCTCCAGCGGCAGCATCGGCCCGGGGAATTCCTTGCCGTCGAGGGGGCCGTGCATGCCTTTCAGCATGATCATGATCGGCAGGTCTTTGCGGCCGTTGAGGCGCGGCGAGCCGCCGAGCGGGGCGCCGAGCGTCATCTCGGTCCCGGCCAGCGGCATGCCTTTGCCGTCGGCGCCGTGGCAGGCGGTGCAGATGGCGGCGTAGTTGGTCTCCCCCATGGTGAGGAAGCGGTCTTGCAGGCGGCGGCGCTTGGCCTCCTCGATGCGCGCGCGGTAGGTGGCGATGATGGCGGCGACATTGGGGTTGTCCTCGTGCCTCGCGCCGATCTCCTCGATGAGGAGGTCGCCGCCCTCCGCCGCGGAATGCCCGAGGGAGAGGATCAGCTGGATGGCGACGTCGATGTCGGGGTCGTCGGCCAGCGCCTCCACCGGGGCGCTGGTGCCGGCCGCGAGGAAGGGCTCGGAGAGGCGCACGGCGGCGGCGCGGACGCGCGGGTCGGGGTCGGTGTATTTCTCGGCCAGCAGCCGGGCGTCGCTCTGGCCGAGGCCGTCCAATGCCCACAGCGCGTGCAGGCGGCCTTTGGGGTTCTCTCCGCTCCGGGCGAGGCTCTGCAGCGCCGGCACGACCGAGGTGTCACCGCGGACGACGATCTGCTTCTGGGCGGTGTCGCGCCACCAGCCGTTCGGGTGGGACAGGTGCCCCACCAGCTCTGCGCTCGGCGCGTTCAGCATGCGCGGCCGCGCCGGGTCGCGCCCGATGCCCTCCCTCACCACGCGGTAGATGCGGCCGCCTTGGATGTTCTTGTCGAGCCCGTAGTTCTCGACGACGCCGCGCAGGTAGCTGCCGGGGCGCACCCAGTTGCCCTCCTGGATGATGCCGCGGTACATGTCGCAGATGTAGAGGCAGCCGTCGGGGCCCGTCGAGGCGTTGACCGGGCGGAAGTTGGCGTCGCGCGAGCGCATGAACTCGGTGCCGGGCGTGGCGTTGGAGACGACGATCTTGCCGTTCTCGTCGGTGACCTTCGCGCGGCGCACCAGGCGGCCGACGGGTTCGGGGATGAAGTAGTCGCCGTAGAAATCATCGCCCATGCGGTGGCCGCGGAACAGGTGCTGGCCGGCGCAGCCGGTGAAGTTGTTCAGGGTGAGTTCGTCCTTGCGGTAGCGCCCGCCGCCGCCCTGGACATCGGGGATCGCCACCAGCGGGAAGACCTCGCGGAAGCCGGGCGCCTGCTCGCCGGGGAGCGAAATTTTGCCGTAGACCAGCGGGCGTTGGAAGTCCATGGCGGGGTTCTCGCCACCGCCGGTGCAGAAGAAGTTGCGGCCGACGTCGTCGTGGGTGACGCCCCACTGGCCGGAGCCGGAGGGCAGGTCCTCGGCGATGATCCTGTCTCCGTCCCATCGGTAGCGCCGCGCGGTGTAGGTGACGTACATCCAGTTGTCGATGTTCCACTCCAGCCCGCTCGGCTGGTGCTCGAGGTTGCCCCCGCGCCGGCCGCCCTCGAAGACGAGCTTCTTCTCGTCGGCGACGCCGTCGCCATCGGTGTCGCGGTAGCTGTGCAGGTCGAAGGTGTTCGTCTCGCGGATGATCACCCGGTCGTCGATCGGCTGGATCATGCGCGGCAGGCAGAGGCCGTCGGCGAACACCGAGCGCTTGTCCATCCTGCCGTCGCCGTCGGTGTCTTCGAGCAGGACCACGCGGCAGACCGGGTCGTGCTGGTCCCTGCCGTCGATGTCCTGCATGTAGGTGTTCAGCTCGGCGACGTAGAGCTTGCCGTCCGCGTCCCAGGCCATCGCCGCCGGCTCCTGCACCATCGGCTCGTGGGCGACCAGCTCCAGCCGGTAGCCGGGCTGCATCTCGATCATCGCCATCGACTCCTCCGGCGGGTAGGTGCGCGCCTTCTCGTCGTAGAGCGTCTGGTCGAAGGGCGCGGCGTAGGCGGAGGCGCAAGCGGCGCCGGCGAGGGCGATTCGGGCGGGGTTTCGCATGATGGAGAAACGCTCGGCGGCGTGGAAATCTGACGGTGAAATGGGTTCCGGAGCCGACCTGTGAACTGGGATCGATCATCCCAACCCCCAGCCGAGGCGACACCGGTTTCTGATGCGGGTCCGGCGACGGCGGGGTGGGCCGTCGCCCGGATCATGCTGCACGATGGGAGACTAAACCGCGGGGGGGAAGTCTGGGCAGCGAGCCGACTGGGAGGCCTCGATCGTGGGCTCCGCTTTTAGGAAGAAGTGCATCCGCCCCACCAAGTCGCAGATCCAGACCTCTTCGGCACCGGCCTCGAAATAGAGGTCGCGTTTCTCCTCGACCTCGTCTCGTGAATTGGAAGGTGAGAGCACCTCGACACAGATCTCCGGCGCGATGACGAGCACTTCCTCCCGGCAGGCTTCGGTGAGACGGGCGCCGGAAATCCACACCGCGTCTGCGCCGCGCACCCCCTCTCGGGTAGAGATGGGGCATTCGGGCAAAGCTTCGCCGGACGGGAGCAACTGGGTTAGATTGGACACGATCCGCCCCTGTCTTCGGCTGTGGGTGAATCCTCGCGGTGGCATGAGTTGGACGTGGCCGTAGCGGTTGCTCTCGACGCGCCCTGGGTATGCTGCCAGCTCTGAGTCGGCGCAAATCTCCCGCCAGCGCTCGATGTTGAACGCGTGTTGGTCGGTGATGGACTCGAGTTCGAGGGCGGTCGACATTTGGAATGTAGCGTAAACCTGTACGGTGCAGGTCCTGTACGGTGCAGGTCGCAATCGTAGCCCGCGAATCGCCGCTTGTCCGTCCGGGCAGCCGGTGTTTGGTAGCGCCTCCCATCCCATGTCCGACGACGCAGCAGCAGCCCAGCCCGACGCCCCGCGCAGCACCGAAGCCGAACTCATCGCCGTGCGCGAGGAGAAGCTCGCCAAGCTGCGCGAGCTGGGCGTCGACCCCTTCGGCGGGCGCTTCGAGATCGACCGCGAGATCCACGCGTTGCGCGAGGGCTTCGAGGAGGGGCTCAAGGTGAAGGTCGCCGGGCGCATCACCGCCCACCGGGACATGGGCAAGTCGCACTTCTTCGACATCTCCGATTTCCGCGGCCGCATCCAGTGCTACCTGAACGCGAAGGCGGTCGGCGAGGAGCAGTTCGAGATCTTCAAACAGCTCGACCTCGGCGACTGGATCGGCATCGAGGGCGAGACCTTCAACACCAAGGTCGGCGAGCCGACGGTGAAGACGGAGGCCTTCACGGTCCTGTCGAAATCGCTGCGGCCGATGCCGGACAAGTTCCACGGCCTGTCCGACAAAGAGACGCGCTACCGCCAGCGCTACCTCGACCTGATGTCGAACGCGCGCAGCCGCGAGGTGTTCCTGAAGCGCTCGCTGATGATCCGCGAGATCCGCGGGTTCCTGCAGGAGCGCGGCTTCCTGGAGGTCGAGACCCCGATGCTGCAGGACGTGCCCGGCGGGGCGGCGGCGCGGCCCTTCGCGACCCACCACAACGCGCTCGACATGCCGCTCTACCTGCGCATCGCCCCGGAGCTGTTCCTCAAACGGCTGTTGGTCGGCGGCATGACCAAGGTCTTCGAGATCAACCGCAGCTTCCGCAACGAGGGCATCAGCCGCCGCCACAACCCCGAGTTCACCATGCTCGAGGCCTACTGGGCCTTCGCCGACTTCGAGGCGATGGCGGACTTGGTCGAGGAGATGGTCTGCTCGCTGGCCGAGAAATTCTGCGGCGGGCTGCAGATCGAACACAAGGACGAGGACGGCGAGGTCGTGCGCACCATCGACCTGTCGCGGCCGTGGCGGCGGGAGTCGTTCCAAAACTTGATCAAGGGCGTCGCCGGCGCCGACTGGTTCGATCTGACCCCCGCGGGGCGGCGCGAGAAGTGCGCGGAGCTGGGCGTCGAGATCTCCGACCAGATGGAGGACTACGAGGTCAGCCAGCAGGTGTTCGAGAAGCTGATCGAAGAGAAGACCTTCGACCCGCTCTACGTCACCCACGTGCCGAAGGAGCTGGTGCCGCTGGCGAAGCAGAACACGGCCGACGGCTCGGTGGTCGATGTGTATGAGCTGGTGATCAACGGCCAGGAGATCTCGCCCGGCTACTCGGAGCTGAACGACCCGCACGTGCAGCGCGAGCGGCTCGAGCACCAGGCCGGCGAGGAGACGCAGAAGGTCGATTACGAGTTCATCCACGCGCTCGAGCACGGCATGCCGCCGGCCGGCGGCATCGGGGTCGGCATCGACCGGTTGGTGATGATGCTCACCGGCGCCGAGAGCATCCGCGACGTCGTCCTGTTCCCCCAACTGAAGCGGGCGGGTTCCTGAACGGGGGGCGGGAGTGTAATTTCCGCGCCGAGGATCAGGGGCAGCCCCCCATCTGTTTAAGAAAAACTTCAATTTCTTCCCGCCCCGCGATGGGCGAGAGTCCCGCCTTGCTCCGCAACTTCAGCCTGTTCATCGCGCTCCGGTATCTGAAGCCGAAGCGCACCTACGTCTCGGTCATCACGCTGATCTCGATCGCCGGGGTGACGCTCGGCGTGCTGGTGCTGTGCGTGGTGATCTCGGTGATGCTCGGCTTCGAGCGCCGCCTGCAGGAGCTGATCCTCGGCTTCGAGCCCCACGTCTGGGTGACGCGGGGCGCGCTTCCGGCGGGGGCCGACCCCTTCGATGAGCGCTACCGTTGGGAGACGGCGTTGGAGAGAGCCAAAGCGGTGCCCGGCGTCGAGTCGGCGGCGCCCTACATGATGGGGCAGATCTTGCTCCAGTACGCCGGCCGCGACGGCCAGCGCCGGCAGATGGCGATGACGATGATGGGGGTCCGCCACGAGGACGAGAGGGTGATCGCCGAGATGACCGGGATGCTGGCGGAGGGGGAGGTGGACTTCACCTACGACGGCTGCCTCGTGTCGAAACGCTTCGCCAACGCCAACAACCTGCGCGTCGGCGACCAGCTGGAGGCCTTCCCCACCAGCGATCTCCAGGACGTGATCCAAGGGTTCTACGACGCGATCGACGATTCGGAGAGCGAGGAGATCGACGACGCCGATTTCCGCGCCCAGGTCCGCGAGCTCACGGACAAGATCAAGACCGCCAAAGACCTCCGCATCACCGGGCTGTACGAATCGGGCAGCGCGCTCGACGTCGTCTTCCTGCCGCTCTACATAGGCCAGGAGCTCTACGAGTTCGACTTCGACGACGAGGTGCACGGCATCGCCCTGCGGGTCGTCGACGAGCAGGTGTTCGACATCGAGGCGATGGAGGGGGCGCTCGCCGAGGCGATGCCGCCGGGCTGGGGGTTCGCCACCTGGAAGGACCAGCACAAACAGCATTTCTCGGCGATCAAGAACGAGCGCGTGATGATGTACGTGGTGCTGTTTTTCATCGTCCTCGTCGCGGCCTTCAGCACCATGAACACGATGATCACGGTGACGGTGCAGAAGCGGCACGAGATCGGGGTGATGAAGGCGCTCGGGGCGCGCGTCTCACAGATCGTCTGGGCGTTCATCTCGCAGGGGATGATCGTCGGCGCGATCGGTTCGACCTTGGGCTTCGGCTTGGCGCAGGCGGTGTTGGCGGTGCGCAACGACCTGCGGGAGTGGCTCGCCGATCGGGGGGTGCACATCTTCCCGCAGGATGTGTATGGGCTGGTCGAGATCCCCGCGGTCATGGACTACGGCGCCTTCGCGATCATCACCCTCGGCGCCTTCGTGCTGTGTACGCTCGCCGCCCTGCCGCCCGCCTACATGGTGGCCAGGCTCGATCCGGCGAAGGCGCTGCGCGAGTAGGCGCTCCGGTTGCGGTGCGCTGCCTCTTCGTGTCCCTTGGAGCCCGGCGATGATCTGGGAACACCTACTACGATTCCTCTTCGGCAAGGCGGTGGGCCGTCTGGCCGAGCGGGCGGTGGACGACCCCTTGGACCCGGGCTTGGAATACGGCTCGATGGAGGAGCTGGACATGCCGGACTACGCCCTGCAGGAGGAGATGACGATCGCGGAGTTGGGCGAGTTTTGCATCGCCTTGGCCGGTTCGGTCGAGAAGGGGTTCGCGCTGGGCGAAGGGGTGCGGGTCGGGCGCAGGGCGGTCGACCTCAAGGTCGGGCGACACTCGTTGCTCCACTTCCATCTGTGGGAAGGCGCGGACTGCCACGAGTTGCAAGTGCGCATGCTGAAGGTCGCGCCGGAGCGGGTGGCGATGCATTTCCTCTGCGAACGGTGGGCGGCCGGCAAAGTGGTCGGGGCGCTGAACGCGGCGAAGGGGCCAGGCGCGGCGGGGCGAAATGGCACCTCAGCGCGAGAAGAATGACGCCGACCCTCCTCTTCCCGAGCGAACCCTTCGGCTCGGCACGCAAGGTCGACCCGGCTTTCGCCGACGAGTGCTCGGGCGCCGTGGCGAACGGCTTCGAGGTCGCGTTTTTCGCGCAGGACGACCTGGCCAGAGGCGATGCGGCGGCGGCGTTCGGGCACCTGCCAGACGGGCGGGGGAAGCGGGTGCTGTTCCGCTCGTGGATGGTGAGCGGCGAGAGCTACCGCGCGGCGCACGATCGGTTGGTCGACAAAGGCTACCGCCCCGAGGTGTCGCCCGGGGCCTACGAGGAGGCGCACTACCTGCCGCTCGGCTACCGGCACATCGCCGCTGACACGGCGCGCAGCGCCTGGACGGAGGGCGACGATCCGGACGCGGCGTGGGCATTGTATGCGGCGGAGTTCCGGGGCGGCGACGCCCTGATCAAGGACTGGGTGAAGTCGGCGAAATCGCGTTGGCGCGACGGCTGCTTCCTCCCCGCCGGGACGGGCGAAGCGCGATTTCGTGAGATCTACCAGGTGTTCCGCGAGGAGCGCGGCAAGCTCTTCAACCGCGGCACCGTGTTGCGCGAGTTCCTGCCGGTGGCGACGCGCGGCGAGGACATGCGCGGGATGCCGCTCACCGACGAGACGCGGCTGTTCTTCTGGCGCGGCGAGCTGTTGGTAGAGCCAGACGCTGCGCCGCCGTCGCCGCTGGAAGAACGCGCGCGCTGGGAGGCGGTCGCGCGACGGTTCGCGACGCCCTTCCTGTCGGTCGATGTCGCGCCGCTGGAGGATGGGGCGTGGTGCATCATCGAGGTCGGCGACGGAGGCGTCTCGGGCCTGCCGCCGGGGCTGGACGCCGGGCGGTTCTTCGGCTGCCTGTGGAACCGTTGGGAGGGGTAGCGCCGATGTCGAGAACGGCGACGTGGCGGCGGGGCGATCCGGCATTCTTCGAGGGCGGTTCGCGCCGGGACGGGGCGCGTGATCCCCCCCGCACCGTGGGGCGCTGCGGCCCGCGTTTGGATTTGCCGTCCGATCCGGGCTAGGATCGCGCTCCTCACCGGGAGCGGAGGCGCGTTCGGCGCCTCCGGCTCCGCCCGAAGCTCCTGCCGCCTGTGCCCCATCGCCTCCTGCCCCCGACGCTCTTGCTCGCCGCCATGGTGAGTGCGCCGCCCGCTGTGGGGCAGGCGTCGGACGCGGGCGGGGCGCCGGAGGCGTCGCGCTGGCGGGTGCGCGCATGGCAGCGCACGGAAGGCTTGCCACAGAACAGCGTCTACTGCCTCGCCGAGGGGCGGGACGGCTACCTCTGGGCCGGCACCGCGGGGGGGCTGGCGAGGTTCGACGGCGTGCGGTTCACGGCGTTCGGGCTGAAGCAAGGCCTCGGTGCGCTCGGGGTCGTGGCGCTCGAGCCGGACGGGGATTGGGGGCTCTGGATCGGTACCTTCGGCGGCGGCCTGAGCCGCCTGCGGGGGGGCGAACTCGCGACATGGGGCACCGGCGACGGCCTCGCCCACCCCTACGTCACGGAACTCGCGAAGGCGGAAGGTGGTGGGGTTTGGGTCGGCGGCCCCGCCGGCCTGCAGCACTTCGACGGCGAGGCGTTCCGTACGGTCGGCGCGGCTGAGGGGTTGCCGCCCGGAGAGGTCACCGGCTTGGCGGCGAAGCGGGGCGGCGGGCTCTGGATCGCGAATGGCAACGCCGGCCTGTTCGAATGGGACGGGCGCCAATGCGCACCGGTCTCGGGTCCCGAGGGCGGCGAGGTGGTGCGCGCGTACACGATCCTGGGCGCCGCCTCGGGCGACCTCTGGGCGAGCATCGGTTACGGCAGGTTGCTGCGGCTTTGCGACGGGGTGTGGCGCGAGTACAACAGCGGCGATGGCTTGCCGGCCAGCTTCGTGTATTGCCTCGGCGAGGGCGCACCGGGTGAGATTTGGGCCGGGTCGGGCGAGGCGGGGCTCTATGTGTTGCGCTCGGGCCGCTTCGCCCGCGTCGCGCCAGGGGAGTTGGGACCGGCGGTGCGCTCGCTGGCGGGCGCGCGCGATGGTTCGATGTGGGTGGGGACGGAGACGCGGGGGCTGCACCGCGTGGCGGAGGCGCCGCTGGACTACTACCCGGTGCGCGAGGGCGGTCGGGTCGGCGGTCTGGTCGGGACGGGCGAGGGCGAGTTCTGGGTGGCGACCTACGGTGGAGGGGTCTTGCGCGGCCGCCTCGGGGCTCTCGATCAGGCGGCGGGGCACCCGGAGTTCGCCTCGCATACGGCGATGCTCTGCGCGCTGCGGCGGCGCTCCGGGGCGCTGATGTTCGCCGGTGCCCAGCGCGTGTTCGAGGTCGGCGCCGGCGGCGCCCCGGTGCGGTCGCACGCGGTGCGCGGGACGGTCACGGCGCTGTTCGAGGACGCTGGCGGGGCGGTGTGGCTGGGCTACCGGGACGGGCGGTTGGCGCGTTGGGGCGAAGGGCGGCCGGACGACCCCGAGGGCGAGCCGCTGGGCGGCGGCATCACCAGTTTCGCCGACGCGGGGGATGGCGCCTTGTGGGTGGGCACGACCGGCGACGGGCTGCACCGCTGGGCCGGCGGTCGCGCCGAGAAGGTCGCGGGGTTGCCCGTCGCGAACGTGAGCACGTTGTATCGCGACGCCGGGGGCACGCTGTGGGTCGGGACGGTCGGCGGCGGCTTGGCGTGGATCGAGGGCGGCGAGGTGCGGGCGGTCGACCGCTCGCACGGCCTGGCGGACGAGGTCGTGCACCAGATCCTCGAAGATGGGTCCGGGCACCTCTGGCTGGGGGGGCACCGGGGCATCTCGCGGGTCGCCAAGTCCGAACTCCGGGCGGTGGCGGCCGGGGGCGCCGGGCACGTCCACCCGCTGGTGCTCGACGAGTCGGACGGCCTGCGTGTGGCGGAGTGTACCGGCGGCTACTCGCCCAGCGGGTTCCGCTCGGAGTCCGGGCGCCTCTACTTCGCCACCGCTCGCGGTGTGGCCGAGATCGACCCGCGACGCCCATGGCGCGGCCGCCCGCCGCCGCCGGTGCGGATCGAGGGCGCCACCGTCGCCGGCCGGGAGTTGGCGCCGTCGGCGGCGGGGATCGTGTTGGCGCCGTCGCCGCGGGACCTCGAGGTGCGCTTCACGGCCTTCGACTTCAACAAACCCGAGCAGCTACGCTTCCGGCACCGCCTCGTCGGTTCGGGCGGGGGCTGGAGCGCGGCGGGCGACGCGCGGGGCGTGCGTTACGCGAGCCTCGCCCCGGGCCAGTACCGGTTCGAGGTGAGCGCCGCCGGGAGCGATGGTGTCTGGTCGGAGCCGGCCGCTTCGCTGGCGATCCGCGTCCCGCCGGAGTGGTGGCAGCGGGCGTGGTTCAAAGGCGCGACCTTGGTGGCGTTGGCGCTGCTCGGCGCCGGGGCGGTCGCGCTGGTCGCCCGCCGCCGGATCCGCGCGGCGGGGGCGGAGCTGCGGGCGCAGCAGCGCAGGGCGGAGGTCGACCACCTGACGCGCCTCGCCACCCTCGGCGAGCTGTCCGCGGCGCTGTCGCACGAGCTGAACCAGCCGCTGGCGGCGATCTTGAGCAACGCCCAGGCGGCGCGGCGGTTCCTGGCCCGGGGCGGGGCGGAGCCCGGGGAGATCGAGGCCATCCTGGACGACATCGTCGCCGACGACCGGCGGGCGAGCGAGGTGATCGGGCGCCTGCGCGGGCTCCTCAAGCGCGGCGAGTTCCACCCCGAGAAAGTCGCGTGCGCCGAGCTGGTGGAAGCGGTGCTCGACCTCATGGGGGGCGACCTCGCCGCCCGCGGGGTGCGGGTGAGCGCCGGGGTCGCGCCCGGTTTGCCGCCGATGCGCGCCGACCGGATCCAGATGCAACAGGTGCTGATCAACCTCATCACGAACGCCTGCGAGGCGATGGGCTCCGCCGGCGCCGGGGCGGAAGCCGTCCTGGAGATCTCGGCCGCGCCGGCGGGAGAGGGCGTGCAGATCTCCGTGCGCGACAGCGGCCCCGGCCTCCCGGACGGCGACGCCGAACGGCTGTTCGAACCCTATCACTCGACCAAAGCCGACGGCCTGGGGCTGGGCC
>JAUIGD010000202.1 GCA_030430255.1 Verrucomicrobiia bacterium
GTCCCCGAGATCATCGGCTCCACCCCGGTGCTCAATGCCGGCGACGCCTTCACCATCCACATGCGCGCCCCCGCCGAACCCGGCGACTACCCCTACATCTGCACCTTCCCCGGCCACTGGCGCGTCATGAAAGGCATCCTCCGCATCCTGCCCAATCCAGAGAACGCAAAGAATGACCCCGACGCCAAAAAGATCCTCTTCCTCGCCGGCCGCGACTCCCACGGCTGGGGCTCCCACCAGCACTTCGGCGGCACCACCATCCTCGCCGGAGGCATGCGCGACTCCGCCCTCCCGGTCGCCGTCGAGGTCATCCGCGAGTTCCCCGACGAGGCCACCCTCCTCGCCCAGGACGCCCTCGTCATCTACGCCGACGGCTGGGGCGCGCACCCCGCCAACGGCAAGCTCGAGCTGCTGAAAAAATTCATGGATGCAGGCGGCGGCCTCACCGTCATCCACTGGGCCACCGGCATCGGCTCCCCCGGCGCAGGCGATAAGAACAAAGTCCAATCCACCGACCCCGTCCGCCGCCAGTGGCGCAACCTCGTCGGCGCAGACTTCGAGCCCTGGCACTCCGTCAGCCGCTTCTGGGACGCCACCTTCGAGAAGCTCCCCCAGCACCCCGTCACCCGCGGCGTCCCGCCCTTCACCATCCACGACGAGTGCTACTTCCACCTCCGCTGCACCGACCCCGAGCACCAGCACGTGACCCCCCTCCACGGCGGCCTCCCCCCGGTCAACATCATCCACCCGTTGCGCGCCATGGACAGCGGCAGCGACTCCGCGGTCGCCGCCGTGGAGCGCGGCGAAGAACAATACTGCGCCTGGGGCTTCGAGCGCCCCGCCGGCGGCCGCACCTTCGGCTTCACCGGCGGCCACACCCATTGGAACTGGGGACGCGACGAGCTCCGCAAACTCATCCTCAACGGCATCTACTGGACCACCGGCGCCGAGGTCCCCAGCGCCGGCATCGCCTCCGTCCGCCCCACCGCTGAGCAAATGTTGGAGCACCTGAAAGGCAATCCGGGCTGGACCCCAGAAGGCCTCCAGATCCTGCTCGACCGCGCCGGCGAAGGCGAACTCATCAAATGGGGCCAATACTCCCGCGGCCCCCTCCCCGTTGGCCCCCAACCCAAGAAAGACCTCGGCCCCGGCTTGGTCATCGAAGGCGAATCCCTAACCATCATCAAAGCCGACGGCGCAGCCCGCCCCCAGCCCATGGCCCACTTCGGCGCAGGCACGTGGAGCGGCGACTCCCAACTCTGGTGGATCCCCGAAAAACAAGACGCCACCCTCACCGCCCAATTCACCGCCCCCGAAGCCGGCACCTACCAACTCCACCTCGCCGCCACCAAAGCCATCGACTACGGCATCCACACCCTGTCGATCAACGGCCAAGCCATCGGCGAGCCGCAAGACTTCTACCAACCCGAAGGAGTCTCCCACACCGGCCAGCTCCCCTTGGGTCAAGCCACCCTAAAAAAAGGCCCCAACACCCTAACCATCACCTCCACCGGCGCCCACCCCGACTCCGAAAAACGCTACATGTTCGGCCTCGATTTCATGCGCTTGGAACCGGAGTAGATCGCAACCCGTAGCGACGACACTCATGTCGTTCGGGCTGTGCGCGGCGGCGGTCTGCAACCGCCGTCGGTAAAGGCAGCAGGGACGGGGCAGAAGGGACGGAGGTTGGAAACCTCCACCACGGCTCCGCTCAAAGCAGATCCAGCAAGGCCGCTGCGCAGGCCTCCGCGAACTCGGGGTCGTTGATCTCACAGTCCATTTCGGTGACGGGCACGTCGCCGCGCAGGTTCGCCTTGATGGCGTCGAAGAGGGCGGCGTCGGCGGCGGGGTAGTGGAAAGGCTGCCCCTCGGCGCCGATGACGCTGACCGTCTTGGTCGGGAGCAGCACCGCGGCGCCGGCGGTGTAGGCGTTGACCTTCTCGGCGAGCACCTTGCCGATCTCCGCGTTCTCCTCGGGCGTCGTCCGCATCAGCGTGACCTGCGGGTTGTGGATGTAGAAGTTGCGGCCGGCGAACTTGTCCGGGACCGAGTCCCGCTCGCCGAAGTTCACCATGTCGACGCAACCCGGCACGACGATCGCCGGCACGCCGGCGGCCGCGGCGGCGTCGAGGCGGGTCGGGCCGGCGGTGAGGGTGCCGCCGACGACCTCGTCGGCCCACTCGGTGGTGGTGATGTCGAGCACGCCGGCGACCATGCCGGACTCGATCAGCGCCTCCATCGTGCGCCCGCCGGCGCCGGTGGCGTGGAAGACCAAGACCTCGTAGCCCGCGCCCTCGAGCACCTCCTTGGCGGCGTTCACGCAATCGGTGGTGTTGCCGAACATGCTGGCGGCGATCACGGGCTTGGCGTCGCCCTGCTCGGCCTCCGCCTCGACCATGCCGCAGATCGCCCCCGCGGCGCGGGAGAAGATCATGCGCGACACGCGGTTGAGGCCGGCGACGTCGACGATGCTGGGCATCATGGTGATGTCTTTGGTGCCGAGGTAGTGCGCGGTGTTGCCGCTGGCCAAGGTGGAGACCATCAGCTTCGGGAAGCCGACCGGCAGCGCGCGCATCGCCGCCGTGCCGATCGCCGTGCCGCCGCCGCCGCCGAGCGAGAGGATGCCGTCGATCTCACCCCGCGCGGCCATCCCCGCGACGAAGCCGGGCACCGCCTCCGACATCTGCACCACGCAGGCGCCACGGTCACCGGGTTCGGTGAACTCGGCCACGATCTGCTCGCGGTGCACGTCCGGCTCGACCTGTGGCGCCCCGGCGGTGCCGACGTCGATCAAAACCGGCTGGTGGCCGCGTTCGCGGATGCGGTCGGCGACGAAGGCGTGTTCGTGGCCTTTGGTGTCGAGGGTTCCTAGGACGGCGATCTTCATGGGGTGGGGGATTGGGTTGGGGGCGGGTGGGAAACCACGGAGGGACGCGGAAGGACGCGAAGGGCTGCGCGGCCGGGGCTGCGAGCGGGGATGCTTGCGCCGCTATGTTGCGGTCCGCTTCCCTGCCGGACAGGGGATCGATTTGAACTCCTTCGTCAGGTTGGTGAGCGATCCCTCGACCGCCATGCGCTCGAGGCTCGAGGCGCCGACGAAGCCGACCGCCTCAGAGTTCTCGTTGATGTAGGCGGCGTCCTCCGGCGTGCTGATCGGGCCGCCGTGGCTGAGGAAGAAGATGTCGTCGCGCACGGTCTTCGCGGCGTCGATGATCTGCTGGGTGCGCTCGGCGGCCTGGCCGATGGTCATGGTGGCGTCGACGACGCCGATCGAGCCGCCGACCGTGGTGCCGACGTGGGCGATGATGGCGTCGGCGCCGACCTCCGCCATGGCCTTGGCCTCGGCTTCGGAATCGACATAGACGATGCTGAAGAGGTCCATCTTGCGGGCGAGGCCGATCATCTCGACCTCCTTCTTCGTGCTCATGCCGGTCTCCTCGAGGATCTGGCGGAACTTGCCGTCGACGATGCTGTGGGTGGGGAAGTTGTTCACGCCGCTGAAGCCCATGTCCTTGACCTGCAGCAGCCAGTGCCACATGCGCCGCCGCGGGTCGGTGGCGTGGACGCCGCAGATCACCGGGATCTCCTCGACGACGGGCAAGACCTCGTGCTCGCCGATCTCCATCGCCACGGCGTTGGCGTCGCCGTACGCCATCAGGCCGGCGGTCGAGCCGTGCCCCGCCATGCGGAAGCGGCCGGAGTTGTAGATGATGATGAGGTCGGCGCCGCCCTTCTCGATGAATTTCGCGCTGATCCCCGTGCCGGCGCCGGCGGCGATGATCGCCTCGCCGCGGTCGAGGGTGGCCTGCAGGCGGGCGACGACCTCCTCGCGGGTGTAGGGGTTTCCAATTCCAGTCCAGGGGTTCGGCATCGTGTCGTGTGTCGGTTGTGGGTTGCGGGCGGGAACGCTTGGGGCGGTGCGGCGCCCGGTTCAAGGGGAATCGAGGGGCGGGGCGGCGGGCTCATCGGGGGCCGATCTCTTTGTCGCGGAACTCGGACGGGCGCACGCCGATCCATTTCAGAAAGGTGTTCGAAAAGGCGTAGGGGTTCTCGTAGCCGAGGCTGCGCGCCACGGTCTCGACCTTCTCTTCGGTGGTGGAGAACAGCTCCGTCGCCCGCCGCATGCGCAGGAAGGTGAGGTGCTTCATCGGGCTGCGGCCGATGGCCTTCCAACAGAGCTTGCGGAAATTCTCGGCGCTCATCGAGCTGACGGCGGCGATGCCGTCGAGCGACCACTTTGCCCCGAGGTCCGCCTCGACCCGCTCCCACGCCCGGCGCACACGGTCGTCGCCGTGGATCGGCGCCGCGAACCTGAGGACGTAGCTCTGGATCAGGTCGACCCAGAGCTGCTGGACGGCGGGCGAGTCCGCGCCGGTCGCGAGCTCGGCGCCCAGGCCTTCGATCGCCGCCCTGAGCGGGGCGGGGTCGAAGTCGCCCCGGGAGGGCGAGTTGACGGTGGCCACGGGCGCGGTGCCGCGCGGTTCCAGGTAGCGGACCCAGGCGAAGGACCAGGATGGGCTGTCGCCGACGCGCAGGGCATTGACGGTGTGCGGGGGCAACAGGCAGGCGCTGCCGGCGGTGACCTCGTGCCGGTCGCCGTCGGCGAGGATCGAGCCGCGGCCGGCGAAACAGGCGAGGAAGAAGGTGCCCGACTGATCCCGGCGCAGCACTTCGAACGGCGGCTTCGCGACCATGATGCCGGCGTGGATGATGCGGTGCTGCTGCAGCAGCTTGCAGCGCGGCGAGGCGGCCAGCCAGGCGGGCAGGTCACGGCCGTCCGCGCAGATCGCCCCCGCCTCCGTCTCGTCGCCGAGGACGTGGATATCCGATAGGTCGTTTTCGGACGTTCGCATGGGTGGCAGCGGTTTGGTAAGATTGAGCATCCCGCCCGGGGTGCAATGGGAGTTGGGTTTCGCGTGGGGGATCGTGGAAAATACCCATGCTTCTGGTCTTGTTCCGATGGTCCAGTTTTCCTATGATCCGGAGAATTAATCTCCACATCGCCCCCACCCATGACCCTCAGCAACCCCGCGAAAGCGCTCGTCGGCGCCTCGGCTCTCGCCGCCTGCGCCTATTTCCCCACCGCCTCGGCTCGTGCTGCTGAGCTGCTGGCGCTCTACGAATTCGACGAGGCCGACGCCGCGTCCTTCGCGGATTCCACGGCAAAGACAAGCCCGGCGGTGATCGGCGGCGTGGTGGCGGATCCGGCCGGCGGCCGCGACGGGACGGGGGCGGCGCTGTTCGATGGCTCGAACACGGGCCTGACCATCCCGATCGATATCAACCCCGCGGTCTCGCCGAACGTGACCATCGGCGCCTGGGTCAAGCCGGACGCCTTCGCGGTGGGCACCGACAACGCGCCGTGGGGGCACGACGACGGGGGCTGGGACCGCGGCCTCAGCGCGCCGGCGACCGAAGCGGCTTGGTCGGTCTCCGACGGCGAGCTGTTCCCGAGCAACAGCCCGGTCGTCGCCGACCAATGGGACTTCCTCTCGGTCGTGTTCCGCGGTGAGATCGCCAACCTCCAGGTCAACGACGGGCTGACCTACAGCATTCCGGGCAACATGTCGTTCGGCGGCCAGCCCGGCTCGGACGGGGTGTCGGCGCACACCGTCCTCGCGGTGGGCTCGCTGAACCCGGGCGGGGTGGTCCACGCCTTCAACGGCCACATCGAGAACTTCTTCGTCTACGACGACGCCCTGACCTCGCTGCAGATCGAGGCGATCCGCAATGCCGGCCCGGCAGCCATCGCCGCGACCCTCGACCCGCCTTCCGACACGCGCGTGCCGCGGAAGGTCTGGGACTTCGAGTCCGGTGACCTGGCCGGGTGGAACATCGTCAGCTCGCCCTTCGGCGACGACGCCGTGTTCAGCTCCGGCGGCCAGCCGGCGCTGACCGCAAACACCGACAACGCCAATATCAACGCCACTGCCGAGGGAACCTTCCACGTCCGCACCTGGGACGGCCAGGCCGGGGGGCTCGGGCTGAACGACGGCCCGACCGGGATCATCGAGAGCGACCCGTTCGTGCTCGGGGACAACGCCCAGTTCGAACTCCTCGTCGGCGGCGGGTCGCACCGGTTCCGCGGCGACCCCGACATCATCGAGCCGGACATGACGGCGGTGACCTTGGAGCGGCAGCTCGGGCCGGGCGACTGGGAGGCCATCTTCACCGCCTCCGGCGTCGGCGCGCGGGGCGGCGCGGACGGCAACTACTTCCGCAACGCCTTCTGGGACGCGGGCGGGTACGTCGGCGAGACGGTGCGCCTGCGGGTCTACGACACCCACTCCGGCGGCTGGGGGCACATCGACGTCGACGACATCCGCTACTCGATCACCGCCGACATCACCGACCCGACCGACAGCGACGGCGACGGCATGGGCGACGCCTGGGAGGTGTTCTACTTCGGCGACCTGTCGCGCGACGGCACGGGGGACCTGGACGGTGACGACCTCCCCGACCTCCGCGAGTACCAGGAGGGGACGATCCCCGACGACCCGGATAGCGACAACGACACCCTGCTCGACGGCCTCGAGGTGGACGACTACTCGACCGACCCGCTAGCCAAAGATTCCGACGGGGACGGCTTCGACGACAACATCGAGGTGCGCTTCGGCACCGACCCGAACGACGCGGGCGACATCCCGGTGCGGACACCGCGGCGGGTGTGGGACTTCGAGAGCGGCGACCTGACGGGCTGGACGATCGTCGACAACTTCATCGGCGACGATCAGGTGTTCCGCTCGGGCGGCCAGCCGGCGGCGACGGCGAACACCGACAGCACCGGCGCGGGGAGCATCCAGGACACCGCGCAGGGCAACTTCCACGTCCGCACCTGGGACGGGCAGGCGGGCGGCCTCGGGTTCAGCGACGCGCCGACCGGGATCATCGAGTCCGAGCCGTTCGTGCTCGAGCCCACCGCACAGTTCGAGCTGCTCGTCGGCGGGGGGGCGCACGCCTTCAGCGGCAGCCCCAACGCGCCGAACGCCGACATGACCGCGGTGACCCTCGAGCGCGAGGTGGACGCCGACGACTGGGAGATGATCTTCTCGGCGAGCGGGCTCAACGCGAACGCCTTCCGCGAGGTGGTCTGGGACGCCGACGACTACGCCGGCGAAACCGTCCGCCTGAGGATCTACGACACCCACTCCGGCGGCTGGGGGCACATCGATGCCGACCACATCCGCTACTCGATCGTCTACGACATCAAAGACCCCGACCAGCCGGACGTCGACATGGACGGCATCGGTGACGACTGGGAGTTCTTCTACTTCCAAGAGATCGGCGAGATCGACGAGACCACCGACTTCGACCAGGACGGCTCGCCCGACATCGACGAGTTCATCAACTGCACCGACCCGATGAACAAGGACAGCGACTCGGACGGGCTCGAGGACGGCGAGGAGGCGGCGGCGATGACCGACCCCCTCGACCCCGACTCCGACGACGACGGCATCAACGACGGCGACGAGGTGAACGAGCACGGGACGGACCCGAACAAAGCCGACAGCGACGACGACACCTGGGACGACCCGACCGAACTCCTCTACGGCACCGACCCGAACAACGGTGCCGAGTTCCCGACACCGCCGGAGAACCTGTGGTCGGTCGACATCCAGGCCGTCGACGGCACGGTCGGGGGCCAGGGCGCGCCGGTCCTCATGGACGGCCTCGAGCTCAACGCCTTGGCGGCGGACCCCGGCTTCACCGCCTTCGGGTGGAACGCCTTCAACGTGCAGGGGCACGATTTGACCTCGCTCGACCCGTCGATGGCGCTGGCCAACGCGGCGGGCACGGCGACGCCGGTGACCTTCTCGGTGTTCGGCAACGTGTCCGGCTTCAGCAACCAGCCGAACGCGCAAGTCATTGCCAACGACTACCTGTTCGTCAACGCGGGCAACGCCGACTTCGATGCGACCTGGGAGATCTCCGGCCTGCTGCCGGGCAGCACCTACCACTTCTACCCCTACGGCGGCATCGGCCGCGACATGGGGCTGACGGTCGACACCAACGGCGACGGGAGCCTGTTCGACGAGACGCTGCAGTTCGTTCCCGCAGCGGGGTTGCTGTTCGAGGATGTGGTCGCCTCGCCGGCCGGGACGATCACCGGCTCGATCGCGGCGGGGAACCAGGGGGAGGCGAACTGGGGCGGCTTCCAGCTCCTCCTCAGCGGCGAGGTGGTCATCGTCGACACCGACGGCGACGGGCTCAGCGACGAGGACGAGGACGACTTCGGCACCGACCGCTTCAACCCCGACACCGACGGGGACGGCATCAGCGACGGCGACGAGGTGAACCTCACCGGCACCGACCCGACGAACCCGGCCAGCGTCTTGAAGATCGTCAGCGTCGGATACTCGCTCGGCGGGGACGTGGTGCTCACCTGGACCAGCGTCCCCGGCAAGACCTACGTCGCCCAGGCCAGTGCCGACGGCGCGACCTGGGCGGACCTCGGCGAGTTCGCGGCGACGGCTGCGAGCAGCACGACGACCCAGGATGTCGATTCACCTGGGGCGGGGGAGACCGAGAAGATCTACCGGGTGCTGGTCCGCGCACCCTAGGAGGCCGTCGGACTCGTCCGTTCCTGCGCGAATCGTTTTACAATTTGCCCAGATCGCCCCGCTGTCTCGTCGCTGATCTCGATCAACTCCTCGCCCTCGTGACGAATTGGATCGAAACTCTAAAACGTTCGGGCTCGAAAGTCCGAAGTCCGACAGCCTCCTAGGAGGCCGTCGGATCCGCCCGTTCCGGCGCGAGACGGAACCGAATTTGTCCAAACCGCCCCGCTGTTTCGTCGCCGATCTCGATCAACTCCTCACCATCGTGCCGATCTGGCTCGAAAACCGAAAACGTTCGGGCTCGAAAATCGCGGGTCCGACCACCTCCTCGCACTCCCGGTGCAGGGTGACCGAACCCCCATCGCCATTGAAAGCCTTCCCCCTCATCGCCGCCGCCGCGTTGGCGCTGGCCCCACCCGCGCGCGCGGCGGATAGCGTCGTCGTCTTCAACGAGGTCCACTACCATCCGGCCGCGGACGACACGGCGCTCGAGTTCATCGAGTTCTACAACCAGCTGGCGGCCGACGTCGACATGTCGAACTGGCGCCTGGAGGGCGACGTCGGCTTCGACTTCCCCGAGGGGACGGTGATCGGCGGCCGCGATTATTTGGTGGTCGCCAAAGACCCGGCCGCGCTGGCGGCGGCCTCCGGCTTCGCCGGTGCGCTGGGGCCCTATGACGGGCAGCTCTCGAACTCCGGCCGGCGGCTGCGGCTCTACAACAACAACCGCAGCTTCGCCACCGCCGCCCCGAGCGGGCCGGCGGTGCCGGCCGACAAGCTGTGGAGCGTCGACCTCCAGGGCGACGGGGCGGGCGGTGCCTTCGGCCAGCTCGCGCCGCCGAACCCCATGTCGGGGCAGGAGGGCAACGCCGAGCTGGGCGCGACTTGGAACGCGTTCACCATCCCCGGCCACAGCGGCACGGCCACCGACCCGTCGATGGCGCTCGCCGACAGCGCGGGCGCGGCTTCGCCGGTGAGCTTCTCCGTGACCGGCCGGGTGACCGGCTGGAGCCAGAACGGCAGCCCCCTGACCGCCGACTACCTGTTCGTCAACGCCGGCAACTCGGACCCCTCCGTGACCTGGGCCCTGAGCGGCCTGACGCCGGGGGCGAGCTACACGCTCTACGCCTACGGCGGCGTCAGCCGCGACATCCGCATCACCGTCGACCGCGATGGCGACGGCGACCTCGCGGACGAGGCCGGCGGGATCGCGACCTGGGCGGGCTCTGAGTTCGCCGGCATCACGGCGGGCGCCGGCGGGACGATCCTCGGCCGGGCGGAGAACGGCTCGGTGAGCGAGGGCAACTGGAGCGGGTTCCACCTCTATGAACAGGACCCGGGCGGCGGTGGCGGTTCGGCGGGCGGAGTCCCCAACCCTTCGTTGGAGGCGCGGCGCGTCATGGACGAACTGGAGTACGCGGACACCGACCCCTGGCCGGAGGGGCCGGACGGTTCGGGCTTCGCACTGGCGAAGATCGACCCCTCGACAGGCACCGCTCTGCCCGGGAACTGGGGCACCTCCCGCGACATCGGCGGCAGCCCCGGTGCGGCGAACCCGGTGCCCGCCGCGTCCGACATCGTCCTCAACGAGATCGACGCGACGACCGCGGCCGATTTCCGCGTCGAGCTGCACAACCTGGGCCCATCGGGGGAAGCGCTCGGCGGCCTCGTGCTGCGCTCCTCGAACCCCGCGCACCCCGACTATGTCCTCCCCGCGGCGACGCTCCCCGCGGGCGCGTTCACGGTCGTCGACTCGGCGGCGCTCGGCTACACCCCGGACGACAACAACCGCCTGTTCCTGCTCGCGGCGGGCGGCGCGCGCATGCTCGACGCCGTCCGCGTCGATGACCGCGCCAAGGCGCGCCACCCCGGGCGCGGCTTCCGCTGGCTGCGCCCTTCGGCGGAGACCTTCGGCGCGGCGAACGCGTTCGCGATCGAGGACGCGGTGGTCATCAACGAGATTTTCTACCACGCCTACCCGCAGCGCGCGGAGGCGGGGTCACCGCCGGGCACGGTCGAGGAGGAGGTCGTCGGATTCAATTCCGTCTGGCGCTACAATCTCGACGCCGGCCCCGCGGGCCTGCCGGCGGGATGGCAGGACGCCGCCCACCCGGTCGATGGGGTGAGCTGGGCGCAGGGCGCCGGCCTGCTCGGCGAGGAGAGCTCTTCGCTCGGCGAACCCATCCGCACCCCGGTGGCCCTGTCGGCGAAGA
The DNA here is from genome assembly GCA_030430255.1 of Verrucomicrobiia bacterium. Classification (GTDB taxonomy): domain Bacteria; phylum Verrucomicrobiota; class Verrucomicrobiia; order Verrucomicrobiales; family DEV007; genus JAUIGD01. Next base: position 10,772 of record JAUIGD010000202.1, read on the forward strand.
TCCCCTACTATTTCGAGACGGAGTTCGACTTCGCCGGCGACCCCGCAGACGTGTTGGAGCTCGAGTTCGAGCACTACGTCGACGACGGCGCGGTGTTCTATCTCAACGGCGTCGAGATCGGGCGTTTCAACCTGCCCGGCGGCGTGATCGAACCGGCGACCCTCGCCAGCCCCGGCGTCTCCAATGCCGTCCTGCGGTCGTTCACCGTCGCGTCGCCGCCGGTGCTCGCCGGCGGCAACCGGCTGTCGGTCGAGGTCCACCAGAGCAGCGCCGGCAGCAGCGATGTGGTGTTCGGCGGCCGGGTGAGCCTGCGCAGCAGCGACGGGACGGGGACGCCGGCGACCCCGTTCGCGGAGCGCGACGAAGAGTGGCTGGAGCTCCACAACCGGGGCGGCGTCGCGGTCGACCTGGGCGGCTGGGGCCTCGACGGCGGGATCGGCTTCGACTTCCCACCCGGCACCGACATCCCCGCGGGCGGGTA
>JAUIGD010000203.1 GCA_030430255.1 Verrucomicrobiia bacterium
AGGTCCGGCGCGGCAGCGGCCGTGCGGCGGGGCGTGCGGCGGACGGGCGCTCCGCAGAGTCGGGGCAGCTGTTGCTGATGCTGGAATCGTGCCCGCTGGCGATGGCGATGTTCGATCGCGAGATGCGCTACGTGTTCGCGAACTCCCGCTGGCGGCGCGCCTTCGGCTTGGCCGAAACCGGTCTGGTGGGGCGCGGGCACTACGAGATTTTTTCCGACGTTTCAGAGCGCTGGCAACTGCTCTGCGAGCGCAGTCTGGCGACCGGGGCTCCGCAGGCCGGTGAGGAGACCGTCGAGTGGGCGGACGGCGGCAGCGATTGGGTGCGCTGGCACATGGCCCCGTGGTTCCCGGAAGGGGGCGGGGTCGGCGGTGTGGTGGTGAGCGCCCAACCCGTGACCGCCGAGCATCGCCAGGTGCGCGAGCGGCGGTTCGATAGCGATCTCGCCACGGCGGCGATGGCGAACCCGCACGCGCCGTTGGTGGTGCTCGACGCACACGGGCGGGTGGTGCGCACCAACGCCGCAGCCAAGCGGCTCGGACGCTGGGATCCCGCCAGCGAGGAAGCCCCGTATTTTTGGGATGCCTACCTGGACGGCACCGCCGCCGACGCGGCGCGGGAGGCCTTCGTCGGCTTCGAGCGCTCGCTGCGCGACACCGGGGAATTCGCCTTCCCCGAGACCAGCGTCGACGAAGTCACCGGCCCGGATGGGAAGACGCGGCGCATCGCCTGGTGCAACGCGCCGCGCCACGGTGACCGCGGCGAGGTCTGTGGCATGGTGCGCACCGGTTTCGACCTGGACCGCTTCGCCGACCCCGGTCGCGAGGCGGCCGCACGCGATGCCGTCCTCGCCGGACTGCCGGTGCCGGCTTGGCGGTGCGACGCGGCGGGGCACATCGATCTGGTCAATGGCGCTTGGCTCGCGCTGCGCGGGCGCTCGCTGGAACAGGAGCTCGGCGGCGGGTGGCTCGAGGGGCTCGAGCCGGAAGACGTGGAGCCGCTGACCGCCGCCCTGCGCGCGGCCGCGACCGAGCGGGTGCCCTTCTCGGAGGTCGTCCGCCTCGCCGGGGCCGACGGCGGACCGCACTGGCTGCGCTTCTCCGCCACGCCTGCCGGCGATGCCGGGGGGGCGGTCTACGGGACGGCGGTCGAAGTCACCGCCGAACACGAATTGGACGTCGCCCGCGGCGAGGTCGTGCGGATGCGGGAGTCGCTGGCCTCGGTCGAGTCCAAGGCGGCCCGCTTCGAGTCGGATGTCACCGCGCTGGGTGTCGAACTGAAGCGGGCGCGCGCCGAGAGCGATGAGATGGCGGCGCTGCGCGACCGTTTCCGCTCGATCCCCGAGTCGGCGCCGTTCGGTGTCGTTTTGTTAGGGCGAGATGGGGCGACCGAATACTGCAACCCGGCGGCGGCGGAAGTCGCCGGTTCCGACATCGCCGGCGAGGAGTCCCTCGACGCCTGGCTGGCCTCGCGCAGCCCCGAGCCCGAGGCCGGCCCGGAGCTGGTCGAGTCGTGGCGCGCCAAGGTGTGGCGCCAGGGCACGGCGGCGACCTATACGCTGACGGCCGACGACGGCTCGCTGCGCGAGCTGGAGTTCCGCCCGAAGCTGATGCCCGACGGCGGCCTGCTGGTCACCCTGTTCGACGTGACGGACACGCGGCGCGGCGAGGAGGCGCTGCGGGCGAGCGAGGCCAAGTTCCGCGCGCTCTTCCACGATTCCGGGGTCGGGATGGTGATGGCCGGGCGCGACGGGAGGGTCTTCGACTCGAACCCGGCGCTGGAATCGTTGATCGGCTACAGCAAGGTGCAGCTGCGCGGCAGGGCGGTGGAGGACCTGCTGGCGGGCGACGGGCCGGGCGAGCTCTCCGCGCTGTTGGGGCGCCTCGTCTCCGGCGGCGGGCGGACCGGCGAACTCGTGGTCGATCTCGACACGGCCGACGGCGAGCCGATCACCGTGCAGATGCACGTCTCGCACGTGAAGGCCAAAGACGGGCGCGTGCTCTTCACCACCTACCTGTTCCACGACATCACGGAGCAGCTGCGGGCGCAGGACTGCCTCGCGGAGCAACAGGCCGAGAACCGCGCCCTGCTCGGCGCCAGCCCGGATTTGATCGCCGTGCTCGACGGCGAAGGGCGGGTGCTGGACCTCATCGTGCCGGTCGATTTCCCGCTCGCGCTCGAGCGCGAGGCCGCGCTCGGGCACGCGATCGAGGAGCTGTTGCCGGAGCTGGGGATCGGCGGCGGCGAACTGGTCGCGGCAGCTGGCGGCGACGGCGTCTTCACCCATGCGTTCCGCACCGCGGCAGGCGACGGCAGCTCGGGCGCGCACCACTTCGAATTGCGCGCCTCGCGCGGTGGCGGCGACCGCACGACGGTGGCGCTGATCCGCGACACCACCCACGTCCGCCAGGCGCAGACCAAGCTCCGCTGGCAGGCGCTCACCTTCTCACACATCAGCGACGCGATCGTGGTCTCGGACCTGAAGGGGAGGGTGATCGATTGGAACCCCGGCGCCGAGGCGCTGTTCGGCTACCCGAAGGCCGGCGCGGTGGGGATGGGGGTCCACGAGTTGCTCGGTGGCGCCGATCCGGAGGGCTTCCGAAAGGACTTCGCGGCGGGTCTGCGCGCCGACGGCCGCTGGAGCGGGGAGGTCGAATTTCACGGCGCGGCGGGCAGGGCGGGGCGTTGCCGATCCGTGTTCGTGCCGCTCAAAGACGAGTCCGGCGAGGCCTTGGCGCTGGTCGGGGTCAACAAGGAGATCGTCCCGCCGCCACCCGCGCCCGAGCCGGAACGGGTGGTGGAGACCGTCGTCGAGAAGGTCGTCGAGACGGTCGTGCAGCCCGACGAGGCCGCGGTCACCCAGGCGCGCGGCGAGATCCAGGGGCGGCTCAATGCTACCTTGCGCACCATCTCCGCGCTCATCGGCCTGCAGATGCACGGCCCGGGCGCGTCGACCGCGCGGGCGGCCAAGGCGCGCGTCGATGCGCTGGCGATGCTGCACGCCCACGTCGGCGGCGCGGGTGATCCCGGGAGCATCGACTTCGGGGGCTTCGCCAAGGACCTGGTCGGCGAGCTGTTGGAGGCGGAGGCGCCGGAGGAGACCGACGTCGAGGTGCACCTCAACACCAAGGGCGTGGCGCTCCCCGCCGGGTTGGCGATGCCGGTGGCCTTGATCGCCAACGAGCTGTTGGCCAATGCCTTCCGCCACGGGTGCGCGGAACGCGACGAGGCGGTGGTCGGGTTCTCGGTGGAGATCGACGAGGTCGCGGGCGAGGGGCTGATGCGCGTCACCGACAGCGGGCGCTCGCTTCCCGACGGCTTCACCCTGGAAGGCGGGGGCCTCGGGCTGAAGATCGCCAAGGGGCTCGCCGACCGGATCGGTGCGCGCCTGGAGGTGGCGCCAGGGGCGGACACCGAGTTCCGCCTGTCGTTCCGGCTGCCGGTCGCCGCATGAACCCACCCGGAGGCAGCGAGCGATGAGCCCGGTTCGAATTCTGGTCGTCGAGGACGAGGGCGCCGTGGGGCGCGACGTGCAGAACGCGCTCGCGCGTTTCGGCTACAGCGTGGCAGACGTCGCCCGCACCGGCGCCGAGGCGCTGGAGATCGTGCGCCGGGTCGATCCCGACCTCATCATCATGGATATCCGCCTCGCCGGCCCCATGGACGGCATCGAGGCGGCGCGGCGGATCCGCGACGGCTACGGGAAGCCGGTGATCTTCCTCACCGCGCTGGCCGACGAGGAGACGGTGGCGCGGGCCAACGAGGTGGGCCCGGAGGGGTATCTCCTGAAGCCGTTCAGCGACTCGGAACTGCAGTCGGCGGTGGAGATCGCGATCTCCCGCGCGCGTTCGCGTGAGGCGTTGGGGACCCGCGAAGAGCAGTTCATGAGCACCCTGCGCAGTATGGCGGATGGGGTGATCGCGACCGACATCGTCGGCAACATCACATTCATGAACCCCGAGGCCGAGCGCCTGACGGGTTGGCGTTTCGCCGATGCGCGCCACCGCACGCTGGGGGAGGTCTTCGCCATCGCCGATGCGGCGGGCAAGGAGGCGCCGGTCTTCGCCCCGGGAGGCTCCCGCGGCGCCGGGCGCCGGGTGGCCCTGCGGGGTCGCGGCGGAGAGCGGATCTGGATCGAGGACAACTCCGCGCCGCTCAAGGATTCCCACGGCAGCTTGGTCGGACTGGTGGTGGTCTTCAGGGAGGCGGCCGCCGCTGCGGGTGCCGATGCGGGCGAAGGCGCAGGGGCGGGCGCCCATGGCGGCAGCTCGCTGCGGGACATCGTCGAGGGGATCGCCGACCCGCTGGTGGCGGTGGATCCGCACTGGGGGATCACCTTCGTCAACCGGCGCGCCGCCGAGCAGTTCGGGCGCCCGGATTCCGCGTTGGTCGGGGCGAGCTTCTGGGAGCTTCTGCCGCCGGAGGCCCGCGAGGCCCACTACCGCGACGGGGACCGCGCCCTCTCGCGGCGCGAGCGCTGCAGCTTCGAATTCCACCAGCCCGACAGCTCGCGTTGGTATGAAGCCAACGCCTACCCCTTCGGCGCAGGCCTCTTGGTGCTGCTGCGGGACGTGACGGAGCGGCGCGAGGAACAGCAGCGCGCCGCGCGGCTGGAGAAGCTGGAGAGCCTGGGGCTCTTGGCGCGCGGATTCGCCCACGACTTCAACAACATCCTGACCGTGATGTTGGGCAACCTCTCGCTCGCCGAGATGAAGCTGCCCGAGGGGATCGACGGGCGCGAAGAACTGGAGCAGGCGCGCCTGGCGACGATCAGGGCGCAGAACCGCGTCCACCAGTTGCTCACCTTCGCCAAGGGGGGCGCGCCGATCCGCCGCCGCATCGACCCCGCGGCGCTGCTTGCCGAGGTCGAGCGCGATCTCGAACGCCTCCCACGCGTGCGCTACCGTTTCGAACCGGCCCCCGGCCTATGGGAGATCGACGCCGATCCCGGCCAGTTGCGCCGGGTGCTGGAGAACCTCATCACCAACGCCGAGGAAGCGATGCCCGAAGGGGGCGATCTGGTGCTGCGCGCCTTCAACGCGCCGCCCGGAGCTCCGGGGCGCGAGTCGCTCCCGGCCGCCCTGGAGCTGGATGCGGCCGCGGACTACCTCGTCCTGCAGGTCGAGGACGGTGGCCACGGCGTCCCCGAGGACCTGCTGGACAAACTGTTCGAGCCGTACTTCAGCACCCGCGGCGAAGCCAACGCCACCGGCATCGGCCTCACCGTGTGCGAGTCCATCGCCCGCGCCCACAACGGGGCGGTGGCGATCGAGAGCGAGCCCGGAAGCGGGGCGGTGGTCAGCGTCGCCCTGCCCGCGCCGCCGCGGGAGGAACGGCGCGGCGCCCCCGCGGGCGAAGTGGCGGCGAAACCGGAGCCGCAGCGGGTGAAGCCGCGGATCCTCGTGCTGGAGGATGAGGCGCTGATCAGGCAGCTGTTGGTCGCCAACCTGCGGCAGGGGGGCTACGAGGTGGCCGAGACCGCAGACGGGGTCGAGGCCGTGGCGCGCTACATCGAAGCCTTCGACCGCGGCGAGCGCTTCGACCTGGTGATCACCGACCTGTCCATCCCCAACGGCATGGGCGGTGTGAAGGCCGTCGAGGAGATTCGCGCGATCGACCCCGAGGCCAAGGCGATCGTCTCCAGCGGCTACTCCGACGACCCGGCGATGTCCCAACCGGAGCGCTACGGCTTCGCCGCGGTGCTGCCGAAACCGTACCAGCCGAAGCAGCTGCTCGATATGGTGCGCGGCGTCTTGGGAGCGGGTTGAGCGGACCCGCTCCAGCCGCCCGCTCCCCAAGGCCAACGCCCGTCTGGTGTTAGAGCGCCGCGGCCGGCCGCAGGGCACGCTGAGTTCCTGCCCGCGGGCGGGGTTTCGTCGCCGCCGCGGCCGGCCGGAGGGCACGCGTCCCCGCGTGCCGCCTGCGCGCACGCCGTGGTGGCGGGGCGCCCGCTGAGTTTCAGCCAGCGCGCGGGGTTTCGTCGCCGCCGCGGCCGGCCGGAGGGCACGCGTCCCCGCGTGCCGCCTGCGTTTTAGCTGGCTAGCCCGAATCGATCACCAAGCTCCGGGCTGCGGCTTGCGCTCGTTGATGCTGAGGGTGTTGCCGTTGGGAACGGCTCGGGCAGGGTGTTCACCCAGCCGCTTCGCCGATCCCTGCCGCCGCCTACTCAGCCTCAACGACTGGCGGCACCTCGCCTGCGGATGTGGTGATCGATCCGGGCTAGCGGCGGCGCGTCGCTTGCGGATTTGGTGATCGATCCGGACTACGGGGGCGCTGGGGTCACTAAACAGCGGAGGGCTCCGGAGACGCGGACCGCGGTGGGAGGCCCTTCGCGTTGCTCAGGGTGACAGTTCCGTGGAGCTGGGGGCGGTGTGTAGGAAGACCACCAGCCCTTCCAAGGAAGTGCGGTGTCATCCCGATGAGCGCAGCGACAGAAGGATCCCGCGCTGAAACCGGCGGGTCGAGCCACCGGGACGTTCCGGGTGGCCTGCCGGGTGCCTTGCGGGCGGGTAAGGAGACGTCACGCCGTCGAAGCCCCGCCTTAAGCCAGGATCATCCGGGCCAGACCGGATCAACAGTGACCGGGGGAGACTGCTTCATGGCGTCATGGCCTTTGGCGCGGTGGAAAGCGCACGGCGGAAAGTGCGTCGAGCGGCAGGGGGAACTCGATTCGAGGTTCGTCTCTGAGGCGGAGGAGGAGCGCCGAGCCGGTGAGGGAGGCGACTTCGAAGCAGCCTTCGTCGCCGAGCAGGAAGGTCTCGCCCGCCTTGGTAGTCGCCCTGGGCGAGGCGGGCGGCGGCGGATTCGGGGGGGCGGAGAACCAGACTGTGGGCAGGCGGCCGTAGTGGAGGTTAACGGTCGAGCCGTCGTCCGCGGTGCCTTGGAAGCGATCCTCCGCAAATGCGTAGCCGGCGAAGTGGATCGGGTCGGCGCGGAGGAGGGCGGCGGCTTCGCCCGCGGCCAACCCGAGCGCCGCCCGCGGTAGCCGCAGCTTCTCGTTGTCGTTCCAAATCGCCGCCAGGGGGAGGCGCGAGGCGCGTTGGCTGCCGATCGCCAGCCCTCCGTCGGAACGTTCGAGGCGCAGCCGCGAGCCGTCCTGAAGCAAGGCCCAGACGGTGTCGGTGCCGGGCATGTCCTCCCACGCGATCCAGGCTTTGGCGTGGTCGTGCTCCTCGTCGGCGCCGAGGTCCGGAGCGGGCCGCGGCGGCAGCAAGGTGGCGAGGTCGCCGAGCGGGATCCGGATCGGGTCGGAGGCGCCGCTGGCAGGCGCGGCGACGATGGTTTCGCCACCGTCGGCGACGTCGATCTCGCGGCAGTTGCGGCGGGCGCCGTCGCGGAGGACGAGCGCGAAGTAGCGACCGTGTGGTACCCCGGCCAGCGGGTAGGGGGTGGCAAAACAGAGGTCGTCGATGGCGACGTTGTCGTCGATTTCAGGGTCGGGGACGATTTGCGCGGAGGCGATCGGCTCGCTGCTGCGGACGGCGAGGTAGGCCGATGGGCCGGACTCGACGACGGCGCGGCCCAGTTCGCGGCCGAAGGCGTCGAGCGCGACGAGCGCCGTGCCGCCGGGTTTCACGACCGCGAGCCGGCAGGAGACGAAGTGGACGCCGCCCGCCATCGCTGGGTCGCCGGGCGGCGAGAAGCGGGCGGTGACGACGCCTTCGAACAGCGGCTCCATGGTGGCGGCGACCTGGTCGCCATCGGCCCCCTCGATCTCGTAGCGCGTGACCCCGACGTAGCTGCCGCGCGCGGAGGTCGTGAGCGTCATCCCCCAGTCGAGGTAGGCGTGGGTGAGGTCGTCGCCCGGCGTGAGCGGCAGGCGGTTCGGGCGGGTTTCGAAGTCGGCGCGGCGGAGGTCGGCGGGCGGTGTGGCGGGCGCTTCCGACAAGGCTTCGAACCGGCGCTCGGCCGGCGGGGCGCCGGATGCCGGCACGGCGCGGATCGCCCGCACGGAAGATCGGTCGAGGGAGAGTTCGGCGTCGCGGTAGCGGGCCTGCATCCGCCATGGTGCGAGTTCGCCTTGGATCAGCCCGTGGCCGCTGCCGAGGTAGGCGCAGTCGAGGCGCGCCGTCACCGATTCGGGGAGGCGTTCGAGCACGTGCGCGATCCGGCGCCGCAGGTCGGGTGCCGCGTTGGTGAGCCGTTCCTCGAGCACCGCGCGGGAGTTGGCGGCGAGCCGGATCAAAGTGTTGAGCGCGCGCTCGCGTTCGGCGAAGCGGTCGCTCTCGAGCAGCTGGAGCGCGCGGGCGATCTGCCCCTCGCGGGCGAACGGAGGGTCGGCGCAGAGCAGGAGCTCATCGACTTCGGAAAGTCGGAGCGGGCGGGGGGCTCCACGTTCGGTGCCGGCATCGTCCGAGGCTTCGGAGAATTCGAACACCTGGTCGGGGAGGTCGACGGGCAGCCGCGAGCCGTCGCGGAACTCCACCTCGCGGGGCAGCCCTGGAGAGGCGGTCGCCATCGCGGCGGCGAACGCGAGCTGCAGGGCGACAGGGATGGGGCGGGTGGCCACGGGAGGGACTGTGCGCAGGCGCGGGGGCGCACGCCAGAAGATTTCTGTGGGCGGGGGGATCCCGCACCCCCCCCCGTCCACCGCCGGCGCGCCGCGGACCGGGCGGGGCAGCTCCAGCGAGAAGGGGATTGAGAAGCCGGGCTGTGCGTGCAGAATGGGCGCATGTGCAAGCGCGCCATTCATTCGTTAGCCGCCCTCACCGTCGCGGTCGCCCTGAGCGGCTGTGGGACCGCCGGTCGCGGCGAGACGCAGTACGGCCAGCTCAGCGCGTCGCGGGGGAACGCCCCCGGCGGCGGGAACACCCCGGCCGAGCGTCAGCGGGCGGCGGAGATCGCGGCGGAGCCGCGCGGCAACCACTACATCGGGCGCCGCTACCATGTCGACCGGACGCGGTTTTGGGGATACTTGCGGCGGCCCGGCGAACCCTGGCAGAGCGCGCGGCTCGTCGTGATGAACGAGCGGCGGAAGTACGCGCCCGACCGGCTGCCGGAGCTGCCCGCAGGGGGGGGGCGGGGATTCTCGTTCGACCATAACCACGAGTACAGGATCTACGGACACTACTCCGGGCGCACGGTCTACGACCCGAACGCGAACCTCTTCCTGCCGGAGTTCGTGCTGACCGATTACGAGCTGATCAGTGCCAGTCCGGGCTGGCTTTTCGCCCCCGGCGAGAGCTACGAGCCGGGGCGCATGCCTTGGGTGCCGGGGCGGTGAGGCGCGCCGGTGGTTGAGGGCGTCGCCGTTGGGGCGTGTTTGGATTCGCCTCGCGACGCCATTTTTTGAGGGGGAGGAAGTGGCGGCTCCGCCGGGATCGGGCCGCGGCTCAACGGATCGTTTCACCGCACGCGATGCGCCCCGGCAGGGGCGGGAGAAGCCTCGGCAAAGCGATGCACCACCTTCACCGAGCACCATTCGCCCTCGTTGCAGATCGGGCGGGGATCCGTGGATCGCGGGGTGGGCGGTCTTGACCACCCCTGATCGCAGCGCGATACTGGGGACAACCCCCGCCCCCCAACCCCCATGAACATCTCCCCGAGCGCCCTGCGTATGCAGTCATCACCCCCTGTACACCGACCTCCGTCCGGGTCCGCCCGTCCGGGTCGACCGACCCCGCTATTCCTCGTCTCCTGCGCTCTGGCGGCGCTGGCGGCGCCGGGTGCCAGAGGGGAGGCCGAGGTGATCATCACGGAGATCCACTACAACCCGGGAGGCACCGACACCCTGCGCGAGTTCCTCGAACTGAAGAACGTCGGAGACGAGGTCGCGGACATGACGGGCTGGCGGTTCACCGCGGGGGTCCTCCATACCTTCCCGGCCGGGACGACCTTGGCCCCAGGCGAATTTTTGGTCGGTGCCGCCAGCAGTGCCAGCTTCCAGTTCAGCTACGGCTTCGCCCCGAACTTCCAGTACTCCGATGACGACGGCGACCCGAGCAACCCGTTGGACAACGCCGACGAGCGGATCACGCTGGAGGACGCTCTGGGCAACGACGTGTTTTCAGTGAAGTACTGGGACGGCAAAGGGGCGGACCCCGGCGGCGACAAAGACGACTACGAGCGCAGCAAGTGGCCGGACAGCCCGGACGGCGAGGATTACACGCTGGTCAGCTACGATCCGAACGACAACCCCGATCCCGACGATTATCGCAACTGGCGGCCAAGCATCAACCTGCACGGATCCCCCGGCGAGGACGAGCCGCTGCCGTCGCCGCTGACGCCGGTGTTCATCAACGAGGTGCGCAGCCGCGACGGTGATCTCGACAACGACGCGGTGGAGCTCTACAACCCCGGCCCGGACCCCGTCGACGTCAGCGACTGGTTCGTGAGCGACAACGTCGACAGCCCCAAGAAGTCGCCGGTGCCCGCCGGGACGGTCGTGCCGGCCGGAGGCTACGTGGTGCTCCAGAACGGTGTCGACGGGTTCGACTTGAGCGTGAGTTCCAAAGGGGAGCGCGCGTTCCTCTATTCGGCGGACTCGCTGGGCCAGTTGACCGGCTGGGTGAACGGCCTGCACACGGAGGCGAGCGAGGACGGGAAGACCTTCTCGCGCTTCCTTGGCGAGGACGGACGCGAGCACTTCATCGCCGACGACCCCACCCTCGGCGAAGCCAACGGTGACCTGACACCGCCGCGGGTGGTGTTCACCGAGATCCACTATTCGCCGGGTTTCGGCGGCACCAACGTGCGCGACATCGAATACGTGAGGATCACCAACACCGGCGACGCGACCGCCTTGCTCTACGACGTGCTCGTCCCCACCGACAACATGGAGATCGGCGGGTTCGGGATCACGCTGCCCGGCACGATGCCGACGCGCGCGCCCGGTGAGTCCGCCTACGTGACGAACGCTTCGGAGGCGGCGTTCCGCCTCGCCTACGACGTCCCGGCAGGTGCCAAAGTCTTCGCCGACCCGCTCGGCGGGGGTCTGTCGGGTGGTGGCGAGCGCTTGGAGTTGCGCCTGCCGGTGACCATCGATGGCGAGTCGAACCAGGAGCCTGGCAACTTGGATTCGCCGCGCTATTACGCGGTGCTCGACGAGGTCCGTTACAACGATTCCGAGCCTTGGCCGCTCGAGGCGGACCTCGGCGGTTTTAGCTTGGTGAAGAACGATCCGCTCGCTCCCGGCTACCAGCCGTCGAGCTGGTCGCTGAGCCCCGAGAGGGGCGGCACGGCCTACGGCGGGGCGGTGGTCTGGGTCAACGAGGTGCTCGCCCATAC
>JAUIGD010000204.1 GCA_030430255.1 Verrucomicrobiia bacterium
CAACCGATACGCGGGTGGCCGAGACTAACGAAAACCGAATCCCACGAGGGGGCCTTCGTCGTAAAGATCGTTAACTTTCCCTAAAGGCATTGGGGCTAGCCCGAATCGCTCACCAAGCTCCGGGCTACGGCTTGCGCCCGTTGATGCTGAGGATGTTGCCGTTGGGAACGGCTCGGGCAGGGTGTCTACCCAGCCGCTTCGCCGATCCCTGCCGCCGCCTACTCAGCGTCAACGAATGGCACCGCCTCGCCTGCGGATGTGGTGATCGATCCGGGCTAGGAGCCTGTCGGACTTACCCGTTCCGGCGCGAGACGTCTTAGAATTTGCCCAAATCGCCCCGCTGTCTCGTCGCTGATCTCGATCAACTCCTCATCATCGTGACGATTTGGATCGAAATTCTAAGACGTTCGGGCTCGAAAGTCCTAAGTCCGACAGGCTCCTAGTGCCATCCGGTTAGCCCTCGAAATTCCAATACGTTCGGGCTCGAAGGTCGCAAGTCCGACAGCCTGCTAGGCGATGAGATCGTCGATGACCTTGCCGCCGAACTGGCTGAGCTGCTTGAAGCGGCCGCCGTGGAAGTAAGTGAGCTTGTTGTCGTCGAGGCCCAGCAGGTGCAGCAGGGTGACGTGGAGGTCGCGGATGGGGTGGACGCATTCGACGGCCGAGGAGCCGAGCTCGTCGGTGGCGCCGACGATGCCGGGGCGCACGCCGCCGCCGGCGAGCAGCATGGTCATGGCGCTGGCGTTGTGCCCGCGGCCGAGCGAGTAGACGCCGCCGCGTTTGTTGTTGTCGGGAGTGCGCCCGAACTCGCCGGTCCAGATCACCAGCGTGTCGTCGAGCATGCCGCGCTGCTTCAGGTCGAGCAGCAGGCCGGCCATGGGTTTGTCGACGCTGCGGATGCGCTCGCTGTGCGCGCGCTCCAGGTAGTCGTGGCTGTCCCAGCCGCCGCTGAAGATCTGCACGAAGCGGACGCCGTTCTCGACCATGCGGCGGGCGAGCAGGCACTGGCGCCCGAAGGTGGCGGTGTGGCTGTCGTCGAGCCCGTAGAGTCGGCGGACATGATCGGGTTCGCCCTTGAGGTCGAGCACCTCCGGCACCTCCATCTGCATGCGGTAGGCGAGCTCGTAGCTCTCCATGCGCGCGGCGAGGTCGCGGTGTTCGGGGTGGCGCGCCTCGTGGGCGGCGTTGAGGGCGGCGAGCTCGTCGATGGCGCGCCGGCCGTGGGCGCGGTTCTTGTGCGGCTGGGCGTCCAGGTCGAGGATGGGCGAGCCCTCGGTGCGGAGCCGGGTGCCGCCGTAGTAGGCGGGGAGGAAGCCGTTGCTCCAGTTGCCCGAACCGCCTTGGGGGAAGGCCAGTTCGGTCATGACGACGTAGCCCGGGAGGTTCTGGTTCACCGAGCCGAGGCCGTAGGTGGCCCAGGCGCCGAGGGCGGGGTCGGCGCCGAGGCGGCTGCCGGTATTCATGTGGTAGAGGGCCTCCGGGTGGTTGAGGGACTCGGCCTGGCAGCCGCGGTAGTTGCAGAGCAGGTCGGCCACCTCCGGGCGGGCGAGGTGCTGCCACCCTTCGGACATCTCGATGCCGTTCGAGCCGACCTTGCGGAACCCGAAGGGGCTGCCGACGAAGAATTTGAAACCCGTCTCCTGGCCGGCGGCGAGCTTCGACTCGGTCTTGTGCAACTCGGTCAGCTTCGGTTTGGGGTCGAAGGTGTCCATGTGGCCGGGTCCCCCCTCCATGAACAGCATGATGACGTTCTTCGCGCGCGCCCTGCCCATCGGTTTCTTGGGCGCGAGCGGCGCCTCGTTGGCGAGCAGGTCGCTGAAGGCGACGGATCCGAGCGAAGCGCCGAGGCCGTAGAGGAGGCCGCGGCGGCTGAGGGGGGTGGATGGTGGGCGGGAGCAGGGCATGGGGCTGGAGCGAGAATGCGTTTCGAATGTCGAATGCTGAAGTGGGGTGGGGGGATGAAGTGCGGGGCGGTCGATGGTCGGGCTTTGATCTTCGCCTCCGCCCGCGCCGGCGAGGGGCCACAGCGGGCAGTCGCGGGGGCGATTCTTCGATCAAGGTTCTTCGATCAATAGACGTAGGCGAACTCGTGCGCGTTGAACAGCAGCAGGCAAACATCTGCCAGCGCCCGGGTGCCGGCGCTGACTTGGTGGGCCTTCGTGTCGGGCCGGTAGTCGTTGAAGATCGGGAGGATCTCCTCGTATTCGAACGACTTTCCGGAGAACTCCTCGATGAGGGAGCGGGTGATCTTCGTCGGGTAGGTCGGCGCCCCGGGTGGGGAGCCCGCGTGGTAGGCGCGCATCTCCGCCGCGTAGCGGGCGAGGCGGGCGAGTTCGGCATCCTCGGGTTCCCGCCCCAGGGCGAGCGCGAAGGCGCGGGCGATGCGGGCTTCGAGCGTCTCCGCTTCGGACTCCGCCCTGAGGGCGAGGGCGAGCGCCCGGTCGGCCATCAGGTCGCTGTTGAGCAAGGTGAAGGCCTGGGGCGTCACGGCCGCGGAGTCGCGGTGCTCGCAGGACTCGTTCGGGTTCGGTTGGTTGAACACCTCGAGGAAGGGGTCGGCCTGGCCGCGCACGCGGTAGGCGTAGATGCTGCGGCGGTTGCGCTCGGCGGGGGTGCGCGAGGGCTGGTAGGCGGGGGCGAGGGAGAACTGGATCATGCGCGGCTGCAGGGCGACCTCCATGTTGATCTCCGGCATGGCTGGGAGACCGCCGAGTTCGCGGTTGAGCTCGCCGGTGGCGGCGAGCATGGCGTCGCGCAACTCCTCGGCGGCCAGCCTCCGGATCGGGAAGTAGGCGAGGAGCGTGTTGTCGGGGTCGCGCTCGCGGAGCGGGCCGAGATCGGGGTGGGACGTCGCCATCCGGTAGACCTTCGAGGTGAGGATCTGTCTGTGGAGTCGCTTGAGGCTCCAGCCGCCCGCGACGAAGTCCGCCGCGAGGTGGTCGAGCAGTTCCGGGTGGGTGGGTTTGGCGCCCTTGACGCCGAAGTTGTTGGTGTTGGCGGCGATGCCGCGGCCGAAGTGGCCGGCCCAGACGCGGTTGACGATGGCGCGGGCGGCGAGCGGGTTGTCGGGGTGGGCGATCCACTTGGCGAGGGCGGTGCGCCGCCCGCTCACCGGAAGTGGGATGGCATACGGGTCCTCGGCGTCACCGGCGGCCGTCGCGACGCCGAGGGCGCTGAGGACGCCGGGCGTGACCCGGTCGCCCTTCGCGGCCAAAGAGCCGCCGCCGAGGATGTGGCTGACCGGCATCCAATCCGGGTCGCCCTGCTTCGGCATGCGCAGCCTGCGGGCGCGGTTCCATGCCAGTTTGCCCGGGTCGCCGTTGTAGACCCCCTGCACCATCGGCTGGAAGCGCTCGAGGCGCCGTTCCCAGATCCACTCGTCCTGCTCCCGCACTTTGAGCTGCCCCTCGGCGACGTGGTCGAGCCCCACGTTGCGGGGCGGCTTCTGGTCGTCGGGATCCCCCTTGCGGGCGTCGTTGTCTTTGTAAGGGAGACCGTGCTCGGCATACCATTTCTTCGCGGCCTCCTCGCGCCGGGATACCAATTTGTGCTTCTCGGCGCGGGCGAAGCCGAGCATGGCACCGACGTGCGCCTTGCCTTCGTCGAAGCGGGCGCGGCTCTCACCCGCGGTGAACCGCAGCGGGCGTTCGGCCATCTGCGTGCCGGCGAAGGCGGCGTAGATGCGGTAGTAGTCGCGGGTAGGGATGGGGTCGAACTTCGAGTCGTGGCACTTCACGCAGCGCAGGGTGGTGGCGAGGAAGGTCTGGCCGACGCTGTTGACGACGTCGTCGAGGTAGAGTTGGCGCGCCTCTTCGTCGCCCACCATGGCGTTGTCCCAGGGGCCGAGACGGAGGAAGCCGGTGCCCAGCATCATCTCGGCCTCGGCCTCCGTGTAGTCGCCGCTGTGGCGGAGCTGCGCGAGGCTGGCCTCGTCCCCGCCGAGGCGTTCGAGCGCGGCCTCCTCGGCGAGCTCGTCGCCGGCGATCTGTTCGGCGACGAACTGGTCGTAGGGTTTGTCGTCGTTCAGCGAGCGGATGACCCAGTCGCGGTAGCGCCACATGTTCGAGCGTTCGAAGTCGTTCGCCATGCCGCCGGTGTCGGCGTAGCGCGTGGCGTCGAACCAGTGGGACGCCCAGCGTTCGCCGTAGTGGGGGCTGTCTAGGAGGCGGTCGATCAGCGCCCCCCATGCGGCGTCGGGGCCGGCTTCCCAGGCGGCGAGGAAGGCTTCCGTCTCCTCCGGGGAGGGGGGCAGGCCGGTGAGGCTGAAGGTGACCCGGCGCAGCAGCAGGCGCGGCTCGGCCTCGGGGGCGGGTCCGGCGCCGGCCGCGGCCAGCTGCGCGGCGTGGAGGGTGTCGATGGGGTTGGCCCCGGGGTCTGGGGGCGGCGATGGCCCATCGGCGACGGTTGGACGGACCGGGCGGAACGCCCAGAGGTCTTCGGGCTTGTAGCGGCGGTAGGTCCAGTCGTCGGCGAGGCCGCCGCTGGTCGCGACGATGACGCCGTCCTCGGTTTCCTCGACCGCCCACTCGGCCTCCCGGTAGCGCCGCTGGGCGGCCTCGTCCGGCCAGGGGGCGCCCGCTTCGATCCACGAGCGGACGAGTTCCACCTGCTCCGGGCTGAGGCGGTCGTTCTCTTTCGGCGGCATCTCGAGGTCGGGGTCCGACCAGGTGACGGAGCGGTACAAGGAGCTCTCCGTCGGCGAGCCCGGCACCAGCACCGGCGCGCCGCTCTCGCCGCCGGCGAGCATCGCCCCGCGCGAGGTCAGGTCGAGCTCGCCCTTGATCTTCCCCTTGTCATCGCCGTGGCAGGCGAAGCACTTCGAGCTCAGGAGCGGCAGGACTTTGAGTGCGAAATCGCGCTCGGCCCCCTCGCCTCCGGCCGCGCGGGCAGCTGGGGAGAGCAAGGCGATGGCGACGGAGGCGACGGCTGGGCGGCGCAGGGGCATCTCGGGTGGGTTTGGAGGGGATGTTAGGGTTTGCCGCGGCGATGGAGATCGGCGATCTCCGAAGGCTCGAGGGCGGCGCCGAACAGGGCGAAAAAGTCCATGGCGCCGTTGAGGTTACGGACGGTGAATTCGGGGTCGGTGCGGTAGGCGGGCTGGCCCCAGTTGCCGAGCGAGGCGTTGCCGATGCGCACGTCCTCGACGAGGTAGCCGTCGGGGACGGCTTCGCTGCCGATGGGCTGGCCGTCGAGGTAGTGGCTGACGCGGGCGGTTTCGATGTCGTAGACGGTCGCCAGCATCAGCCAGCGGCCGCCCAGGGTGGGCTGCCAGAACGGGGCGGAATAGAAGTGGTGCTTGTCGCGGAGCGGGGCGTCCGGGGTGGCGGTGGAGGGGTGGCGTTTGACCGAGAAGAAGAGCCGCCCGTCGTCCATGATCTGCCAGTGCGGGGCGCCGGCCTCGTGGCCGTCGGTGAGGAAGAGGGAGTTGTACCAGCGATCGAGCGAGTGGATCTTCACCCAGCAGACGAGGGTCAGCGAGCCGTGGCCCCCGGGGATGTTGAGGCGGGCGCGGCTGCCGGTGGGGCTGAAGTCGAGCGCCCCGCCGGGCCGTCCCCAGCGGTCGGGTGCGGCGGCGGCACCCACGGCGGCGGCGGCGCCGACTCCGCGCGCGGCGTCCCCGGAGGCGGAGTTGGGCATCGCGCGGTCGCGGAGGGAGGAGGGGCGGTAGCAGGCGATCAGCCGGGGGTCGTCGCGCAGCGCTTCGCAGTAGCGGTCCCAGCGCGCGCCGCGGGCGAGCCGGTCGGCGGCCCGGGCGGCGTCGAGTTCGGCGATGCCGACGAACCCTGCCGCGTTCGCCGCCCGCGGCGTGGTCTCGCCGGAGCCACCGATCTGGAGCGCCTGGCCGGCGTGGAGGTCACGCATCGCGGCGCCGCCGTCGCGCGGATGCCACTCGATCTCGCCGTCGAGCACGTGGATTCCGGCGCGGTCGCCATCGACCTCGACGGCAAACTCCGTGCCGAGGTCGACGATCTCGCCGCGCGCCGTCCGGACGCGGAACCCCTGGGCGGCCGGCGGGATCTGGGCGCGTACTTTGCCCCGGTGGACGACGATCTCCATCGGTGAGACGAGGTCGATTTCGGCCTCGCCCTCGACCACCGCGGTGGCGCCGCTGAAGAACTCGATCTGCGCGAGGCCCGACTTCAGGCGGAGCGGGCCCGGGGTGAGGAGCGTGCCGTCGGCGAGCGGGGGGGCATCGCCCCAATCGGCGTCGACCTGGGCGGTGAGCAGGGCGAAGCCGGCAGCGCGGGCTTCCGGAGGGGCGGAGGCGACCGGCGGGGGGGCGGGGGGGCCGTCCCACAGCGCCGCCAAGGCGAGACCGATGATCAGAGCGGCGGCGATCCCGGTCGCGACCGGCAGCCAGCGGCGCGGGCGCCACTTCGAAGCCGGGACGGCGCGGCAGCCCTCAGGCTCGCTCGCGGCCGCCTCCGCCTGCAGGGCCAGCGTCAGGCAGGCGCGCCGGTAGTAGTCCCGGCGCGCTTCCGGGTCGACGCTGAGTTCGGCTTCGAGGCGGAGGAAGTCCGCCTCGCCGAGATCTCCCTCGAGGAGGGCGTCGATCAGTTGGCCGCGTTCGTCCGCGTTCATGTCTGGGAGCCGGGTTTGGCGAGCTGGGCCTCGATGCATCGCAGGAGGGCGCGGCGCAGGCGGTGCAGGGTGACTTTGAGCCCGCCGACGCTGCGCCCGGCGGCCTCGGCGAAGCGGCTGAGCGGGGCGCCCGAGGCGTAGCGGTGCATGAGGAGCTCGCGGTCCTTGGCGCGGAGTTTCGCCAGGCAACCGCGCAGGGCGCGCTGGCGGCGGTCGAGTTCGTCCGCCTCGACGGCGATCTCCTCGGCGAAGATCTCTTCGAGCTCGCCGCTGAACACGAGGCGGGCGTCGCGCGCCTGCTGCTTGCGGAAGTTGAGCACCTCGAAACGGGCGACGGCGAAGGCCCAGGCTTTGAAGTTCGTCCCGGGCTCGAAGTCCGCGCGCTTCCGCCAGAGCGTGGCGTTCGCCTGCTGGGCGACGTCCTTGGCGGCGGCTTCGCCTGGCAGCAGGGAGGCGACGTAGAGCTGCAGCGGCAGCTGCAGCTCGGTCAGTTGCGCGACGAAGGCGCCCTCATGCTCGGCTTCGGACATCGGGGTGACGGCAGCAGATGCCGTCCGGCGGCCGGTGGTTAACCAAAATGTGCCCCTTTCGCGACGAGGTGAGGTGGCCGCTTGGCGATCGATGGCGCCGCTCTACCCTCCGAGCTGTCTCCGCAGCTCGGCTTCGAAGGCTTTCAACTCCTCGCGGCGGGCGTCGTCGATGAGCGGGTAGTGCATGTCCAGCGAGGCGAGCTTCTCGCGGATGGCGGCGGCGACCAGCAGGCGCATGTTCTTCTTGTCGTCCGCCGGGATCACATACCACGGGCTGTCGGGTGTGGCCGTCTCGTTGATCGCATCCTCGTAGGCGCGCCGGTAGTCGTCCCAATACCCGCGCTCTTCCAGATCGCCCTCGGAGAATTTCCAGTTCTTGTGGGGCTCGACGAGGCGCGAGAGGAAACGGCGCGCCTGTTCCTCCTTCGACAGGTGGAGGTAGAACTTCAGCACGTGGATGCCGTTGCGATGGGCGTAGCGCTCGAGCGCGCGGATGTCCTCGTAGCGCCCCGCCCAGACGGCATCGAGGTCGGCGAGGTGCTCGCTCGGGACGCGCTGGTACTGGGTCACGATCTCCGGGTGGACCTTGCAGATGAGCACCTCCTCGTAGTAGGAGCGGTTGAAGATCCCGATCCTCCCGCGCGGCGGGAGGTGCTGGGTGGTGCGCCACATGAAGTCGTGGTCGAGCTCCTCGTCGGAGGGGCGTTTGAACGAGTGCACCTCGATGCCGTGCGGGTTCACGCCGCCGATGACGGCGCGGATGGTGCTGTCTTTGCCCGCCGCGTCGGTGGCCTGGAAGATGCACAGCAGCCCGTAGCGGTCGTGGGCATACATCATGTTCTGCAGGTCGTCGATGTCGTCGCGGATGGCGTCGAGCCGCTTGCCGTAGTCTTTCTTACCGGCGTAGAGCTTGTCGATGGCGGTCGGACGGCTGGCGAGCCGGAGCCGACGTTTGCTTCCCTGGAAGCGGAGTTCGGAGAGATCGAAGTCGAGGTTCTTCATGGCGGGAGCGGCATTCTAACGGCGTTTCGGGCGCGGCGCAGCGGATCCCTGCAGCTTCAACACAAGAGAAGCAGAGTTGGAAAATATAAAAAACATGGTAATTTTGCACTGTATGAAATGGTTTCTCATCCTTGCTGCCACTGGATTCGCCTTCCATCATTTTGTGGTCGCGGAGCGCGGTGGTGCCGATCCGCGGGACGTGGTGGTGGAGTTGCCGGCGGGGTTCGAGCCGGAGCGGATGAGCGTGGGAGAGCGCCAGCGATTGAAGAGTGAGCTGCAAGGTGAGTTGGTTCGATTGGATGCCTTCATCGCCAACCCGCCGATCTGAGGACGCAACGGACGGCCGTGTGCCGTCCCCGAAGATGCCTACCGCACGAGGGCCCAGATGGTGGCGATGATCGAGGCGCTGTGAAGCCTTAAACGGAGGGCTCCTCGATGCTCGGGGCTAAGCGGCGGCGGTGAGCTCGGCTCGCCCGGCTCGCTCACCAAGCTCCGGGCTGCGGCTTGCCCTCGTTGACGCTGAGGGTGTTGGCGTGGTGCCCGGCTCGGGCAGGGTGTTCACCCAGCCGCTTCGCCGATCCCTGCCGCCGTCTCCTCAGCTGCAACGAATGGCGGCGCCTCGCCTGTGGATGTGGTGATCGTTTCGGGCTAACCTTCCGCCATGAGTTTGCTCAGCCCGTCCGTCCGCGCCTTCGCCATCGCCGCCTTCGCGGGGGGGCAATTCGCCGCCGCGAAGGAGCCGATCCCGACGCCACCCGACGACCCGGTCATCGGCGCCCTCGAGCCCTTTCTGTTCGAGCGCCTGTTGGAGGGGGAGCCGCTCGGCAAGGAGGCGGGGGTCAAAGACCTCGTCGGCGATGCGGATTTCGCGGCGCTGATCGAGGCGGAGGGACTCAAGTTGTTCGGAGGCCCGATGCTCGGCGACCTGTCCGACCGCGGCGGATCGGTATGGCTGCGGACGCCACACCCGGCCGTGGTCGAGGTGCAGGTCGGCGAGCGGCCGAAGGTGCGAGGCCGTACCCGAGCCGAGGTCGGCGATCTCGCGACCGTGTTGCGGTTCGGCGGCCTGGAGCCGGCCACGGAATACCGCTATCAAATTTGGGTCGATGGCGAGGCGGTGTTCGCGGAGGATCAGCGACCGGCCTTCCGCACCTATCCGGCGCGGGGCGGCGGTGGTCGGTTCGAGGTCGTGTTCGGGGGCTGTGCGCGCTACAACCCGCCGAAGGAAGGGATCTGGGAGACGATCGCCGACCGGCGTCCGGCCGCCTTCCTCTGGCTCGGAGACAACCTCTACATCGACGATCCGGAGAGCCGGGTCCGCCAGCGGGTCTACTACTACCGCAGGCAGCTGCGCCCCGATTTCCAGCGCATGGTGTCGACCAGCGCCCAGTATGCCATCTGGGACGACCACGACTTTGGCGCCAACGACGTCTCCGGTGGCCCGCTGATCGAGAGACCGGCCTGGAAGGTGCCAGCCTGGGGCGTTTTTCGCGAGAACTGGGCGAATCCCGCCTACGGGGGGGGCGAGGCCCAGCCCGGGTGCTGGTTTTCGTTCTCCATCGGTGATGTGGATTTCTTCATGACCGACGGGCGCTTCTACCGTGATTTCAAAGGGGGCAAGACGATGCTCGGACCGGCGCAGAAACGCTGGCTGTTGGAGGCGCTGAAGGCCTCGGACGCGACCTTCAAGGTGATCGCCTCGGGGACCTTGTGGACCGAGCACGCGGACAAGGGGGGCGCCGACTCGTGGTGGGGGGTGCCCGGCGAGCGCGAGGAGGTTTTCTCGCTGATCGGGCGGGAGCGGATCGGAGGCGTCGTGCTGATCTCAGCCGACCGGCACCGCGCCGACGTCTACCGCATCGACCGCCCCGGCGCCTACCCGCTGTGGGAGTTCGAGAACGGCAAGCTCACCAACAACCACACGCACGGGACGAACAGCAAGGCACTGTTTTCGCACAACGCCGGCACCTTCTTCGGGGTGCTGGACTTCGACCTCGACGCCGACGACCCGGCGCTGACCTACCGCTGCGTGATGCGGGACGGCAAAGAGATCTACACGCAGACGCTGCGGGGCAGCGCGCTGCAGGTACCTGGCGGGTAGGCAGCTCCGCCGCTAGCCCGAATCGATCACCAAGCTCCGGGCTGCGGCTTGCCCTCGTTGATGCTGAGGGTGTTGCCGTTGGGAACGGCTCGGGCAGGGTGTCTACCCAGCCGCTTCGCCGCTCCCTGCCGCCGCCTACTCGGCATCAACGAATGGCGGTGCCTCGCCTGCGGATGTCGTGATCGATCCGGGCTAGAGTCCCGGGGTCGTCCCGAGTTAGTCGTCTTTGTGAAAGGCGCTTTGGACGACGTGGAGGCAGTGGTCGGTGATCTTCTCAAGCTGGTTGTTGATATCGATGAGAAGCATCTCCGCTTTGATGTCGCCCCCCTCCTGCATGCGCCGCAGCGCAGCCTTGTTGAGGCTGCGGCGCATGCGGTCGCCGCGCTTCTCGAAGTCTTTCGCCGTGTGGGTCGAATCGAGGGGGACGGGAGAGCGAAGGTTGGAGGCGGTGTGGGCGAGGCACTCCTCGACGAGCTCTGCGAAAGAGGCGAGGCCCTCGGCGCTTTCGGGAGAGAACGACAACCCCCCACTGTTGCGCCGCTCGATGAGTTTTTCGAGGCGGTAGACGCAGTCGCTGGCCTCTTCCAATTCGGTTACCATCCGCATGAGGGCACTGACTTCGCTAGCGTTCCGGTCGCTGAGTTCGGCGGAGGAGAGCCGGATGAGGTAGTGCGTGATGTCTTCCATCATCTGGTCGATTTCGTCCTCCAAGGCTTTCGACTCCGACAGGGAGCCGGGGGTGCTGCTACCGGGGTCGCGGAGGTGCTTGAGGAAGTTGCTGTACATCCCCACGGTCAGTCCGGCCATACTCTCGACCGCTTTCTCGGCCTCGGGGAGGTTCAGCTCACCCATCTCGACGAAGTTCTGGCTGATGTAGCGAAGCCGGTGTGGCTCGTTCGGTTTGCCATCTTTCACCCAGCGGGTGACGACATTGGCCAACAGGGGAACGAAGCC